>JAEXLY010000080.1 GCA_023444765.1 Pseudomonadota bacterium | reverse complement strand
CAGGCATCAGTAGCGGTAGTGGTCCGGCTTGAACGGGCCTTCCACCGGCACGCCGATGTAGTCGGCCTGTTCCTGGCTCAGGGTGGTCAGCTTCACGCCGATCTTTTCCAGGTGCAGGCGGGCCACTTCTTCGTCCAGCTTCTTCGGCAGCAGGTAGACCTTCTTCTCGTAGCTGTCCTTGTTCGCCCACAGGTCGATCTGTGCCAGGGTCTGGTTGGCGAAGCTGTTGGACATCACGAAGCTCGGGTGGCCGGTGGCGCAGCCCAGGTTCACCAGGCGGCCTTCGGCCAGCAGGAAGATCGCGTTGCCGTTCGGGAAGATGTACTTGTCCACCTGCGGCTTGATGTTGACGTGCTTGATGCCGGCGAACGACACCAGCGCATCGACCTGGATCTCGTTGTCGAAGTGGCCGATGTTGCAGACGATGGCCTGGTCCTTCATCGCGCTCAGGTGCTCGATGCGGATGATGTCCTTGTTGCCGGTGGTGGTGACGTA
Organism: Pseudomonadota bacterium; assembly: GCA_023444765.1. GTDB lineage: Bacteria > Pseudomonadota > Gammaproteobacteria > Xanthomonadales > Xanthomonadaceae > Luteimonas. Next base: position 11,011 of record JAEXLY010000080.1, on the reverse strand, counting down.
CAGGTCGGCACGGCCCAGGGTCGATTCGATGGTGTTGACTTCATAGCCTTCCATCGCCGCCTGCAGGGCGCAGATCGGGTCGATTTCGGTGACGATCACGCGCGCGCCGTAGGCACGCAGCGAGGCCGCGCAGCCCTTGCCGACGTCGCCGTAGCCGCAGACCACGGCCACCTTGCCGGCCAGCATCACGTCGAGCGCGCGCTTGAGGCCGTCGGCCAGCGACTCGCGGCAGCCGTAGAGGTTGTCGAACTTGCTCTTGGTGACCGAGTCGTTGACGTTGATCGCCGGCACCAGCAGCTTGCCGTCCTGGGCCAGCTGGTAGAGGCGGTGCACGCCGGTGGTGGTCTCCTCGGACACGCCCTTCCAGTCGGCGACGACGCGGGTCCAGTAGCCGGGGCGCTCCTTCGCCACGCGCTTGAGCAGGTTCTTGATCACCTGCTCCTCGTGGCTGCCGGAAGGGCCGTTCACCCAGCTCTCGTCGCCCTGTTCCAGCTCGTAGCCCTTGTGGATCAGCAGCGTCACGTCGCCGCCGTCGTCGACCACCAGCTGCGGGCCGAGGAAGCCGCCACGGCCGTCGGGGAAGCTCAGCGCGTCCAGCGTGCAGTCCCAGTATTCCTCGAGCGTCTCGCCCTTCCAGGCGAAGACCGGGGTGCCGGTGGCGGCGATCGCCGCGGCGGCGTGGTCCTGGGTACTGAAGATGTTGCAGGAAGCCCAGCGCACGTCGGCGCCGATGTCCTTGAGCGTCTCGATCAGCACTGCGGTCTGGATCGTCATGTGCAGCGAGCCGGTCACGCGCACGCCCTTGAGCGGGGCGGCGTCGGCGTGCTTGCGGCGGATTGACATCAGGCCGGGCATCTCGTGCTCGGCGATGTCGATTTCCTTGCGGCCCCAGTCGGCCAGCGAAATATCGGCGACCTTGTAGTCGCCTTCCTGGGAGAAGGTCTTCACCTGTGCGTTCATGTGGTGCTCCGTCGTCGGGAGTCCGCGCGGGACTCGGGGTGACGGGCGCCGTTGTCGCAGTCGCTTCCCGCCGAGCCTGGCCGCGGAATCCGCGGTCGCAGCGCCCCTCGGCGGGGGGGCGGATTATAAGGCCTGGGCCGGGGCTGGGCATTCAGGCTCGGGTCCGGCCGGCAAAGCCGGCGCGCAGAACTCGCCCGGCCCGGACGGTGACAGGTCGCGCCAGCCAACGTCCTTCCGCGCCGCGAGGCACCGCTTAGCGGAAAACACTCACAAACGTGTGAGTGAGTATTGACAGCCGCTTCCGGCGCGCCCAGTATCGGCTCCATCGCGTCTTGCTGAACCAGCATCCTGTGGGAGGGATCTGTATGGGAAGTCGTCTGTTCGCGTGCGCCTCGATGGCCGCGTTGTTGTCCGCACCTGTCTCCACCCTGGCCCAGGCCACGGCCGAGGCGTTGGCCTCCGAACCATCCGAAACCCCGGCCCGGTCGTCCACCGACGCCACGGAACTGGACCGGATCATCGTCACCGCCACCCGTCGCAGCCAGCCGCTGAAGGACGTGCCGCTCAGTGTCACGGTCCTTGCGCAGGACCAACTGGATGCGAAGGGTATCGTCGGCTACGAAGGCCTGGCCTACGAGACGCCCGGGGTGGTGCTCAACCGGCCCACCGCCAACTTCAACAACTTCACCGCGCGCGGCATCGCCACCAACGGCTACAACGCCAACCTGCAGAGCACGGTGGCGATCTACATCGACGAACTGCCGATCTCCTCGAACGGCAATTCCACCATCCTCGATCCGAGCCTGTACGACGTGGAGCGGGTCGAGTTCCTGCGCGGGCCCCAGGGCACGCTGTTCGGCTCCGGATCGCTGGCTGGCGCGCTGCGCATCCTGACCCGCGCGCCGGACCCGAACGTGTTCGAGGGCTCGTTCCTCGGCGATCTCGGCATCCGCGGCTCGGGCTCGCTGCGGCAGCGCTACAACGCCATGCTCAACGTCCCCTTGGCCGAGGACACGCTGGCGCTGCGCGTGGTCGCGTTCAAGCGCCACGAGGAAGGCTATGTCGACAACATCGGCACCGGCATCGACGATGCCAACGTGATGGACACCTGGGGCGGCCGCGCCACCCTGCTGTGGGAGCCCAGCGACCGCCTCTCGGTCCAGCTGCGCGCCTCGCGCGAGGAGAGCACGCCGGAGGATTCGGGCCTCACCAACCCCGACCTGGGCGAGGATGTCCGCTACTCCGACCAGCCCGACCGCTTCGCCGGCACCATGACGAACTACAACGCCACCATCGGTTACCAGTTCGATGGCGCCAGGCTGACCAGTTCGTCGACCTGGTCCGACTACGACGCCCACTTCGATGTCGACCTGGGGGCCACCTTCGGCCATCTCATCCCCTTCGGGCTGGAAGTGCCCTACCACGACGACCGCTTCGTGCAGGAAGTGCGCCTGGTGTCCGACAGCGGCGGGCGCTTGGACTGGGTGGTCGGCGGCTTCTGGTTCGAGCAGAAGCGCACGGGTGACTACTACTACCGCTCCTCGCAGGAATTCCTCGACTCGCGCGGCATGACCAACCTGCCGATCAGCCCCTACTACCTGCGCTTCCGCAACATCATCGACCAGCGCGAACGCGCGTTGTTCGGCGAACTCACCTTCCGCTTCAACGACGACCTGTGGGCGACGGGCGGGCTGCGCTACGGCAGCACCGAAGCCCAGGCCACGCAACTCGCCGGCGGCTACAACAGCAACTACCTCACCGCCGCGCTGACCGGCACGACCGGCTCGCTGGTGGTGTTCCCGGTCGAGGAGATCGTCGGCCTGGTGGCCAAGGAGAAGGGGCCCTCCTACCGGCTGAGCCTGTCGTGGCGACCGGTGCCGGCGATCACCACCTACGCTGCCGTGGCGACCGGCTTCCGCGCGCCGATCGTCAACGCCCGTGCCGGCGCGCCGAGCCTGGTCAACGCCGAGGACATCATCATTCCCTTCGGTGCCGACTCGGACGAGCTGATCAACTACGAGCTGGGGCTCAAGGGACGCTGGATGGACGGCCGCCTGGCCGCGAACCTGGCGCTATACCACATCGACTGGAACGACATCCAGGTGCAGGCCAACCGCGTCTCGGACTCGGTGCAGTTCGCCACCAACATCGGCGGCGCGATCAGCCAGGGCCTGGAATTCGAGCTGATGGCGCGGCCCAGCGCGAACTGGACGGTGTCGCTCAACGGTTCGTTCAACCGCACCGAGGTGGACAGCCTGACGCCCGAAGAGGCGGCGATCTCGGGCGCGGTGCTGGGCGCGCGCCTGTCGGCGCCGCGTTTCCAGGGCTCGATGGTGGTCGACTACGGCTTCGATGCCTTCGGCGATGCCGCGGGCAACGCGTCGGTCTCGCTGGTGCACGTGGGCAGCTTCCCGGGCATGTTCCCCAACGTCCCGGGCCAGCCCGGCGTGGTCAGCCCCATGTTCGACTACACCGAGTCGTACACGATCGCCAACGCCAATCTCGCCTTCGCCTTCGAGCGGTTCACGGTGGGCGCTTACGTCGAGAACCTGTTCGACGACCGATCGGTCACCTACGTCCACCCAGAGGCCTTCCTCGACGGACGCTACGCCAGGGTGCCGCCGCGCACCGTCGGCGTGCGCGTGGGCTACCGCTTCTGATGGCCGGCGCGTCCGCCGCGACGATCCCCGGCGCGCAGGTCGCGCGTCCGGGGGCGCGTGCCTGGATCGTGCTCGCGGTCCTGTGCTTCGTCTACGTGCTCAACTTCCTCGACCGGCAGCTGCTGTCGATCCTGGCCAAGCCGATCCAGGACGAGCTGGGCGTGAGCGACAGCCAGCTCGGCCTGATCGGCGGACTGTACTTCGCGATGTTCTACTGCATCCTCGCGATCCCGGTCGGCTGGCTGGCCGACCGCACCAACCGTGTGAGGGTGCTCGCCTTTTCCTGCGGGCTGTGGAGCGCGGCCACCGCCGCCTGCGGCATGGCCTCGAGCTATCCGCAGCTGGCGCTGGCACGCATGACCGTGGGCATCGGCGAGGCCGGCGGGGTACCGCCCTCGTACGCGATCATCTCGGACTACTTCCCGCCAGGTACGCGCGGCACCGCACTGGGACTGTTCAACCTCGGTCCGCCGATCGGCGCGGCGCTGGGCGTGGCCTTCGGCGCCTCGGTGGCGGCGGCGTACTCGTGGCGCATGGCCTTCATCTGGGTGGGCGTGGTGGGCGTGGTCACCGCGGCCGGGGTGTGGTGCTTCATCCGCGAGCCGCGCAAGGGCGGGCTCGACGCCGCGCCCGCGCAGCTATCGGCTGCGGGGACGCCTGCGACCTCGCCGGGCTTCTCGGAAACCTGCCGCGGCTTCTTCGCCAACCCGGTCCTGCGCTACATGGCGCTGGCCTGCGGCGCGACCCAGTTCGTCACCTACGCCATGCTCAATTTCACCGTGCTGATGCTGATGCGCGAGAAGGGCATGACCCTGGAGGAGGTGGCGGTGTGGTACGCGCTGGTGTTCGGCCTCGGCAGCGCGCTGGGCATGTTCCTGTCGGGGCGCCTGATCGACCGGCTGGCGCGCCGCTCCAGGACCGCGTATGCCTATCTGCCGGCAGCGGGCCTGGTGCTGGCCATCCCGTTCTTCGTCGGCTTCGTCGCCGCCGGACGCTGGGAACTGGCGCTGGCGTTCCTGTTCCTGCCCACCGGCCTGAACTACTTCTACCTCTCGCCGGCGGTGACCCTGGTACAGGAAGAGGTGCGGCCGGACCAGCGCGTGCTGTCGGGCGCGCTGCTGCTGCTGGTGATGAACCTGATCGGGCTCGGATTCGGCCCGACCTACCTGGGCATGGCCAGCGACTTCTTCCGCGCGACCCATCCGGACAACTCGCTGCAGATGGCGTTCTACACCCTGGTTCCGTTCTACCTGCTGGCGATCGGCCTGTTCCTGCTGCTCGCGCGCAGCATCCGCCACCCGCTCGCGCATGGAGCCCGCCCATGATCCGTTGGCTGTTCCGTACCCTTCTCGCAGCCGCTGTGCTGTGCGGCGCGCACGCCTTCGCCGGCGACGGTCCGCGCATCGAAGCGCCGGCCGGCGCGCTCCGCGGCGAAGCGCTCGACGGCGTGCACGCATTCCGCGGGATTCCCTATGCGCAGGCGCCGGTGGGCCGGCTGCGCTGGCGTCCGCCGGTCCCCGCCGCGCGCTGGGATGGCGTGCGCGATGCGACCGGTTTCGGTCCCGCCTGCCACCAGCCGCCGCCGAGGCCGGGCAGCATCTACTCGCCGGCCGAAGCCCTGCCGACGAGCGAGGACTGCCTGTCGCTCAACGTCTGGGCTCCGGCCGATGCGCAGGGCGCGCCGGTGTTCGTGTGGATCCACGGCGGATCGCTGGTGGCCGGCAGCGGCCGCGAGGCGATGTACGACGGCGGGTCGCTGGCCCGGCAGGGCGTGGTGATGGTGACCATCAACTACCGGCTGGGGGTGCTCGGCTGGCTGGCGCATCCGGACCTGAGCGCGGAATCGGGCGACGGCGTGTCCGGCAACTACGGCCTGCTCGACCAGATCGAGGCGCTGCGCTGGGTCCGGCGCAACATCGCCGCGTTCGGCGGGGACCCGGACAACGTCACCATCGCCGGCGAGTCGGCCGGCGCGCTGAGCGTGATGTACCTGCTGGCCGCGCCGCCTGCGCACGGCCTGTTCCACCGCGCCATCGCGCAGAGCGCTTACATGATCTCCATGCCGGCCCTGCGCGAGTCCGCGCACGGTGCGCCGCCGGCGGAGACCACCGGCCTCGAGCTGGCGCGCAAGCTGGAAGTCCGCGGCCTGCCTCGCCTGCGCGCGATGGACCCGCAGGCGCTCACCGCGCAGGCGGCGATGGCCGGCTACTTCCCGCTGGGCGTGGTCGATGGCCGGATACTGCCGGCCCAGCTTGTGGACGTGTTCGATCGCGGGCAGCAGGCGCCGGTGCCGATCCTGGCTGGCTTCAACGAAGGCGAGATCCGCTCGCTGCGTTTCCTGCTTCCGCCGCTGCCTGCCGACGCGGCCACCTACGAGGCGACGATCCGCTTCGCCTACGGGGAACTGGCGGGCGAGATGCTGCGTCGCTATCCGCCGGGGAATCTCGACGAGGCGATGCTGGCGACCACCCGGGATGCCATGTACGGCTGGACCGCCGAACGCCTGGTGCGCAGCCAGACCGCGCTGGGACAGCCCTCGTACCTGTACTACTTCGACCACGGCTACCCGTCGGCCGATGCAGCCGGAATGCACGCCTTCCACGCCGCCGAGATTCCCTACGCGCTTGGCACGGCCGAGGGCACGCCACCGGGCTGGCCGAAGCCGCCGGAGAGCGGTGTCGAGCGCCGCCTGGCATCCGCGATGCAGGGCTACTGGACCTCGTTCGCGCGCGACGGCACGCCGGTGGCCGCGGATGCCCCGGCCTGGCCAGCCTATGGCGACGCGCGCGCCTACATGGCGTTCGACGGCGCGCCGCAGCCCGCCGAACGCCTGATGCCGGGCATGTTCGAGCTGGTGGAGACCGTGGTCTGCCGCCGTCGTGCGCACGGCGGCCAGCCCTGGCACTGGAACGTCGGCATCATCGCGCCACCGCTTCCGGATGGAGTGGCCGGATGTCCGTGATCCACGGCGAGATGCAACCGTATGCGCTGACCCTGGACAGGTTCCTGGCGCATGGGGCGAAGTGGCATCCGCATGCCGAGGTAGTGACCGCACGTGAAGGCGGGCGGGTGGACCGCATCGGCTACGCCGGACTGCACGCGCGCAGCCGGCGACTGTCGGCCGCGCTGTCGGGCCTCGGGGTCGGCATGGGCGACATCGTCGCGACCCTGGCCTGGAACACGCAGGCGCATCTGGAAACCTGGTTCGCACTCGTGGGCATTGGCGCGGTGTGCCACACGCTCAACCCGCGCCTGGGAGAGGCGCACCTGGTGTCGATGCTGTCGCAGTCGCGCGCGCGCGCGCTGGTGGTCTCGGCGGACCTTGCGCCGCTGGCGCGCCGGCTTGCCGTGCAGGCCGGAACGCTGCAACGCGTGTTCTCGATCGACGGCGATGACGATGCCGACGGCCCTGTCCGGATCGAGCCGCTCGAACCGCTGGTCGCCGCCGCCCAGGGCGAGGTGGCCTGGGGCGAATTCGACGAACACGCGCCCTGCGGCCTGTGCTTCACCTCCGGCACCACCGGCGCGCCCAAGGGCGTGACCTACACCCATCGCGGCGTGTTCCTGCACACGCTGCGGACCTTGCAGGCAGACGGCATGGCGCTGTCGATGCGCGAAAACGTGCTGCTGGCGGTGCCGATGTTCCACGCCAACGGCTGGGGCGTGCCGTTCGCCGCGCCGGCCGTGGGCGCGCGCCTGGTGCTGCCGGGGCGCCATCTGGACGGCGCGAGCCTCGCTGCCTTGATCGATGCCGAATCGGTCACCGTGGCGATCGGCGTGGCCACCGTCTGGCTGGCGCTGGTGGAACACCTGGAGGCGACCGGCGGGCAGACGCCCTCGCTGCGACGGGTGATCGTCGGTGGCGCGCCGATCGCGCCCGCCCTGATGCAGCGTATCGAGCGACGGCTCGGCGTGAGCGTGCAGACCAGCTGGGGCATGACCGAACTCTCGCCGACCGGAACGGTCGCCCCGCCCGACGATGCAGGGCGCGCGGCACACCAGTCGGGCCGGCCCGCGATCGGCATGGACCTCCTGCTCACCGATGCCGACGGCGTCGCGCTGCCGGACCAGCGCGCCGGTGAAGGCCATCTTCGCGTACGCGGCGCCAGCGTTGTGCGTCGCTATTTCGGCGAAACCCGTCCCGCGGTCGACGCACAGGGCTGGTTCGATACCGGCGACCTGGCGCGCATCGACGCCGAGGGCAACCTGGTCATCACCGGTCGCGCCAAGGACCTGATCAAGTCCGGCGGCGAGTGGATCAACCCGGCCGAGATCGAGGAGATCGTGGGCAGCCTGCCGGACGTCTCGCTGGCAGCGGTCATCGGGCGCGAGCACCCGAAGTGGGGCGAGCGCCCGGTGCTGCTGCTGGAAGCGCGCGGCGACGATGGCGGCCCCAGCGACGACGCGCTGATGGAGGCGCTACGTGGCCGCGTCGCCTCCTGGTGGCTGCCGGACGAGGTGATCCGCATCGAGCGCATGCCTTTGGCAGCGACCGGGAAAATTGACAGAATGCGACTCAGGGCTGAGTTCGGCGGTACGCCGGTGGAGACGCGGACGTGAGGTCCGGTCGCACACCGCGCGCCGCTTTGCATTGGAGGCAGGGTGGCCACAGAGACGACATCCCGTGCGCGTCGTCCGGGCGCAGGAAAGAAGGCTGCGTCGAAGGCGAAGCGCCCGACCAAGGCCGAGCAGCGGGCCGAGATGACCGAGCAGATCCTGGACGCGGCCGAGCTGCTGTTCTCCAGGCACGGCCTGTACGGCGTCACGCTCAAGGACGTCGCCAGCCGGGTCGGCGTGCACCACACCCTGCTCAACTACTACTTCACCGACAAGAAGACCCTGTTCGACGCGGTGATGGCGCGGCGCGCGCCGGTGACCAGCGGGCTGCGCATGCAGGCGCTGGACGACTACGAGGCCAGCTGCGACGGCAGCCCCACCCTCGAGGGGGCGCTGCATGCCTTCCTGGACACCGACCTGGACCTGTATGTGCAGGGTGGGGAGAACTGGAAGAACTACGGGGCGCTCAGCGCGCTGGCCTCGACCACGCCCTATGGCGCCGAGCTGATGGACCAGCACTTCGACCCCGTGGTGCTGCGCCTGATCGGGCTGCTGAAGCAGGCGATGCCCGACTGCGCCGAGGAAGACATCTTCTGGGGCTATCACTTCGTCACCGGCGCGCTGATGCTGACCCTGGCGCGCACCGGGCGCATCGACCGGCTTTCTGGCGGACTGTGCCGCTCGGACGACTACGAAGCGGTGAAGGCGCGCATGGCCACGTTCATGGCCGCGGGCTTCCGCTCCCTCTGCAAGCGGCGGGGAGGCGCGCAGGCGCGCTGATACCGGGCAGCACTCCGACCGCCACGCCTGTCCCGGACGGAGTATCGACGCATGCCGCTTGAGGGACGTATCGCGATCATCACCGGGGCCGGGGGCGGGCTGGGGCGCGAGCACGCGCTGTACCTCGCGCGCAAGGGCGCGCGGGTGGTCGTCAACGACATGGACGAGGCCCGGGCTTCCACGGTCGCCGCCGAGATCCGCGCGGCCGGTGCGGAGGCCATCGCCTGCGCGGGGTCGGTCTGCGATCAGGCGGCGGTCGCCGCGATGGTCGCGCGCGCGCTGGAGGCCTGGGGGCGTGTCGACATCCTGGTGAACAATGCCGGCATCCTGCGCGACCGGAGCTTCGCGAAGATGGGCATGGACGAGTTCCGCGAGGTGCTCGATGTGCACGTGATGGGCGCCGCGATCTGCTGCAGGGCGGTCTGGGAACCGATGCGCGCGCAGGGGCGTGGCCGCATCGTGATGACCACCTCGTCCTCCGGCCTGTGGGGCAACTTCGGCCAGGCCAATTACGGCGCGGCGAAGATGGCGCTGGTCGGGCTGATGCAGACCCTTGCGATCGAGGGCGCGAAGAACGACATCCGCGTCAACTGCCTCGCCCCCACCGCCGCCACGGGCATGACCGCCGGCGTGCTGCCGGAGGAAAGCCTGCGCGCGCTGGATCCGGCGCTGGTGAGTCCGGCGCTGCTGCCGCTGCTGCTCGACGAGGCGCCGACGCGCGCCATCGTCTGCGCCGGCGCGGGCCACTTCGCGCGGGCCTACGTGACCCTGACGCAGGGGCGCCACCTGGGCGGCGGGGCCGATGCGGGCGAGCGCCTGGTGCGGGCCTGGGAGGCGGTGTCCGATCCCGAAGGGCAACTGGTGCCAGGCTACGGATTCGTCCAGGCCGAGCGCGAGGTGGCGAGCGCTCAGGCTCAGGCGCAGGCCGAGCCCGCCTGAGGCCGCTACCGGCTCCGCGCACGGCGGAGTGTCCGCATCCGCATCGGAGTGATTGCCATGAGATCCGGGAATGGCCCGTTCGCGGGCAAGGTCGCGCTGGTGACGGGGGCCAGCTCGGGCCTCGGCGAGGCCACGGCGCTGGAGTTCGCGCGCCAGGGTGCCGGCGTGGTGCTGGCCGCGCGCCGCGCGGAGCGTTGCGCGGCGCTCGCGCAGCGGATCGCGGACCAGGGCGGGGCCGCGCTGCCGGTCCGCGCCGACGTGGCGCGGGCCGACGACGTGCGCGCCATGGTCGCCGCCGCGCTGGAGCGTTTCGGCCGGCTTGACTGCGCGGTCAACAACGCCGGTATCGCCGGTCCCATGCGCACGCCGCTCGCCGACGTGGACGAGGCGCAATGGGATGCGGTGATGGACGTGAACCTCCGGGGCGTGTGGCTGTGCATGAAGCACGAGATCCCGGCGATGCTGGCCGGGGGCGGCGGCGCGATCGTCAACGTGGCCTCGATCTACGGGCTCGAGCCCAGCGACGTCGGGCATGGGCCTTATGCGGCCAGCAAGCACGGCGTGATCGGCCTGAGCCGCTCCGCAGCCACGGACTACGGACAGATGAACCTGCGCATCAACGCGGTGGCACCCGGCTTCACGCGCTCGGAGATGGTCGATCCGGAGCGACCCGGCGGCGCCGAGCATTACGGTCGGATGGTGGCGCGCCATTGCGCGATGCAGCGGCTGGGCGAGGCGGAGGAAGCGGCGAGAGCGATCGTCTGGCTGTGTTCGGACGAGGCCAGCTATGTGAACGGCGCTGTGCTCTGCGTCGATGGCGGCAGCGCGACGCGGATGTACTGACCGGAGGGTGATGATCGCGCTTGGCGGTACGGTCGTCGGCAACGTTCCCGACCGGACGGGGGCGGGCCTGGTTGCGCGGCGACCTGATCCGCCCCCCTCCCAGCCTCCCCCCGCTGCGCGGAGGGAGGAGTGACCGTCGCAGCGTTTCCCCATCGCAACCGTCGCCCCCATCGTGGCCGTGACCGCACTGCCACGGTGAGCGCACCGTCACTGGCACCGCCACCGCATTCCGCTCCCTCCCACGCACCGCCGCGTCGCCCTTCCTCCCCCGC
>JAEXLY010000004.1 GCA_023444765.1 Pseudomonadota bacterium | reverse complement strand
GCGGTGGCCGATTCGCCCGAGGCCGTGGCGTACTCGCCTTCGACATGGGCCGCGTTGTCGCTGTCCGCACCGCCGGTGGCCGCGAAGTAGCGGGTGTGCTCGGTGGCCGATTCCAGCTGGCCGACCGTCGCCGCGTCGCTGGCTGCCACGCCGTCGCTGACGTTCACGATCCGGCGCGTCGCCGGATGCGTTCCGCCCGTGCCGTTGCCCACCGAGACCACGTCCGCCTCGGTCGCACGCGAGCCCGCACCCAGGGCCACGCTGCTGGCACCGTTGGCCCAGGCGTTCAGGCCCACGGCCGTGGCATTGACGCCCGCGCCGTAGACATAGGCATCGCGACCGATCGCCGTGCCGCCGGCCGCCGTGGCCCACGACAGCTGGCCCACCGCGGTCGCGTTGTCGGCGCTGGCCCGCGACGAGCCGCCCAGCGCGGTCGTGTTCAGGGCGCTGGCACTGGCGCTGGTACCCAGCGCCGCCGAGGCATTGCCGCTGGCGGTCGCGGTATTGCCGACCGCCGTGGCGTTCAGACCCGACGCGGTCGAGGAAATGCCCACCGCCGTGGTGCGGGTATTGCTCGCCTCGGCGCCATAGCCCAGTGCCGTGGAGAAGTCGCCAGTGGCTTCGGAGAAGCCGCCCAGGCTGGTCGCAGCCAGGCCCGGGGCCGTGCTGCTGTAGCCGATCGCCGTGGCCTGCAGCCCGTCGGCCGTCGCCGCCGCGCCGGTCGCGGTGCTGAACGCACCATTGGCCTGCGCACCGGCGCCGAACGCGCTCGCGCCCACTTCCGAGGCCGTCGTGGTCTGGTCGAGCAGCACTTCGCCGGTGTTCGGGTCCTCGTAGTACAGGCTGCCGCCCACGGCCGTCGCACTGTCGGCCGTGGCTGTCGCGTTGTAGCCCGAGGCGGTCGCGTTCTGGCCGTCGGCGTAAGCGCCGCTGCCATAGGCAGACGCGCCCTGGCCGTAGGCGTTGGCCGCCTCGCCCGACGCGGTGGCGTAGGCGCCTTCGGCGTACGCGCCCACGTCGTCGCTCTGGTCCTCGTCGTTGCCCGTGGCCTGGAAGTAGCGGTTGTCCGCCGTCGCCTCTTCAAGCTGCGACAGGTTCACCGCATCCGTGCCTTCCGTCCCCGCTGCAACATTGGTGATCTGGCGCTCGCTGCCCGCCGCACCGACCGACACGCTGTTCTCGCGGTCGGCCTCCGAACCCGCACCCAGCGCCACGCTGTTCGCGCCTTCGGCAATGCTGCCCGCGCCCAGCGCCGTGCTGTCCTCGCCCGTGGCCGTGCTGAAGTTGCCCAGGGCCGTGCTGTTGGTGCCCGTCGCCCAGGCGCCTGCGCCCACCGCCGTCGAGTAGTCGCCCGAGGCCTCGGTCGGGAAGAACCCGAGGAACGAACTGCCGCCGATCGCCACGCTCTCCGCGCCCGTCGCCTGCGCCGCCTGGCCCACCGCCACGCTGTCGTCGCCCGAGGCCACGCTGTCGGCGCCCAGCGCCGTCGCGTTGTAGCCCGACGCCGCGCTCCAGCTGCCCACCGACGTGCTGTTGAACCCCGAGGCCTCCGCACGACCGCCCACCGCCGTGCCGTAGTCGCCAGTGGCGCTCGCCAGGCCGCCGAACGCCGAGGACTCTTCGCCCGAGGCCACGCTCTCGCCGCCCACCGCCGTCGACAGGTCGCCCGTCGCTTCGGCGAACGCACCCACGGCCGTGGACTCGATGCCCGTCGCCGTGGCCAGTGCACCCGAAGCCGTCGCGCCATCGCCGCTGGCCAGGGCGCCCGCGCCGCTCGCCGTCGCCGCGAACCCTTCGGCCACGCTCTCGCTACCCACCGCCGTGGCGTACTCGCCCAGCGCTGCGCTCGCCGCGCCCACCGCCGTCGCATTGGCCTGCTCGGCCACCGCGTTGAAGCCCACCGCCGTCGCCTGGTCGGCCAGCGCGAACGCGCCGCTGCCCAGCGCCGAGGCGCCTTCGCCCAGCGCCGTGGCCGACTCGCCCGCCGCCGTGGCGTACTCGCCTTCCACGTAGGCCGCGTTGTCCGCACCTTCGCCGCCGCTGGCCACGAAGTAGCGGGTGTGTTCGGTCGCGCTCTCGAGCTGCTCCAGGTTCACCGCGTCCGTGGCCTCGGTGCCGGCCGCCACGTTGGTGATCTGGCGCTCGGCGCCTGCATCGCCCACCGAGACGGTGTTGTCCCGGTCGGCCTGCGAGCCTGCGCCCAGCGCCACGCTGTTGGCCGCCGTCGCCGTGGCGCTCTCGCCCAGGGCGGTCGCGCTCTCGGCATCGGCCCAGCTGTTCCAGCCCACCGCCGTGCCGTACTCGCCCGTCGCCCAGGCGCCGGCGCCCACCGCCGTGCTGCCCGTGCCCGAGGCCTGTGCCGGGATGAACCCGAAGAAGGTCGAACCGCCCACCGCGACGCTCTCGTCGCCGGTGGCTTCGCTGAACTCACCCACCGCCACGCTGCTCGCGCCGCTGGCCGTGGCCACCACGCCCACCGCGGTGGCGTAGTCGCCCGCCGCCTCGGCCCCGTAGCCCAGCGCGCTGGCGCCATAGCCGCCGGCGTTGCTGAAGCTGCCCGTCGCCGTGGTGTAGTCGCCGCCAGCGCTGCTGCGGTAGCCAGAGGCGCTCGCCTGCAGCCCGTCGGCCGTCGCTGCTGCGCCGGTCGCGGTGCTGAACGCACCATTGGCCTGGGCACCCGCACCGAACGCGCTCGCGCCCACTTCCGAGGCCGTCGTGGTCTGGTCAAGCAGCACTTCGCCGGTGTTCGGGTCCTCGTAGTACAGGCTGCCGCCCACCGCCGTCGCGCTGTCGGCCGTGGCTGTCGCGTTGTAGCCCGACGCCGTCGCGTTCTGGCCGTCGGCGTACGCACCGCTGCCATAGGCCGACGCGCCCTGGCCGTAGGCGTTGGCCGCCTCGCCCGACGCGGTGGCGTAGGCGCCTTCGGCGTACGCACCCACGTCGTCGCTCTGGTCCTCGTCGTTGCCCGTGGCCTGGAAGTAGCGGTTGTCCGCCGTCGCTTC
>JAEXLY010000320.1 GCA_023444765.1 Pseudomonadota bacterium | reverse complement strand
GGGTCCGCCCCTGCGCGCCATCGAGCACCGACCGGCGGCCATCGTCCGAGACCAGCAACGCGCGCTCGACGCCGGCCCTGCGGGCAGCCGCACCGCCGACAGCGCGCGCGAGTTCCCGACCGTCGGGATGCAGCGGTCGCAGCGTGCCGCGTCCCGGCGGCGCGCCCGGATCCGACTGCGCATCGGCCACGCCGCCGGGCACGGGCCCGTTGCGCTCGTCCACGGCACCGCATTGCGCTTCCAGCCCGGCCTGCTGGCGGAGCATGCCGGCGCCGTCCGAATGCGAGTAGGCGGCCACGACCGCTCCTTCTCCGCCCACCGCGGGCAGGCGGTGGGCCTCCACGCCTCCGGCGCGACAGACAGGCGCCCCATCGCGCCACGTCGGCGATCACCCGGAGCGCCCCGTCCGGCGCGATGCCGAGATCCGTGACGGGGCTGCCGACCGGAATGCGGCCTTCGCCTGCGGCCACGCTTCCGTCGAGGCACCGGCACCCGCACCTTCTCCCCGGCCGCCCAGGCGTCCAGTCCCGCGTGCGATGGAAGCCGACGGCGCCTGCACCCTGCAAAGGACGTGGATCGACCAGGTGCAGGCCCGCATCGGCAGCGCGTGGCGGTTCAGCGGCCTGCGGCGCAGCGGGGGCACGGTCGCCCGATTCCCCGCATCCGGCGATGCGTGCGCCAGTTCGGCGCGGATCTCCTGGTCTCGTCGGCTCGCGGCGGACTGCGCGGCGGAGGCCGTCGCATCCGAGACGTCATGGGTGGCGCCGGTCGCATCGATTCCGGTGCCGGTGGTCTTCGTCATCGCCGCTCTCCTGCAGCGCGGGGGCGATCCACGCTGTCGCCGCGCAGGCGCCGTCCACGGCTGCGGCGGACCCCGACGTTGCGGATGCATGTCCGACAAAGCGTGACCGTTGCGGGCCCGGCGGCAAGCGCCCCGCTAGTCGAGGCGCTTGCGGAACCGCAGGATCGCCAGCGTCATCGTGACCACGGTGAAGGCCAGCAGCGCCAGAACTCCCGGCCACAGTTCCACCAGGCTCGCGCCGCGCAACATCACCCCGCGCACCAGGCGCAGGAAATGCGTCATCGGCAGCAGTTCCGCGCCCCACTGCACCGCGTCGGGCATGCCGGCGAAGGGGAACATGAATCCGGAGATCAGGATCGAGGGCAGGAACACGAACATCGTGATCTGGATCGCCTGGAACTGGGTGCTGGCGCGCGTGGAGATCAGCAGGCCCATGGCGAGGTTGGCCAGGATCAGCAGCAGCGCGGCGACGTAGACGTCGAGGAGGCTGCCGCGAAGCGGGACGTCGAACATCCAGATGCCGAGCACCAGGATCAGCGTGGTCTGCACCAGCCCGATCACCGCGTACGGCAGTACCTTGCCGATCATCAGCCCGGCGCGGCTGAGCGGCGTGGCGATCAGCAGTTCTATGTTGCCGCGTTCGCGCTCGCGCACCACGGCCATGGCGGTGAACATGGTCATCGTCATGGTGAGGATGATGCCGATCAGGCCAGGCACGATGCTCACCGCGGATCGGCGCTCGGGATTGAAGAAGCTCACGACCTCGATCTGCGCAGGCGTCGGCTGGACGCGGCGGCCGTTCACCCTCTCCAGCGGCAGTTGCGCCAGCTGCACCGCCGCCGCCTGCACCACGGTGTCGGTGCCATCGACCATCACCTGCACCGCGGCGCGGCCGTCGACCAGGCGCCGCTCGTAGTCCGGCGGCAGCACGATCGCGGCGCTGATGCGACCGCGGCGCAACTGGTCCATGGCCTCGGCCGGGCTGTCGCCGACCCCGGTGATCTCGATGATGCCGGTGGCGCGCATGTCCATCACCGCGGCGCGCGAGGTGGCGGTATTGGCCTGGTCGACGATCATCGCGTCGAGGTTGCGCGGATTGAAGTTGATCGCATAGCCGAACAGCAGCAGGTCGATCACCGGGATGGCGACGATCATCGCCAGGCTGATCCGGTCGCGGCGGATCTGCCGCAGCTCCTTGACCACCACCGCCCACAGCCTGCGCCAGGACTTCATCCGGCCCCCCTGGCCCCGGTCCGGCCGCGGGTGGCGGCGACGAACACGTCCTCGAGGTTGGCCTCGGACGAGAGCACCTCGGCGTGCAGGGAGGCCTGCCGCAGCGCGCGCGACACCACCTGCGCACTGTCGTTCCCGGGCGCGGACAGTACCCGCAGGCTGTTGCCGATCTGGGCCACGCTGAGCACCCCCGGCAGGCCGGACAGCAGTTGCTGCGCGCGGCGCGGATGCGCGGCCCGCACTTCCATGCTGCGCCCGCGCAGCGCGTCGGCGAGCTCGTCCGGCGCACCGTCGGCGACCAGCACGCCGCGATCCAGGATGGCGATGCGATGGCAGCGCTCGGCTTCGTCCATGTAGTGGGTGGAAACCAGCAAGGTGGTGCCGGCATCGGCCAGTTCGAACAGCTTCTCCCAGAAATCGCGGCGCGATTCGGGGTCCACCGCGCTGGTGGGTTCGTCCAGGAACAGCAGCTCGGGGCGGTGGATCACCGCGCCCGCCAGCGCCAGCCGCTGCTTCTGGCCTCCGCTCAGCGTCCCGGCGAGCTGCCGCTGGCGGTCCTCGAAGTGGTACAGGCCGAGCAGTTCGTCGACGCGGCAGCGCGCCTGCGGACGCGGCATGCCGTACACGGCGGCGAGGAACTCCAGGTTCTCGCGCACGGTTAGGTCTTCGAACAGCGAGAATTTCTGGGTCATGTAGCCGATGCGCAGGCGCAGCGCGTCGGCCTGGTCGGGGATGCGCAGACCCAGCACCTCGATCTCGCCCGCGCTGGGCGTGAGCAGGCCGCAAAGCATCCGGATGGTGGTCGACTTGCCCGAGCCATTCGGCCCCAGGAAGCCGTAGACATGGGCACGCGGGACCGTCAGGTCGACGTGGTCCACCGCGGTCAATGCACCGAAGCGCTTGACCATGCCGCGCGCGCGGATGGCGGCCTCGTCCACCGCCGCATCGCCCGCGGACCCCGTGCCAGCGTCGCTCCCCGCCATCACGGCTGGAACTCCACCCGCAGCGGCAACCCCGCCGGCAGCTCCTTCGCCCCTTCGCCCTGCAACTCGACCTCGGCCAGGTAGCTCAGGCGCGCGGCGTCCTTGCCGGTGAGCGCGTAGTAGGGCGTGAACGTCGGTTCGCTGCGGACCATGCGCACGCGTCCGGGATAGCGCTCGCCGCCGTCGGCGCCCAGGTGCACGGTCGCCGGGTCGCCGACCTGCACGTGCGCGCGCAGCGGCTCGGGCACGTACACGCGCGCATATGGCGCATCGCCCACCAGCATCACCGCCACCGGCGCGCCGGGCGTCGGCTCATCGCCCAGCCGGTAGGGAAGGCTGTCGACGCGGCCGGCGCGCGGGGCGAGGACATCGAGCCGGCCCGTGGTCACCGATTGCGCGCGCTGGCGCGCTTCGGCGGCAGAGAGCGCGGCCTCGGCCTGGGCGATCTGCTCCGGACGCACGCCATGCTCGAGCTCGGACAGCGC
>JAEXLY010000292.1 GCA_023444765.1 Pseudomonadota bacterium | reverse complement strand
GCGCTGTCGAGCGCCTCGGCCAGCCGCGGCTCCAGCGCCGCGTCCAGCGCGTCGCCGCCATAGCCGACCACGGCCAGGGCGTCATCGAGGTCGACAGGAGGCGGGGCGCTCACGGCTTGCCGGGCTTGCTGTCGTCGGCGCGGAAGCGCAACTGTCGCAGCAGCTCCTCCAGTTCGATCTCCTGCGCGCTGCGCGGACGTGCGCGTCGCGCAGCGGTCGGCGCAGGGGCTGCCGGGGCCTCGGCCAGCTTCGTGCGCAGCAGGTCGAGGATCTGCACCAGCGCCGAGTTCAACTGCGCCTGCCGCTCCTGCCCCTGGGCCAGGTGCGAGAGCACGGGATCGAACGCGTTGCGCATCGCTTCGGGCAGCGCCTGCAGCCAGGGCGCGGCATCGTCCCGGTCCCGGCGCTGGCCCAGGCTTTGCTGCAACGAGGCGAGCAGGGGCTCCCACGGTACGTCGGGGGCCGCCTGCACCGGAGTGGCCGCGCGCAGCGATTCCAGGCCTCCGGCGATGTCGGCCAGCTGCGCCACCACGCGCGCGCCGGTGTCCGCATCGTCCCCGCCCATCGCCTTGTTGCGCAGGAAATCGCGCTTGATCTGGGCCCAGCGCGCAGCCTGCGCGTCGTCCATCGTGCCGCGCAGTTCGGCCAGCTTGAGCAGGTTCTCCTCGGCGCCGGTGGTCAGCAGCTGCGCCTCGCCCAGGTAGTGGTCGTCGATCAGCTGCTGCAGCTCGGCGGCGTTCATCACCGGCGAGATCTTCTCGGCCAGCTTGTTCATGTTGCGATAGCTGCCCTGCAGCCGGAACGGCGGCTCGGTACGGTAGCGGTCGGCCTGCGCGGCGCTCGCGATGTACTGCTGGTTGACCCGGTACACCACGTCGCGCACCTGCGCCAGGCGCTGCAGGGTGGCCACGATCTCGTTGATCTCCGCGCCGCTGTAGGCATGGCTCAGCGCATTGGTGGACACGTCCTTGCCCGCGGCCTTGTCGACCAGCAGGTACAGGTCGGCCAGGTCGCGCGTGGCCAGTGGCGCCAGCACCGGACTGGAGGTCAGGCTGTTCTCGATGTAGCTGAGCTTGAACGCCTCCTCCATCCCGCCCAGCACGTCGCCGAGGTTGTAGATGTCGGCGCGGTTGGCGAGCATGTCCGGGATGCGGAACACCTCGCCCGATTCTGTGTACGGGTTGCCGGCCATGACCACGCAGAATTTCTTGCCACGCATGTCGTAGGTGCGGGTACGGCCCTTCCACACGCCCTCGATGCGGCGCGTGCCGTCGCACAGCGAGATGAACTTCTGCAGGAACTCCGGATGCGTGTGCTGGATGTCGTCGACATACAGCATGGTGTTGTTGCCCATCTCCAGCGCGAGGTTGAGCTTCTCAAGCTCCTGTCGCGAGGTGGCGTCGGGCGCCTGCGCCGGGTCCAGCGAGCGCACCTCGTGGCCCAGCGCCGGCCCGTTGATCTTCATGAAGACCAGGCCCAAGCGACTGGCGACGTACTCCATCAGCGTCGTCTTGCCGTAGCCGGGCGGCGAAATCATCATCAGCAGGCCCATCAGGTCGCTGCGCTTGCCCTCTCCGGCAGTGCCCATCTGCTTGGCGAGGTTGTCTCCGATCACCGCCAGGTAGACCTCGTTGATCAGGCGGTTGCGCACGAACGAGCTCAGCGGCCGGGCGCGGAACTCGGACAGGCGCAGCGCGTCGCGCTCGCGCGCGGCGATGCGGTGGCGCAGCGCCTGGTAACGCTCGAAGCCGGGAACGAATCCACCGCGATGCTCGCGGAAGCGCGCCAGGAAGTCGTCGATCGCCAGGGTCATCGCACCGCCATCGATCCGCGGATGCTCGCCGAGCAGTCCGTCGACGCGCGCAACCAGGGTCGCCTCGACGATACGGTGCCGCAGATCGCGCGCAGCCAGCCGCAGCGCGATCGCCTCGGGTACGTAGCCGGCCAGTGCCGCGTGCCGCGGTTCGCGCACCATCGCGTTCAGCCAATGCGCCAGCAGCGACCACTGCGCGGCCGGCGACGGCGCCTGTTGCAGCGATCGCTCCAGCCCGTCGGCCAGGCCGGCCGCCTGCAGCTGCGCGTCGAGCGCGGCCAGCAGGTCGCGCGCGTAGTGGCTGACGCCGAAGGTCGGATCGCCCCCGCGCAGTTCGTCGTACAGATAGTCCGCAGCGACGGGCGCGAGCCCGGCGTCGAACGGCAGCCCGTCCTCGGCCGCGAAGTCGGACAGTGCCGCCGACATCTCGGCGCGCAGCGCGTCGATGCCCTCGGCGGTGCCGAACAGCGTCTGCACCGCGGCGGCGCCCACGGCGCGGCCGGGCCAGGCCTGCGCGTCCGCGCGTTGCTGGTGCCGGGCCCAGAACATCAACGCGAGCGCGCGTCCGCGCGGCGCATGCACGAGCGGCCCGGCGCCCCGGTACAGTGGCGCCAGCGCCTGCAGCAGGCGGGCGGCGTCGTGGTCGTGGATGCCCTTCTCGTAGCCTTCGCGGTAGCGCGGCGAGGCGAAGGCGCGCACCAGTCGCTCGAGCTCGACGGGATCGGCCAGCGCGTGTTCGAGCGCGGCCATGTCGATTCCGTCGCGGCCGTGCACCGCCGCATCCAGAATCAGGCCGGCCAGGTACTCGCCGCGATACAGCGCGGGCGACTCGGAATCCAGCGAGACCTGCCACCAGTCGCGCAGCGCATCGAGCTCCGGGTCATGGATGGCCTCGAAATAGTCGGTGCCGGTCAGGTGCACCGCCAGGCCCTCGCCGCGCGGCAGGATGGTCAGGTCCAGCGGCTGGGTGTTGACGCTGAAGCGGTGGCGCGGACCCAGGCGGATGATGTGGCCGCCGTCCTCGAACAGGTCGCTGCGGTCGCGCAGGCTGCGCACGGCCTGGTCGCGCACGCCCTTGAGCCGGGCCTCGATGTCGTCGGCCTTGACGCTGTCACGGTAGTCCCGCAACCGGCCGGCCAGCTCGCGCAGCTTGAGGATCAGCGGGTCGCCGGCGAAGAAGGCGTTGAGTTCGTCGAGCGTGCCGAAACGCTCGGTGCGCCGGGCCAGGCCGTCCAGGATGCGCGCGGCGGCGTCGAACACCGACTGCGCCTTGCGCTGGCGCTCGTCGAGCAGGGCCTGGCGATGGGCTTCGAAGGTGTCGAGCAGTTCCTCGCGCTTGGCCAGGATGTCGGACAGGAACTGCTCGTGCTCGCCGAACTGGCTCTCCAGTTCTTCCAGCTGCACCATCAGGCGCGAGAGCTGTTCGTCCGCGCGCTCGGGATCGGTCGCCAGGCCCAGCGCGCTGGCGACCGACTGGCCGAACAGGGCGAACTGCGCGCCGAACTGGGCCACCGCCTCCGCCGAGCCCAGGCTGCGACGCTTCTGCTCGGCGCGCGCGCGCGCCTGGTTGAGGCGCGCATACAGCGCGGAGATCGCCTCGACCACGCGCGTGCGCTGGGTGGCATCGTCGACCTTGAGGCTGGCCATCAGCTCCGAGAGCATGTCCAGCTCGGCCGACATCGCCTGCATGTCGCCCAGCTGCCGGGCCAGCGCGCGGGCGGTATCGGCCTCCTGCGCGGCCGCGTCCAGCTGCTGCAGGCGCGCGTGCAGCGGCGCCAGCGCCCGCTCGCCGCCCAGGAACTCGCCGGTGGCCGCGCCCACGCGCTCCTGCGCCTCCTGCAGCGCCTGGCCCATCGCATCGATCGCGACGGTGTCGATGTAGCGGTACTCGCGGATGGTGAGCAGGTGCCCGCGCTGGCGCGAGATCTCGCCCAGGGCATCGACGAACTCGCCGATCTGGCCCCAGTTCTCCGGCTGCAGCCGGGTCAGCAGGGCCCGGTGGGCGGCGGTCGCCTCGCGGATCGCCGCATCGGACTGCCTGCGGATGTCCTCGACCTTCTCGTACTCGTCGAGCACCGACTCGCCGGTGGCGCTGATCTCGTGCAGAAGCGCCGCCACGCCCTCGCAGTGCGCGTCGTCGATCCAGTGGTGCGCGTCGAACATGCGGCGGGTGGCGTGCACCAGCATCTGGTAGCGCTGCGCCGATACCTGGCCGTCGTCGATGCCGCGGGCCAGCGCGTACAGCTCCGAGATCCCGCGCACCAGGGCGGCGTTGCCGATCCGGCCCATGAATCCTTGCCCGGTCGGCGCGCGGGCGGCGAATTCGTCGCTGACGAACGGCGTGCGCCAGACCTGCATCGGGTGGATGCGCGTGGCCGCGTCGCCCTCGGCATGGAACAGCACCATGCGCCCGTCCTGCAGGAAGGCGTAGCCGTGCCCGAACAGCGGGTTCTGCAGCTCCCGGCGGATGGTGTTGTAGACGAACAGGGCCGAACGGCCGGCCTCGCGTTCGTAGAACACGTACAGCACGTCCTCGCCGTTTGGCGAGCGCAGGCTGCGCTTGTACTGCATGCCCTGCATGGCCGCGTCGAAGGCCTTGTGCTCGCCGCTTTGCAGGTAGTAGCCGCCGGGGAAGATGATGCCGTGGTCCTCGGGCAGCTGTACGCAGGCCTGGACGATCGCGTCGTTGCGCACCACCGTGCCGGTGAGGGTGTTGTAGATCAACCCGCGCCACTGCTGCTCGCGATACGGCAGCACCTTGAGCAGCACCAGCGAGCCCACCCTGGCGTAGTCGATGGCGGCGTCGTCCAGCGACTGGGTGCTGTCTTCCACCGGCTCGCGGTACACGCCCTGGCCGGTACCGGTGTTGTTCTCGACCTTGATGGTCAGCTCGCCGCCGGTGGTCTCGACGAACACGGTGTCGAGGATGTTCAGGTGCGGATGGCGGCCGGCGACCATGAGGTCGCGGGTCGCGCGGGTCCACTCGAAGTCGAACGGCGGCGGCAGGGCGATGTCGCGCTCGCCGCGCGAGTCGATCCAGTGCAGCGCGCCCGCGTTGTCGATGGCCCAGCGGAACACGCGCACGTCGCTGCTGCGCTCGCCGATCTGGAACGCGGCCAGCAGCTTGTCGTCGCGCCGGATCAGTTGCAGCAGGCGCGCATGCCGGTAGTAGGCATAGAGCTCGGTGAAGTCGTGGACGAAGCCCGGCTGCGCCAGGAATGTGTCCTTCGGGTCGACCGGGGCGACGTCGTAGCCGTCCGGCCCCTCGACCAGCCGGTACAGGCCGAACACGTCCTCGACCCGGGTGGTGGTCTTGAGCCCGAGGAAGACGTTGTAGCCGAACAGCAGCAGGTCGTCGCCGACCTGGACCACGTCACGGCCGATGCAGTTGTGCTCGGTGCGCACGCGGAAGCGGCCGGCGACCTCGAGCCGGCTGTCGCCGAACTCCTGCAACCTGCGGGCGTTGAGCGCGTCGGCCGCTGCCCGCAGCCGCCCGCCCTGCTCGAGCAGGCGCCGCCGCAGCACCTCGTAGGCGCCGCCCTGGGCGACGGCCTGGTCGACGGTGCTGGCGGCAGGCGCCGCCCCGGCGTTAGGCGTGCCCGGCTTGTCTTGCTTCTGATCGGTCATGGCCGGTCGTCATCCTGCGTGGCTTCTGGCTCCTTCCCCCGCACCCGCGGGGGAAGGCTGGGATGGGGGCGCACGCGCCGCCCGCGGAAGTGCATCGCAGCCGCTGCCCCCACGCCCTCCGCCCGTGAAGGGAGCAGTGCCCGCTCGCGGGGGAGGCAGCAGGGCGAGCTGCGTCAGTTCGCAGCAGCGTCCGCGCCGGCCTTCTTCGGCAGGCCGCGATCCAGGCCGACGCCCAGGTACTTCTGCATCAGCTCCTGCACCACGGGGCTCTTGTCGGCCAGGCCTTCGATCGACTTGCCCAGCGAAATCGCCCGCACCAGGCTGTCGAACATGCCGCCGTCGCCGCCGACCATGTCGATGTCGGCGTTGCGCAGCGCGGTGGCGATGACTTCGGCGTTCTCCTTGGAGATTTCCTTGCCCGCCTCGATCGATGCCAGCGCCTGCTTGAGGCTGGTATCCAGCGCCATGCGGTACTCCTCGTGCACGCGCGCGTTCTCGCTGAGCGAATCGAGCGCCTGGAACTTGCGGGTCAGGCCCTCGGCCTCGGCCGCCAGCTTCCTGCCGACGACCTCGGCTTCGGCGGTGCCGATCGACTCGACCGCCGTCGCCTTCGCCCGGCCCATCTGCTCCTCGCCCTGGGCCTGCGCGCCCAGCTTCTCGGCCAGCACCTTGGCTTCCGCCGCGCCCTGCTTGAGGTTGGCGTCGGCCATGGCGTCGACCACGCGCGCCTCGGCGATGCCGACCTTCTCGATCGCGACCGCGCTCGCCTCCTTGACCTGGGCATCAGCCAGGCCGGGCGCGGCACGCTCGGCGCGCACGCCCTCGGCCAGCAGCTTCTTCGCCTCGGCCTGGCGGTTGGCGGCCTCCAGCTCGGCCTGCGCCAAGGTGGTGATCTCCACCGCGCGGTGCTTCGCCGCGGCCTCGTCGGCCTCGGCCTTCTTCACCGCCTCCAGCAGCGCCTGCTGCGCGCGCGCCTCGGCGTCGAGGATGGCGACCTGCTTGAGGCGGTCGGCTTCGGATACCTCGCGCACCTCCTTGATGCGCTCCTCCTCCTGGGCCACGGTCTTGTCGATGGCGATGCGCTCGCGGGTGATGTTGGCCACGTCCATGCGGCCCTGCTCCACAACCTTGTCGCGCTCGACGCCCTGCAGCTGGACCTCGCGGTCGGTGGTCACCTGCTCGAGCTGGCGCGCGCGCGCCACGCGCTCGGCCTCGATGGCGACGGCGCGCTGGCGGTTCTGCTCGGCCACCTCCACCTCGCGCATGCGGTTCTGGTCGCGGATGTCGATCAGCTGCTGCGCCTCGATGCGCGCGGCCTCGGCCAGCTGGCGCTGCTCTTCCTGTACGCGCAAGGTTTCCGCGGCCTCGCGCGCCTGGATGGTCTCGATCTCGCGCTTCTGGCGTGCCTCGGCCTCGGCCTGCTGGCGCTCGAGCGACAGCGTCGCCTCGCGCGTCTCCACGTTCTTCTTGGTGATGGCCAGGCGCTCGTTCTGCTCGAGTTCGTTGGTCACCACGTTCTGCGAGGCGGTCAGCTCGGTGATCTTGCGGATGCCCTCGGCGTCGAGGATGTTGTGCGGGTCGAGCACGTGCTTGGGCGTCTGCTCGAGATAGTCGATCGCGACGTCTTCCAGCACGTAGCCATTGAGGTCGTTGCCGATCACCTTGATGATCTCGTCGCGGAACTCCTGCCGCTTCTCGAACAGGTCGGTGAAGTCGAACTTCTTGCCCACTGTCTTGAGCGCCTCGGAGAACTTGGCGTTGAACAGCTCGTCGACGGCATGCTTGTCGGAGGCGCGGTCGGCACCCAGCGCCTTGGCCACGCGCAGCACGTCGGCCTGGGTCTCGTTGACGCGCAGGTAGAAGGCCACCGCGATGTCGGCGCGCATGTTGTCGCGGCAGATCAGCCCCTCCTTGCCACGGCGGTCGATCTGCAGGGTGATCAGGCTGATCTTCATCAGCTCGGCGCGGTACAGCACCGGGATGATCAGCGCGCCGGTGAAGTGCACCTTGGGTTGCGAGCTCATGTCGTTGACGATGAGCGCGGTACCCTGGTCGACCTTCTTGTAGAAGGACTTGAATACGATGACCAGCACGATCAGTGCCAGGGCGAGGCCGGCGGCGCCGATGACGAAGGGGCCCAGCAGTGCGAGTTCCATGTAACGGCTCCTGGAGAACGATCCGGTAGGTCAGAGGGTGTGGTAGTCGCGTTCGGCCAGCACCCGCCAGGTGTTGGCCTCCGCGTCGTGTTCGACCAGCACGACGCGGTCGCCGCGCGCGATGGGAGTGGCGCCCTGGTGGCGCACCTGCAGGATCAGGCCGGCGCCGCCGTCGTCGAGTTCGGCCATGCCGTGGCGCGCGTCGACGCCGGGCGTGCGGACCACCGCGACGCGCCCGAGCAGGGTGGCCACCGGCGCCGGGCGCATGCGCACGAGCGCGCGCCGCAGCGGCCGCAGCAAGATGGCGGTCAGCACGATGGCGGGGACGGGCGAGAGCAGCAGCACCAGCGTTCCCAAGCCATAGCGCAGCAGCGCCGGCAGGGGCGCAAGCGCGAACAGATGGGCGAAGTATGTGAACGTCCAGGCCAGGAACACCACCACGCTGAGCACCAGCAGGGTCGGCAGTCCATCCAGGCCCAGCCGCGACAGCATGCCGCCGGCCTCTCCGGCATCGCCGCCGTCGCCTGCGTCCAGCCAGGGCAGGTCCAGTCCCAGCATGCCCAGCGCCGCGACCAGCCAGAACAGCAGCAGCCCGCCGAGCACGATGCTCCAGACGAGCGTGGGGTAACCCAGGCTGGTGGTCAGCAGTAGCGTCATGTCCCCCGTCCCTGTGCCATGCGACCGACGCCGCCGACTCCCCGAACCGGCCCGCCTGTCACCAGGGACAACGCAGGCCGGATCCGAATGATGCCAGCTTCGGCGCGGTTACGAACCCAGACGGGGCACGACGGCGGATGTGACCGCGCGTGGCCAGGCGCCCTAGCCGCGCCGCGGCAGCGCGGCGAGGATCGCCCACAGGCCGCCGACGCCGGCGACCCAGGCCGACAGCGGCACGCCGGCGAAGGCCGGGCCGCCCGCCTCG
>JAEXLY010000240.1 GCA_023444765.1 Pseudomonadota bacterium | reverse complement strand
GCCCTACGGGGCCGGGATCAGGCGTCGGCCGCCTTGGGCGCAGGAGCCGCGGGCGCGGGCGTGGCGGCCGGCTTCGGCTCGCCCGAGGCGGGGGCGTCGGGCGTGGGCGCCTTGGCCGCGTCCTCGCCGCCGGCCAGGTTGCGCTTGCGGTCGCCCTCCTTCTTGAAATCGGTCTCGTACCAGCCGCCGCCCGCCAGCCGGAAGGCCGGCGCGGTCACCGCCCGCT
Organism: Pseudomonadota bacterium; assembly: GCA_023444765.1. GTDB lineage: Bacteria > Pseudomonadota > Gammaproteobacteria > Xanthomonadales > Xanthomonadaceae > Luteimonas. Next base: position 10,226 of record JAEXLY010000240.1, on the reverse strand, counting down.
TCACCGACGCCGCGCCACAGGACGGGCAGCTGTCGGGATCGGGATCGGAGAGCTTCTGCAGACGGTCGAAACTGTGGCCGCACTGCTCGCAGCGGAAGGCATAGATGGGCATGGCGATACCGGTCGGGTGGTTCGTGTCGGCGCGCAGTGTGGGGCCGGCGCGGCCGGATTCAAGGCCGGACGCCCGGCCCTCGACGGAGCGGCCTTACGGCTGCGGCTCGCTGCCCCAGGGCGGCGGCGGCAGGTCCACCGGCCGGGTCAGGTCGAACTCGACCTTGAATTCGCGGCCGCCCGGGCGCGTGAGTTCGTAGAGGAAACGCTGCCCCGGCTCGATCTCCATCGCCCAGGTATTGGTGACGGATGCCTCCAGCCCCTCGCGCTCGAACATCGCGACCGACTCGGCATCGACCGGGAACTCCTGGCGCAGCGCCGTGCCCGGAGCCGCGGTGTCGCCGCCATACATGGTGACCGCGTCCTCACTGCCATCCTCGTGACGGTGGTCGTGCTTGAGCCGCAGGCCGGCGTCGGTACGGGTCAGGACCCAGGTGCGCGAGTGGTCGTCGCCGACATGGAACGGCACTCGCAGCTCCCGCGCAGGCTCTTCGCAGCCGCGCACGTACATCACCAGGCGCTTGCCCTCGAATGCATCGGGCTCGGGCGACGGTGGAAGGTTGGCGGCGATGCGTCCTTCGAAGGCCTGGCCGCAGTGCGTGGCCAGCGCCGCGAGGAAGCGGTCGGCCGGCGCCTGCGCATCGGCAGCCTGCGCCGGGTCGACGCGCTCCGCCGCGGCATCGGCCTGGGCGGCCGCATTGTCGTCGCCATCCGACACGACGCTGCAGGCAGCCAGCGACAGTGCGAGCGTGGCGGCGGGGATGATCCTGTGCATGGGAATCCGGCGTGTGGTCTTCATCGCTGCACCGTAACCGCGCCGCTGCGCCGGGGCAAGCGAACGTGCCGCGCTCATCCGTACAGCGCCAGCAGTTCGCCTTCGGCCTCGTCCAGCCGCGCGCGCAGTTCCGCCTGCTTCTGCCCGAGTGCGCTCACCTTGCCGCCGTCGGCGTACACGGCCGGATCGGCCAGTTCGACCTCCAGCGCGGCCAGCGCCTGCTCCAGTTCCGCCACGCGTGCTTCGGCCTTGCCCAGCCGGTGGGGATTGACCTTCTGCGCGGGTTTCGCCGGCTCCGGCGGCGGTTCGACCGCCTTCGGCATCGCCGGCGCACGCGCCTGTTCGCCGGCCGGGCGCGAACGCAACCAGGCCGCGTACTCGTCGAGATCGCCGTCGAAGGGCTTGACCACGCCGTCGGACACGCGCCAGAACGTATCGCTGACCAGGCCGATCAGGTGGCGGTCGTGCGAGACCAGCACGATCGCGCCGTCGAAGTCGGAGAGCGCCTCGGCCAGCGCCTCGCGCATGTCGAGGTCGAGATGGTTGGTGGGTTCGTCGAGCAGCAGCACGTTGGGCTGCTTCCAGGCGATCAGCGCCAGCGCCAGGCGCGCGCGCTCGCCGCCGGAGAAGCCGTCGATGTTCTCGAAGGCGCGGTCGCCGGGGAAGTACCACTTGCCGAGGAAGTCGCGGAAGGCCTGGGTGGGGGAATCCGGCGAGAGCTCGCGCAGGTGGTCGATCGGCGAGGTGCCTTCCTTGAGCGACTCCACCGTGTGCTGGGCGAAGTAGCCGATGCGCAGGTCCGGATGCGCGTAGCGCTCGCCGGCCACCAGCGGCAGCTCGCCGACCAGCGACTTGACCAGGGTCGACTTGCCCGCGCCGTTGGGGCCGAGCAGGCCGATGCGGTCGCCCGCCTCCAGGCCGAAGCCGACGTTCGACAGGATCCGCGCCTGCGGCCCGTAGCCGCATTCGCCGTCGTTGATGCGCAGCAGCGCGTGCGGCAGCTTGGCCGGCGCCGGGAACTCGATCCGGAACTCGCGCTCGGCGCGCACCGCCTCGGTGCCGGCCAGCTTGGCCAGGCGCTTCATGCGGCTCTGCGCCTGGCGGGCCTTGCTGGCCTTGGCCTTGAAGCGGTCGATGAACTTCTGCAGGTGGGCGCGCTCGGCCTGCTCCTTCTCGTGCGCGATCTGCTGCTGGCGCAGGTGTTCGGCGCGCTGGCGCTCGAAGGCGGTGTAGTCGCCCACGTACAGCTTCGCCCTGCCATCGACGAGGTGCAGGGTATGGGTGGAGACGCCGTCGAGGAACTCGCGGTCGTGCGAGATCAGCAGCAGGGTGCCGGGGTACTTGAGCAGCCACTGCTCGAGCCACAGCACGGCGTCGAGGTCGAGATGGTTGGTCGGCTCGTCGAGCAGCAGCAGGTCGCTCGGCATCATCAGTGCCCGCGCCAGGTTCAGGCGCACGCGCCAGCCGCCCGAGAAGGAACTGACCGGGCGGTGATGGGTCTCGGCGGGAAAACCCAGGCCGTGCAGCAGGCGGCCGGCACGCGCCTCGGCGTCGTAGCCACCGAGTTCGGCCAGCTTCTGGTGGGCCTCGGCCACCGCCTCCCAGTCCTCGCGGGCGCTTGCCTCCGCTTCGGCCCTGATCACGGCGGCGACCACGTCATCGCCGCCCAGCACGAAGTCGATGGCCGCGTCGGGCAGCGACGGGGTTTCCTGGGCGACGCTGGCGATCCGGACCCGGTTGGGCACGTCGACGTCGCCACGGTCGGCCTCCACCTCGCCACGGATCGCGGCGAACAGGCTGGACTTGCCGGTCCCGTTGCGCCCGACCACGCCGACCCGCCAACCCGCGTGCAGGGCCAGCTCGACGTTGGACAGCAGCAGGCGTTCGCCGCGGCGCAGGGCGAAGTTTCGGAAGGCGATCATGGGGCGCGGATTCTACCGGAGCGGCCCGACTGCCCGCCCAACGGGGGCATGAGGCCATGCCGTACGGGCCTTTGACCGGTTGTTATGGCCGTGTTAAACCCGATCGCGGACCACTTCCCCCCGTGCAGCCAAGGAGAGCGCATGTCCCGTCACCCCCTGTTCCTGGCCCTGCTGGCCACCGCCGGCGCCCTGCCCGCCCTGGCGCAGACGCCCCCCGCGCCCAGCGCGCGTACCCTCGACACCCTGATCGTCACCGGCACGCGCACGGCCGACCGCACCGTCGCCGAGTCGCAGTCGCCCATCGACATCATCACCCCCGAAACCCTGCAGGCCACCGGCACCCCCGAACTGGCCACGGCACTGTCGCGCGCGGTCCCCTCGCTCAACTTCCCGCGCCCGGCCATCACCGACGGCACCGACGCGGTACGACCCGCGCAGTTGCGTGGCCTGGCGCCCGACCAGGTCCTGGTCCTGGTCAACGGCAAGCGCCGCCACACCACCGCCCTGATCAACCTCAACGGCAGCCAGGGCCGCGGCTCCTCGCCCGTGGACCTCAACGCCATCCCGATCGCCGCCATCGAACGGGTCGAGGTGCTGCGAGACGGTGCCGCGGCGCAATACGGATCCGACGCCATCGCCGGCGTCATCAACGTCGTACTCAAGGGCAGTCGCGAGGGGGGCAGCCTGCTGGCGACGGCCGGCAAGATGAGTGCCGGCGACGGCGAGCAGTGGAACCTGGGGGCCGACACCGGCATCGCACTGGGCGACGGCGGCTACCTGCACCTGGCCGCGCAGGGCGGGCACCAGGACAACACCAACCGGGCAAAGCCCTACAACGGCGCGGTCGAACAGCGCTACGGCGATCCGGAAGTCGACTCGGCCGCGTTCTCGTACAACACCCAGTACAGCCCGGCCGAGGGCATCACGTTCTACTCCTTCGGCAGCTACAGCGAGCGCGACGTGCTCTCCAACGGCTACTTCCGCTGGCGCGGCGACAACCGCAACAACATCGCGATCTACCCGGACGGCTTCCTGCCGCAGATCCACAATGTCAGCGAGGACCGTGCGTTCGTGGCCGGCGCACGCGGCTTCACCGCCAATGAGTGGAACATCGACCTGAGCTACAACCACGGCCTGAACCACCTCACCTTCGACATCGAAAATACCCACAACCGCAGCCTCGGCGACAGCTCGCCCACGCAGTTCTACGCCGGCGCGCTGGAAACCACGCAGAACGTGCTCAACCTCGACGTCAACCGCGCGTTCGATGTCGGCTGGCTGGCCTACCCGCTCAACCTGGCCTTCGGCGCGGAGTGGCGTGGCGAGAAGTTCAACCTCTCGCCGGGCGAGCCCGGCTCGTACGCCGATACCGGGCTGATGATTCCCGAGCGCGACCCTGCCGGAAACCTCACCGGCCGGATGATCCGGGCCGCAGGCGGCGCCCAGGTGTTCGCCGGCTTCAAGCCGGTCGATGCCGGCCAGTTCAATCGCGAGAGCTACGCGGTCTACCTGGATCTGGAGGCCGACATCACCGAGCGCTTCTCGCTGGGGCTTGCCGCGCGCGCGGAGGACTACAGCGACTTCGGCAGCACCTCCAACGGCAAGCTGTCGGCGCGTTACGCCTTCAGCGATGCCGTGGCCCTGCGCGCCACCGCGTCGACCGGGTTCCGCGCGCCGTCGCTGCAGCAGCAGTACTTCCAGTCCACCGCCACCAACTTCATCGACGGGGTGCCCTACGACATCGTCACCTTCCGCGTCACCAACCCGGCGGCGATCGCCCTCGGCGCCGAGCCGCTGAAGGCCGAGGAATCCACCAACTTCGGCCTGGGACTGGTGCTGCAGCCGGTCGATGGGCTCTATGTCACCGTGGACGCCTACCAGATCGACATCGACGACCGCATCTACCTCTCCGAGAACCTCACCGGACCGGTGGGCGACTACCTCGCGGCCGAGCACGGCATCTTCGGCGTGCAGGGCGGGCGCTATTTCACCAACGCGCTCGACACGCAGACCCGCGGCATCGACATCGTCGGCAGCTACAACTGGGCCCTCGACGCCAGCAGCCTGGGCCTCACCGCCGGGTTCAACCGCAACCGGACGACGATCAAACGGATCGCGCCCAATCCGGCCGCGCTCGAGGCGGTGGCCGACGAGTACGGCGTGGTGCTCAACCGCATCGGCCGGGTCGAGCAGGGCCGCATCACCAAGGGCACCCCCGGCGACAAGTTCTTCCTCAACGGCATCTGGACGCGCGGCAACTTCTCGGTCGACGCGACCACGACCCGATGGGGCGAGTTCACCACCTACGGCAGCGCCGCGGACGGCAGCGGCGACCAGACCTACGGCGCCGAATGGACGCTGGACCTGGCGTTCAACTACCGCCTCGACGGCTGGACGTTCACCCTGGGCGGCGACAACGTGCTTGATGCCTACCCCGACCTGAGCGTGGCCGGCGCGGGCACGCGCACCTGGCTTCCCTACAGCACGCAGTCGCCGTTCGGCTTCAACGGCGCCTATGTGTACGGGAAGGTGGGCTACCGCTGGTAGGTCCCTGCACTGACACGCGCCCGGCCTCTGCGCCGGGCGTCTCCCAACGGCGACCGCGGCTGCGCCGGTCGCGCTGGCGCAGGACCGGTCGTCGACACCCGACAACGCCGCCGCGCAGTGTCCCGCCGCGCCGCCAGCCGCGCGCGCACGGAGATCCACCGTAACGCGCGCGGAAACTGCGGCCCGTATGCAGCCCGCGACGACGTACACGGCGACGCGATGGGCCCCGCGCTGATTTGATCGACGTGCCTGCATCGGCCACACTGCCTACCCAGACAGCAAGCCACCACGGGCCTCGATGCACCATGACACCGACCTGATCAACATCGTCGCGGTTGGCCTGGCCGTCGCCTTCGTGCTCGGTGCGCTCGCCAACCGGTTGCGCATGTCCCCGCTGGTGGGTTACCTGGCCGCGGGAATCATCGTCGGACCGTTCACCCCCGGCTTCGTCGCCGACCAGGACCTGGCCAACCAGCTCGCCGAGCTCGGCGTGATGCTGCTGATGTTCGGGGTCGGGCTGCACTTCTCGCTCAAGGACCTCATGGAGGTCAAGGCGATCGCCATCCCCGGCGCCATCGCGCAGATCACGGTGGCCACCGTGCTGGGCTGGGGCCTGTCGGCGATCCTCGGCTGGCCGACCCTGCATGGCGTGATCTTCGGCTTCTCGCTGGCCACGGCCAGCACCGTGGTGCTGCTGCGCGCGATGGAGGAGCGGCGCCTGCTCGACACCACCCGCGGCCGGATCGCGGTCGGCTGGCTGATCGTGGAAGACCTGGCCTGCGTGATCGCACTGGTGATGATGCCGGTGCTGGCCGACATCTTCGTCGGGATCGACGGCACGCCGCCGCCGACCCTGCGCGGGATCGCGGTCACCGTGTTCTGGACGATGCTCAAGGTCGCCGCCTTCGTCGCGGTGATGCTCGTGGTCGGCCGTCGCGTGATACCGCTGGTGCTGGAGCGCGTCGCGGGCACCGGGTCGCGCGAGCTGTTCACGCTGTCGGTGCTGGCGATCGCGCTGGGCATCGCGTTCGGCTCTGCCCTGCTGTTCGGCGTGTCGTTCGCGCTCGGCGCGTTCTTTGCCGGCATGCTGCTCAACGAGTCCGAACTGAGCCACAAGGCCGCGAACGATTCGCTGCCGCTGCGCGACGCGTTCGCGGTGCTGTTCTTCGTTTCGGTCGGCATGCTGTTCGACCCGACCATCCTGCTGACCCGGCCCCTGGAGGTGCTGGCGACCGCCTTCATCATCATCTTCGGCAAGTCCGCCGCCGCCTTCTTCATCGTGCGCGCGTTCGGCCATCCCACGCAGACCGCGCTGACCATCTCGGCCAGTCTTGCCCAGATCGGCGAGTTCGCCTTCATCATCGCGGGGCTGGGCGTGGCGCTGCACATGCTGTCGGCGGACGAACAGTCCCTGGTGCTGGCCGGCGCGCTGATCTCGATCATGCTCAATCCGATGATCTTCCGCCTGCTGGACCGCCGCCTCGCCCGGCAGCAGGCCCAGGCGGATGCCGAGGCCTCGGCGCTCGCGGCCGTCCATGGCGTCCATACGGTCGACCATCCGCAACTGGACATCGACGACCATACGATCGTGGTCGGCTACGGCCGCGTGGGGCGACAGTTGGCATTGCTGCTGCGCGACCGCGGCGTGCCGGTGGTGGTGGTGGAGGAAGACGCCGATCTGGTGGACCGTGCGCGCGGGGAAGGCCTGCTGGCGGTGCGCGGCAACGTCGCCTCGGAGCCGGTGATGCACGAAGCCCTGCCCGGCCGCGCCAAGCTGGCGGTGTTCGCCATTCCCCGCGCACTCGAGGCCGGCGAGACCATCGAACGGATGAAGACGCTCAACCCCGCCCTGACCGTGCTCGCGCGCGCGCACAGCGAGGGCGAAGTCCGGCACCTGTTGCAGCACGGCGCGGATGGCGCGGTGCTCGCCGAGCGGGAACTGGCTTTCTCGCTCGCCGAGATGGTGATGTCCACCCCGCCCTACCGGCCGGTGCGCAGGCCGGCTGGCGACGACAGCGCGCCTCCCAGCGATCCTGCGCCTGCGGCGGCGTGAGCCGCACGGCACCTCCGCGCCTGCGGCCCGTGCCCTTGGAGCCGTCCGCCCACGAAACGACGCCAGCCCTGGCGCAGGCCGTCGCGGCCAGGCGGCGCTCCGGACGCACCGGGGTGTCACTCCGAACGCAGTGAGGGATCTCCGGGACAGACACCACGCATGCGCATCACCTTCCTCACCGGCGCCGGCATGTCCGCCGAGAGCGGCATTCCCACCTTCCGCGATGCCCTGACCGGGCTGTGGTCGCGCTACGACGCCGAACAGCTGGCGACGTCCGCGGCGTTCCGCCGCGCCCCGGCGCTGTGCTGGGGCTGGTACCGCTGGCGTGCGGCGATGGTCCGGCGCGCAGCGCCCAACGCCGGCCACCGCGCCATCGCCACGCTCGCCGCCCGCGGCCACACGGTGTCGGTGGTCACCCAGAACGTGGACGACCTGCACGAGCGCGCCGGCTCGGCCGACGTGGTGCACCTGCACGGCGGCCTGTTCGCCTCGCGCTGCCTGGACTGCGGCCGGACCGTCACGCCCGACCCCATCCTCGCAGGCCTGGACGCGCTGGCCGAAGGCGCGCGCGAAACGCCACCGCCCTGCCCGGACTGTGGCGGTCCGTTCCGACCGGGCGTGGTCTGGTTCGGCGAGGCCCTGCCGGAACCGGCATGGGAGCGCGCAGTCGCCGACGTCGGCGATTGCGAGCTGCTTGTCGTGGTTGGCACCTCGGGGCTGGTGCAACCGGCGGCGTCGCTGCCGCAGTTCGCCCACGGCCACGGGGCGCGGGTGGTCGAGATCAATCCGGTCGACAGCGGCGTGTCCATCTGGGCGCACGAGCGGATACGGATGCCGGCGAGTACGGGATTGCAGTCGCTGCTCGACACCCTGGGGTGAACGGCCATGCATGCCGCGTCCGCGGCTGCCCGACGTTCTCCGCCCCCGGGGGCGGAGAACGTCGTCGCGCCGGAAATCGCGCGGTGCGCCCCGCGGCGACTGGCGTGGAGGGCAGCCCGGCCCATCCCGGTGCAGGCGGCGGACGTCCCCGTGGGCGCCAGCATCCGTGCCCGCGCCACGGGCCTGCTGGTCAGGCCTGCGCCAGCGCCTGCTCGAGGTCGGCGACCAGGTCGTCCACGTGCTCGATGCCCACGCACAGCCGCACCGTCTCCTCGCTGACACCGGCCTTCGCCAGTTCCTCCGGCGAGAGCTGGCGGTGCGTGGTCGAGGCCGGGTGGGTGGCCAGCGAGCGCGTGTCGCCGATGTTCACCAGGCGGGTGAACAGCTGCAGCGCATCCAGGAATCGCGCCCCTGCCTCGCGGCCGCCGGACAGGCCGAAGGTGAACAGGCCCGAGGCTCCGCCACCGCGCAGGTACTTCCGCGCCAGCGCGTGGTCGGCGTGGTCGGGCAGCCCGGCATAGTTCACCCATTCGACTTTCGGATGCTTCTGCAGGAACCGCGCGACCGCCAGGGTATTTGTGTTGATCCGGTCCATGCGCAGCGGCAGCGTTTCGATGCCCTGCAGGATCAGGAAGGCATTGAACGGTGACAGTGCCGCGCCGGTGTTGCGCAGCGGCACCACCCGCGCGCGGCCGATGTAGGCCGCCGGACCCAGGGCCTCGGTGTAGACCACGCCGTGGTAGCTCACGTCCGGTTCGTTGAGGCGGCGGAAGCGCTCCCTGTGGTCGGCCCAGGGGAACCGGCCCGAGTCCACGATCGCGCCGCCGATGCTGTTGCCGTGGCCACCGAGATACTTGGTCAGCGAGTGGACCACGATGTCGGCGCCGAAATCGATCGGCCGCAACAGGTAGGGCGTGGGCACCGTGTTGTCCACGATCAGCGGCACGCCATGGGCGTGGGCGACCGTCGCGACCGCCTCGATGTCGGTGATATTGCCCAGCGGGTTGCCGATCGACTCGACGAACACCGCCTTGGTGCGCCCGTCGATCAGCCTGCCGAAGGACTCCGGATCGCGGTGGTCGGCGAAGCGGGTCTCGATCCCGAACTGCGGCAGCGTGTGCGCGAACAGGTTGTAGGTGCCGCCGTACAGCGCGGCCGACGAGACGATGTTGTCGCCCGCCTCGGAGATCGTCTGGATCGCGTAGGTGATCGCCGCCTGCCCGGAAGCCAGCGCGAGCGCGCCGATGCCGCCCTCCAGCGCCGCGACGCGTTGCTCGAGCACGTCGGTGGTCGGATTCATGATGCGGGTGTAGATGTTGCCCGGGACCTTCAGGTCGAACAGGTCGGCGCCGTGCTGGGCGCTGTCGAAGGCGTAGGCAACGGTCTGGTAGATCGGCACCGCGACCGCGCGCGTGGTCGGATCGGGCGAGTAGCCGCCGTGGACGGCGATGGTTTCGGGCTTCCAGTTCTGCTCGGACATGGCACGCGCTGGTCGGTGGACGGGTGTCCGACCATACGTCAAAGGTGGCGCGGGTGAACGTCAAGTTGCAGGGGCAACTTTAAAGGTGTCGGAGGCTTCGATACGCCGACGGGATCCGCGGGATCGTCGCTTCGGCTTGCCCCCACCCCAACCCTCCCCCGCAGGCGGGGGAGGGAGATGATCGGACGCAGCGGGACAGGCTTCGACCCCGCTCGCAGCAGCGCGACAGCTCCCTCCCCCGCTCGCCGGGGAGGGCGATGACGGACACAGCGGGAGAGGCTTCGACCTCGCTCGCAGCAGCGCGACAGCCCCCTCCCCCGCTCGCCGGGAAGGGCGATGACAGACACAGCGGGAGCGGCTTCGACCCCGCTCGCAGCGGCGCGACAGCCCCCTCCCCCCCGCGCGGGGGAGGGTTGGGGTGGGGGGGCGCCGGCGGGGCGGCGCCCCCCCCCCCACCGC
>JAEXLY010000269.1 GCA_023444765.1 Pseudomonadota bacterium | reverse complement strand
CCGATGCGCTCGGGTCGGCGGACCTGGCGGACGCGGTGCGCGGGGCCGGGCGAGTCGCCGTGATCGTGGGAGCGGTGGCCGAGAACGGCCCGCACGCGGCCGCCATCCGCGCAGCGGCACGCGGCCTGGCACAGGCGACCGGTGGCGCGCTGTGCCGCATTCCGCAGGGCGCCAACGCGCTCGGGCTGGCGCGCCACGGGGTGCTGCCCTCCACGCGCGACGCCGCCGCCATGCTGGCGGAGCCGCGCGGGGCCTACGTCGTGTACGGCATCGAGCCCGGTCTCGATTTCGCCGACCAGGCGGCCGCGATGAAGGCGCTGGGCGCCGCGCAGGTGGTGGCTTTCAGCCACTTCGCCTGCGCCTCCACCCGCCGCGTCGCCGACGTGATCCTGCCGATCGGCACGCTGTTCGAGAACGATGCGACGCTCACCAACCTCGAAGGCCTCGACCAGCGGACCGTCGCCGGCGGCAAGCTGCCGGGCGAGGCCCGCCAGGGCTGGAAGGTGCTGCGCGCACTTGGTGGTGCGCTGTCGCTGCCTGGCTTCGGGTTCACCGACCTGGTCGGCCTGCGGGCCGGCATGCAGGCATCGGCGCCCAGGGCCACGCGCGGCGCGGCACCGGCGGCTGTGGCTGCGCAGGGGCTGGAGCTGGCCGTGTCGCAGGCGATCTACCGCGTGGATGGCCTGACCCGTCGTGCCCAGGCGCTGCAGGCGCATCCGCTGACCGTGGGCCCGCGCCTGAGCCTTAATCCCGACGATGCCGGCGCCCTCGGCCTGGGCCAGGGGGCGATGGCGAAGGTGCGCAACGGCGCGGGCGTCGCCGCGCTGCCGGTCAACCTGAGCGAGCTGGTCGCGCGCGGCTGCGCCTGGGTGGAGTCGGGCTATGGCGCGACCGCCGCGCTCGGCGCCGGCACCGTCACGGTGGAGGCGGCATGAGCGCGACCAATACCGCCACCCTGCTGTCCGCCTGGACCGCGCCGCTGCACGACTGGCTGCTGTCGCTGGGTGCGATCGGCGTGATCGTCTGGATCGTGCTCAAGGTCCTGGCCATCGCCGTGCCGGTGATCCTGGCGGTGGCCTTCTACGTGGTCTGGGAACGCAAGCTGATCGGCTGGATGCACGTGCGCCATGGCCCGATGTACGTGGGCTGGGGCGTGCTGCAGGCCTTCGCCGACGTGTTCAAGCTGCTGTTCAAGGAAGTCATCCAGCCCAGCAGCGCGCACAAGGCGCTGTACGTGCTGGCGCCGCTGATCACCCTGGCGCCGGCCTTCGCGGCCTGGGCGGTGGTGCCGTTCGATGCGCAGCTGGTGCTGTCGAACGCCAACGCCGGCCTGCTGTACCTGCTCGCGATGACCTCGCTGGGCGTGTACGGCATCATCCTGGCAGGCTGGGCCTCGAACTCGAAGTACGCCTTCCTCGGCGCGATGCGTTCGGCCGCGCAGGTGGTGAGCTACGAGATCGCGATGGGCTTCGCCCTGGTCGGCGTGATGGTCGGCGCGGGCAGCCTCAACCTGTCGCAGATCGTGATGGCGCAGGCCGGCAACGCAGGGCTGTTCGAGTGGTTCTGGCTGCCGATGCTGCCGCTGTTCGTCATCTACTTCGTGTCCGGCGTGGCCGAGACCAACCGTGCGCCGTTCGACGTCGTCGAAGGCGAGTCGGAGATCGTGGCCGGCCACATGGTCGAGTACTCCGGGTCGGCGTTCGCGCTGTTCTTCCTGGCCGAGTACGCGAACATGATCCTGGTCAGCTTCCTGACCCCGATCTTCTTCCTCGGTGGCTGGCTCTCGCCGATCCCGGCGGCCTGGATCCCCGACGTGCCGGTGCTGGGCACGATCCTGGGCGATGGCTGGTGGTGGCTGTTCGCCAAGGTGTTCTTCTTCGCCAGCTGCTTCATCTGGTTCCGCGCCTCGTTCCCGCGCTACCGCTACGACCAGATCATGCGGTTGGGCTGGAAGGTCTTCATCCCGCTGAGCATCGGCTGGATCGTGGTGGTGGCGTTGATGGCGTATTTCGGCGTGTTCGAGGCGGGCGTCTGATGGGCAAGTTCGTTTCATGGTTCCGGAGCCTGCTGCTGCTCGAGCTTCTCGGCGGCATGGCGCTGACGCTCAAGTATCTGTTCCGTCCCAAGTACACGCTGATGTACCCGATGGAAAAGACGCCGCAGTCGCCGCGCTTCCGCGGCCTGCACGCGCTGCGCCGCTATCCCAACGGCGAGGAGCGCTGCATCGCCTGCAAGCTGTGCGAGGCGGTGTGCCCGGCGCTGGCGATCACCATCGATTCGGAGCCGCGCGAGGACGGCACGCGCCGCACCACGCGCTACGACATCGACCTGTTCAAGTGCATCTACTGCGGATTCTGCGAAGAATCGTGCCCGGTCGACTCGATCGTCGAGACCCACCTGCACGAGTACCACTTCGAGAACCGCGGCGAGAACATCGTCACCAAGCCGCAGCTGCTGGCCATCGGCGACCGGCTCGAAGCCGAGATCGCCGAGCGCCGAGCCGCAGACGCCGCCTTCCGATAAGCGACCGACCATGGATTTCGCACTGCTCGCCTTCCTCGCCTTCGCCGCCGTGGCCGTCGCCTCGGCCGGCGCGGTGATCAGCGTCCGCAACCCGGTGCACGCCGCGCTGTTCCTGGTGCTGACCTTCTTCACCGTGGCCTGCACCTGGATCCTGGCCGGCGCCGAGTTCCTCGGCGTGGCGCTGATCCTGGTGTATGTCGGCGCGGTGATGGTGCTGTTCCTGTTCGTTGTGATGATGCTCGACGTCGACGTGGTGCCGTTGCGCGAGGGATACGTGCGCTACCTGCCGGTCGGATTGCTGGTGGCGGTGGTGATGCTGGTGGAGATTCTCACGCTCATCGGCATCAAGTCGCGTCTCGCGCCGTTCGGCGTGGACCAGGTCGACGCGGTGGGGGGCAACAACGTCAGCTGGATCGCGCGTCGCCTGTTCACCGACTTCCTGCTCCCGTTCGAGGTGGCCGCGCTGATCCTGACCGTGGCGGTGGTGGCGGCGGTCACGCTGACCCTGCGTCGCCGGCCGGGCGCGAAGCACCAGAACCCGGGCGAGCAGACCCGCACCCGCGCTGCCGATCGCGTGCGCATGGTGAGCATGGCGGCCGAGCGGCCGGTGGCGGAGGCGCCGCCGGCGGACGCCGCGGGCGAAGGGGAGGTCAAGTAATGGAACTCTTCGGACAGGGCCTGGCGCTGGGCCACTACCTCGCCCTCGGCGCGATGCTGTTCTGCATCAGCGTGGCGGGCATCTTCCTCAACCGGAAGAACGTGATCATCCTGCTGATGTCGATCGAGCTGATGCTGCTGGCGGTCAACGTCAACTTCATCGCCTTCTCGCGCCATTTCGGCGACGAGGCCGGGCAGATCTTCGTGTTCTTCATCCTGACCGTGGCCGCCGCGGAGGCCGCGATCGGCCTGGCGATCCTGGTCACGCTGTTCCGCAACCGCCGCACCATCAACGTCGCCGAGATCGACACGTTGAAGGGGTGAGCCGACGCGCTTGCGCGCCACTGGCGCGCGCGTCGGCGCACGCCCGGCCAGGATGGCCGAACAGGGTCTCTCCGGAGCCCGTGCAGTACCGCCATGGATGGCGGCAGTGACAATTCGAGTGCCGGGTACGCGCCACTGGCGCGCGCGTCGGCGAACGCCCGGCCAGGATGGCCGGGCAGGGTCTCTCCGGAGCCCGCGCAGTACCGCCATGGAAGGTGGAAGTGACAACCAGGACATGTAGTGCTTCGCGGGCTGCCGAAGCCACGCGAACACCGCCGGTGCAGGGCGGCAGTAGAAGCGGTACGACCGGGGTAATGGACAAGACATGGCGATTTCGACAACCCACCTGCTGATCATCGTGCTGGCGCCGCTGCTGGGCGCGATCGTGGCCGGCTTCTTCGGGCGCCAGATCGGCCGCACCGGTGCGCATGCCGCCACGATCCTCGGGGTCGCGATCAGCTGCGCGTTCTCCGGGTATGTGCTCTGGCAGCTGGTCGGGCAGGGCGCGGCGCCGTTCAACCAGAATGTCTATACCTTCTTCGAGGTGGGCAGCTATTCGGCCCATGTCGGTTTCCTGGTCGACAACCTGACCGCGATGATGATGGTGGTGGTCACCTTCGTCTCGCTGCTGGTCCACGTCTACACCATCGGCTACATGGCCGACGATCCCGGATACCAGCGCTTCTTCAGCTACATCTCGCTGTTCACCTTCTCGATGCTCATGCTGGTGATGAGCAACAACTTCCTGCAGTTGTTCTTCGGCTGGGAAGCGGTGGGCCTGGTGTCGTACCTGCTGATCGGCTTCTGGTTCAAGCGCCCGACCGCGGTGTTCGCCAACATGAAGGCGTTCCTGGTCAACCGCGTGGGCGACTTCGGCTTCCTGCTCGGCATCGCCGCGGTGATGTGGTACTTCGGTAGCCTCGACTACGCGACCGTGTTCGGGCGCGCCAGCGAGGTCCTGGACGGACGCACCATCCAGATCATCGGCTCGGCCGACTGGTCCGTCGCCACGGTGATCTGCATCTGCCTGTTCATCGGCGCCATGGGCAAGTCGGCCCAGGTGCCGCTGCACGTGTGGCTGCCCGACTCGATGGAAGGCCCGACCCCGATCTCGGCGCTGATCCACGCCGCCACCATGGTCACGGCCGGCATCTTCATGGTCGCGCGCATGTCGCCGATCTTCGAGCTCAGCATGACCGCGCTCGACTTCGTGCTGTTCATCGGCGCGACCACCGCCTTCTTCACCGGCCTGATCGGCATGGTGCAGAACGACATCAAGCGCGTGGTGGCTTACTCCACGCTTTCGCAGCTGGGCTACATGACCGTGGCGCTGGGCGTATCGGCCTATTCGGCGGCCGTGTACCACCTGATGACCCACGCCTTCTTCAAGGCGCTGCTGTTCCTGGCGGCCGGCTCGGTCATCATCGGCATGCACCACGAGCAGGACATGCGCAAGATGGGTGGCCTGCGCAGGTACATGCCGATCACCTTCTGGACCACCGTGATCGGCACGCTGGCGCTGGTGGCCACGCCGTTCTTCAGCGGCTACTACTCCAAGGACACCATCATCGAGGCCGCGAAGCACGCCTCCGGCCGCGGCTGGGTAGGGAGCTACGGGTACTGGGCGGTGCTGCTGGGCGCCTTCGTCACCTCGTTCTACAGCTTCCGCCTGCTGTACCTGACCTACTTCGGCAAGGAGCGCTTCCGCGAGACCGCGCCGTCGCACCCCCAGGAACAGCACGGTCCGCTCGGCCAGGAAACCCGGCACGAGCCTTCGCACCTGGACGCCCACGGCCATCACGCCCACGACGACCACCATGGCGTGCACGAGCCGCACGAATCGCCGTGGGTGGTCACGCTGCCCCTGGTGCTGCTGGCGATCCCGTCGATCCTGGTCGGTTTCTTCACTGCCGGCCCGATGCTGTTCGGCACCGACTGGGCGGGACATGAGGACACGACGCCGTTCTTCGCTGGCGCCATCGAGGTGCTTGCCGCCCACGACGTGATGGCCGAACTCAAGGACAAGCTGTGGCACGGCCCGGCCGCGTTCGCGCTGCACGGCTTCATCACGCCCGCGTTCTGGCTGACATTCGCCGGCTTCCTGTTGGCGACCCTGATGTACGTGTGGCGCCCGGGGCTGGCGCCGAAGGTGGCGCATGCGCTGCGCGGGCCCATCCGCGTGCTCGAGAACAAGTACGGCATGGACGACCTGTGGATCAAGGGCTTCGCCGGCGGCGGATTGCTCGTCGGTCGCGGTTCGCGCGAGGTCGACAGCAAGCTGATCGACGGCGTGTTCGTCAACGGCGCGGCCAGGGTGGTGGACTTCGCCGCCGGACTGATCCGCCGCATGCAGACCGGTTACCTCTACCACTACGCGTTCGCGATGATCCTCGGCCTGATCGTGCTCCTGGCCGTGCTGATCCGCCATTGGACCTGACACCGTGCAGAACTGGCCCCTCCTGAGTCTCCTGATCTGGCTGCCGATCTTCGGCGGTGCC
The DNA here is from genome assembly GCA_023444765.1 of Pseudomonadota bacterium. Taxonomy (GTDB): domain Bacteria; phylum Pseudomonadota; class Gammaproteobacteria; order Xanthomonadales; family Xanthomonadaceae; genus Luteimonas. Next base: position 14,743 of record JAEXLY010000269.1, on the reverse strand, counting down.
GCCGTGCTCGCGCTCGGCGACAAGCGCGCCTCCGGCGCCCGCTGGCTGTCGCTGGCGGTCGCGCTCGTGGTGTTCCTGCTCAGCCTGCCGCTGTTCACCGGCTTCGACTATGCCGCCACCGGCCTGCAGTTCCTCGAACGGCGCGAGTGGATCCCGGCCTACGACATCCAGTACCACCTGGGCGCGGACGGCATCTCGATCGCGCTGATCATCCTCACCGCGCTGACCACCGCGCTGGTGCTGGTCGGTGCGTGGACCTCGATCGACCGGCGCGTGAGCCAGTACTACGGCGCGATGCTGATCCTCGAGGGCCTGATGATCGGCGTGTTCTCGGCGGTGGACGCGCTGCTGTTCTACGTGTTCTTCGAGGCCATGCTGATCCCGATGTTCATCATCATCGGCGTCTGGGGTGGGCCGCGACGCGTGTACGCGTCGATCAAGTTCTTCCTGTACACGTTCCTGGGCTCGATCTTCATGCTGGTCGGCCTGATCTACCTGTACCTGAAGGCGGGCAGCTGGCAGCTGCCGGACCTGTATGCACTGCGGCTCACCTCGACCGAGCAGATGTGGCTGTTCTTCGCCTTCCTGGCCGCCTTCGCGGTGAAGGTGCCGATGTTCCCCGTGCATACCTGGCTTCCGGATGCGCACGTGGAGGCGCCCACCGGCGGCTCGGTGATCCTGGCGGCGATCATGCTCAAGATCGGCGGCTACGGCTTCCTGCGCTTCAGCCTGCCGATCACGCCAGACGCCGGACACGAGTGGGCCTGGCTGGTGATCGCGCTGTCGCTGATCGCGGTGGTCTACGTCGGCCTGGTGGCGCTGGTCCAGGAGGACATGAAGAAGCTGATCGCGTACTCCTCGGTCTCGCACATGGGCTTCGTGACTTTGGGTACCTTCATCGCGTTCGCGCTGATGCGCGACGTGGCGGGCGGCGAGGACGCGGCGCGGCTGGGCCTGCAGGGCGCGATGGTGCAGATGATCTCGCACGGTTTCATCTCCGGCGCGATGTTCTCCTGCGTCGGCGTGCTCTACGACCGCATGCACACGCGCATGATCCGCGACTACGGCGGCGTGGCCAACGTCATGCCGTGGTTCACCTTCTTCATGGTGCTGTTCGCGATGGCCAACTCCGGCCTGCCGGGCACGTCGGGCTTCGTGGGCGAGTTCATGGTGGTACTGGCGAGCTTCCAGCACCATCCGATGATCGCCTTCACCGCCGCGCTGACCCTGGTCATCGGTGCCGGCTACTCGCTGTGGCTGGTGAAGCGGGTGATGTTCGGCGAGGTCGGCAACGCGCACGTGGCCGAGCTCAAGGACATCAACGTCCGCGAATGGATCGTGCTGGGGACGTTCGCCATCGGTACGGTACTGATCGGCGTGTATCCCAGGCCGCTGATCGACCTGATGGACCCGGCGATCGCGCAGCTGGCAACCCACATTTCCGCGAGCAAGCTGTGATCAGGGCTGCTGTCCGCAGTGCCGAGGGTGGAGACAGGGCGGCCCGCGCGGCTGCCGAGGAATGCATGAAGTGATGACGACCGCGATGACGCCCCCTCCCGTACGTTCCTTCGCCGAGCTCGCGCCGATGGCGCCCGAACTGGTCGTCGTGTTCGGCGCGTTCGCGCTGCTGATGCTCGACCTGTTCCTGGACGATCGCCGCCGCGTGGCCACCCATGCGCTCGCGATCGTGACCCTGGTGGTCGCTGCGGCCATGGTCTGGTTCGACGTGGGCGGGCAAGGCACCACGCTCTCTGGCATGTTCGTACGCGACGAGGGCGCGGACGTCATGAAACTCGTGCTGCTGGTGGTGAGCGCGCTGGCGATGGCCTACATCTGGCCGTTCCTGCGCGAGCGCGGCCTGTACAAGGGCGAAGTGGCGGTGCTGGTGCTGTTCGCGGTCGCCGGCATGATGCTGCTGGTGTCCGCCGGCAACATGACCATGGTGTATGTCGGACTGGAACTGCTGGCGCTGTGCTCCTACGCGCTGGTGGCGACCGACCGCGACAGCCCCATGGCCTCCGAAGCGGCGATGAAGTACTTCGTGCTCGGTTCGCTGGCCTCCGGCCTGCTGCTGTACGGCATGACCCTGGTGTACGGCGCGACCGGCACGCTCGACCTGGCCCAGATCCGCGACGCCTCGATCGCGGTGTCCGGCGCCGACCGGACCCTGCTGCTGACCGGCACGGTGTTCATCGTGGTCGGCATCGCGTTCAAGTTCGGCGCCGCACCGTTCCACATGTGGCTGCCGGATACCTACCATGGTGCGCCGACCCCGATCACGCTGTTCATCGGCTCCGCGCCCAAGATCGCCGCCTTCGGCATGACCTGGCGCATGCTCGACATCGCGCTCGGGCCGCACTACGAGCAGACCCAGTTGCTGCTCGCGGTGCTGGCCGCGGTGTCGCTGGGCGTGGGCAACCTGTTCGCCATCGCGCAGACCAACCTCAAGCGCATGCTGGCGTATTCGACCATCTCGCACGTGGGCTACATGTTCCTGGGCCTGGCCGCGGGCGGGCCGGAAGGCTATTCCGCGGCGATGTTCTACGCGATCAGCTACGCGATCATGTCGGCCGCCGCGTTCGGCGCGATCGTGATGCTGGCGCGCCAGGGCTTCGAAGGCGACCGCATCGAGGACTTCCGCGGCCTCAACGCGCGCAATCCGTGGATGGCCGGCCTGGTGCTGCTGATCATGGCCTCGCTGGCGGGCGTGCCGGTGCTGCTGGGCTTCTGGGCCAAGGTCGCCGTGCTGCGCGCGGCGCTCGAGGCCGACCTGCTGTGGCTTGCGATCGTGGGCGTCGTGTTCGCAGTGGTCGGCGCGTTCTACTACCTGCGCGTGATCAAGGTGATGTATTTCGACCAGCCTTCGGGCGAGCCGGTCGTGGTGCGCGGCGGCGCGCTGCAGGCGGTGTTCTCGGTCAATGCGCTTGCGTTGCTGGGCCTTGGCCTGTTCTGGAGCCCGGTCATGGAATGGTGCCAGGCGGCCTTCGCCTGACCGGTTTGTTCAGTCCGGGGGCTTGCCAAGAATCCCCGGAGTCGTCATAATTCCGCTTCTGATGCGGGGTGGAGCAGTCTGGCAGCTCGTCGGGCTCATAACCCGAAGGTCGCAGGTTCAAATCCTGCCCCCGCTACCAACACTGTCTGCGTTGACGAGCACGCAGACGACGGAAAGGCGACCTTGGCAACGAGGTCGCCTTTTTCGTTTGCAGCGAGTGCGATCGGGTGCGATGGGAACGTCGGTCGCGGTGCGAACGGGTGCGGCGTTGCCGCCTCCGGCATCCATGACCTGCGCGTCCGTTCCGGGCGCACTGCATGCCTTCGGTGCGCGGCGACCCTTGTGGGCCCGGGACCAGGCCGTTGCCGGACGCCGCGATGGCATCATGACCGGCTCTCCGACTGCGGGCCCACAATGACCAGCTTGCGACATGCGTGCATCGCTGCCTGCCTCGTCCTGGGGGTCTGGGCCGGATCGGTCGATGCACGCGGTGCCGCAGTCCCCGGGATCCGGGCTGCGGGTGTCGCCCGGGTGTCTGTCGCCCCTGGCGCCGGCGCGCTTCCGGCAGCGGCAGGGCTGCGAGGCTTCCACTACACCAACGCCAACGCGCGCCTCGACCGCAACCGCACCAGGCTGAGCACCACGGCGGCCGACGTCGTGGCATCGGGCTTCGCGCAGACGCCCCTCAGGGGACGGGTCTATGTCGAGGCCGCGATTCACCATGGCGGACAGCATGCGGCCGGCGTATCGCTATGGGGCGAGGCGCCCGGGCGGCTGCGCGACGATGCCCACCCCGGTCGCAGCTACGGGAGTGGCGGTGCTTCCGCGCAGGCCGTGTCGGCCTGGACCGTGATGGCCTACGCCAACTACGGCCTTCCGGGAGACACGAAGGTGGAGATGGGCGCGCTCCCCGGCACGCCGGACCAGCGCATCGTGATCCAGGTGGCGGTCGATGCGGACACCCGCGCGGTCTGGATGAAGCTCTTGGGCACAGGCCGCTGGGCGGGTGGTGGCGATCCGGCCACTGGCGTGCGCCCGACGTTCGTCCTGGGCGGGACCGGCCCGATCCTCGTCGGCGGCAACGTCTCCAACCCGGCCAGCCACGTGGAACTGCTGGCGCCGGCGCACTACACAGGGGCCGTGCCGGCTGGCTTCGTGCCGTTCGGTTGAGGCAGGCCGCCCGGCAGGGCGAGAGGCCAGGGAGGATCCACGGCGCCGCCTGGTCCGTCCCATCCCGCTCCGCCGCGCGGCCGGTTGGATCGGAACCCGAAAACCGGTATCATTCCCGGCTCGCGCAGTGCAGCACCGCCCCGCAAGGCTCCGGCAGGCAGGGCATGGAGCGCGCTTACGCGACCAGTTTCACCGGGCCACCGCCGGCGCTGAAGCCTGCGGACGGCGCCGGGAAACCGGGCTTCATCGGGGCACGCATCGCCTCGATGCCGAAATCCGGCCCAGGCCGGACATTCAGGACAAGGGGCCCATCGGGCCCTTTGCTGTTTCTGGCGATCCGCAGACAAGGTTCAACGACGCGACGTGACGGACAAGGCGACACAGATCAGCGCGCTGCTCGCGCCCACGGTGGAAGCGCTGGGGCTGCAGCTGCTCGGCATCGAGTACCTGCCCGCGCCGGGCGGTTCCGTGGTGCGCCTGTACATCGACGTGCCCGAGGCCGAGGCGGAGACGCGCCAGGTCGGCATCGAGGAATGCGAGGCGGTCAGCCGGGAGGTGTCCGCGCAGCTGGACGTGGAGGATCCGATCTCGGGCAACTACACGCTGGAAGTCTCCTCCCCCGGCGTGGACCGGCCGCTGTTCGGGGCCGGACAGTTCGCCCGGTTCGCCGGCGAGCGCGCGAAGGTCGGCCTGAAGCTGCCGCAGGACGGTCGCCGCCGTCTGACCGGCACCATCGTTTCGGTGGATGGCGACACCATCGTCTTCGACGTGGACGGGCAGCCGTTCGAGGTCGCCGCGGACAATATCGACAAGGCCCGGCTGGTGCCGGACTGGGCGGCGCTGGGCTACGCGCCGGCGCGCGAGATGCCCGGCGGCGATGCGCGGCCGGGAAAGCCCGGGCGCAAGGCCCCAGGAAAGCGCGCCGCCAGGCCCAGGCGCGACTGAATTTGCCGCCGCGGCCGCGTGGCTGCGGCGTCCAGGAATGCAGGACCGGGCCAGGCCCGGTGACAGGATCAAGCCGGTTTTCAGAGGTCTTATTTAGATGAGCAAAGAACTGTTGTTGGTCGTGGACGCGGTCGCCAACGAGAAGGGCGTGCCCGAGTCGGTGATCCTGGAGGCGATCGAGGCGGCGCTGGCCACGGCGGCCAAGAAGCGCTACCTCGACCAGGACGTGCTGACCCGTGTCTCGATCGACCCGAAGGACGGCAGCTACGAGACCTTCCGCCGCTGGGAAGTGGTGGCCGACGACGTGGTGATGGAGTCGCCCGACCGCCAGATCCGCCTGATGGACGCGGTCGACGAGGTCGAGGGCGTCGAGGTGGGCGACTACATCGAGGAGCAGATCGAGAACGTCGATTTCGGCCGCATCGCCGCGCAGGCCGCCAAGCAGGTGATCGTGCAGCGCGTGCGCGAGGCCGAGCGCCAGCAGGTGGTGGACGCGTGGAAGGACCGCATCGGCGAACTGGTCACCGGCGTGGTCAAGCGCGTGGAGCGCGGCAACGTCTATGTCGACCTGGGCGGCAACGCCGAGGCCTTCATCCCCAAGGACAAGGCGATCCCGCGCGACATCGTGCGTGCCGGCGACCGCATCCGCGGCTACCTGTTCGACGTGCGCAGCGAGCCACGCGGCCCACAGCTGTTCATCAGCCGCGCCGCGCCTGAATTCATGATGGAGCTGTTCAAGCTCGAGGTGCCGGAAGTCGGGCAGGGGCTGGTCGAGATCAAGGCCTGCGCGCGCGATCCGGGCGACCGCGCCAAGATCGCCGTCATCGCCTACGACAACCGCACCGATCCGATCGGCGCCTGCATCGGCATGCGCGGTTCGCGCGTGCAGGCCGTGAGCAACGAGCTCAACGGCGAGCGCGTGGACATCGTGCTCTGGTCGGACAACCCCGCCCAGTTCGTGATCAACGCGATGGCGCCGGCCGAGGTGCAGTCGATCGTCGTCGACGAGGACAAGCATTCGATGGACCTGGCCGTGGCCGAGGACAAGCTGGCCCAGGCGATCGGCAAGGGCGGGCAGAACGTGCGCCTTGCCAGCCGCCTCACGGGCTGGCAGCTGAACGTGATGACCCAGGACCAGGTGACCGCGAAGTCCGAGGCCGAGCAGGCCGCCGCCCGCGCCCTGTTCCAGGAGAAGCTCGAGGTCGACGAGGAGATCGCCGGCATCCTGGTGTCCGAAGGCTTCGGCACCGTCGAGGAGATCGCCTACGTCCCGGTCGGCGAACTGCTGGCGGTGGAGGGCTTCGACGAGGACATCGTCGAGGAACTGCGCGCCCGCGCCCGCGACGCGCTGCTCAACGACGCTCTCGCCGTCGAGGAGGAGCTGGACGAGAACGCGCCGGCCGAGGACCTGCTGGCGCTGGAGGGCATGGACGACGAAACCGCCTACGCGCTGGCCTCCCATGGCGTGCGCACCAGCGAGGACCTGTCGGACCTCGCGGCGGACGAGGTTGTCGAGTTCGGCATCGAAGGCCTGGATGCCGAGCGCGCCGCGGCGCTGATCCTGGCCGCACGCGCCGAGGAGATCGCCCGCCTGGAGCGCGGCGAATGACCCCGCGATGAACGCCGCCCTGCACCGATCAGGGCTTAGAATCCGCGTTTCCCTTGCTCTCGGCGAGGGGGCGCCAAACAGAGCATAGGACCCGAATGTCGCAACAAACCACCATCCGCAAGCTCGCCGCCCTGGTCAACACGCCGGTGGAGAAGCTGCTGGAACAACTGTCCGAAGCGGGCATGGCGTTCAGCGATCCCGACCAGGTCGTCACCAGCACCGAGAAGGTCAAGCTGCTCGGCTTCCTGCGCCGCACCCACGGCAAGGACGACAAGCCGGTCGAAGACGCCGTCGCGCCGAAGAAGATCACGCTCAGCCGCACCCGCAAGCAGGAGCTGACCGTCGGTGGCGGCAAGAATCGCTCGACGGTCGACGTGGTGGTGCGCCGGAAGGTCACGCTGGTCAAGCCGGCCGCCGACACCGCCGACGCCAAGGGGTCCGGAGCGCCGGTGGACGACGAGCAGGCCGAGATCCTGCGCAAGCTGGAGGAGTCGCGCCAGCGCAACCTGTCCGAGCAGCAGCGCCTGGCCGAAGAGGACAAGCGTCGCGCCGAGGAAGCGGCCGAGCGCAAGCGCCAGGAAGAGGCCGAGGCCGAGCGCCTGCGCAAGGAGGCCGAGCAGGCCGTGGCCACGCCGGAAGTCGACGCGGCCGCGCGCAAGCCCGCCCATGGCCACGGTCATCCCAAGCCGGCCCCGGCGCGCGACGAGCGCGGCACCGGTCCCAAGCACAAGGGCAACCGCGGCTCGCATGCGATGGTGGCGGGCGTCGAGGACGACGACAGCACCGCGCGCTTCGCCGGCCAGCTGCACCTGAGCGCCTCCGAGCGCGCGCGCCGCAGCAGTACCCGCGGCAAGCCCAAGTCGCGTCGCCACGTCGAGCAGTCGCGCAGCGGCGCCGGTCCGCACGGCTTCGAGCGCCCCACCGCGCCGGTCGTGCGCGAAGTGGCGATCGGCGAGGCGATCACCGTGGCCGACCTGGCGCAGAAGCTCGCGCTCAAGGGCGGCGACGTGGTCAAGGCGCTGTTCAAGATGGGGGTGATGGCCACCATCACCCAGAGCATCGACCACGACACCGCGGTGCTGGTGGTCGAGGAGCTGGGACACAGGGCGGTCGCGGCCGAGGCCAACGACGCCGAGTCCGAACTGCTCGCCCATGTCGAGGACGTGCAGGGCGAGGCGGTGGCGCGTCCGCCGGTGGTGACCATCATGGGCCACGTCGACCACGGCAAGACCTCGCTGCTGGACTACATCCGCCGCACGAAGATCGCCACCGGCGAGGCCGGCGGCATCACCCAGCACATCGGCGCCTACCACGTCGAAAGCGACAAGGGCGTCATCAGCTTCCTCGACACCCCGGGCCACGCCGCATTCAGTTCGATGCGTGCGCGAGGCGCCAAGCTCACCGACATCGTGGTGCTGGTGGTCGCGGCCGACGACGGCGTGATGCCGCAGACGATCGAGGCGATCCAGCATGCGAAGGCGGCGAAGGTGCCGCTGATCGTTGCGATCAACAAGGTCGACAAGTCCGACGCCGATCCGGAGCGGATCAAGAACGAACTGCTGGCGCACGATCTCGTGGCCGAGGACTTCGGCGGCGACACGCAGATGGTCCCGCTGTCGGCCAAGACCGGCCAGGGCGTGGACAACCTGCTGGATTCGATCTCGCTGCAGGCCGAACTGCTGGAGCTGCGTGCGGTGGCCGAAGGCCGCGCCAGCGGCACGGTCATCGAGTCCTCGCTGGACAAGGGCCGCGGCCCGGTCGCGACGGTGCTGGTGCAGCAGGGGCTGCTCTCGAGGGGCGACTACCTGGTGTGCGGCGTACAGTACGGCCGCGTGCGTGCGCTGTTCGACGAGACCGGCTCCCAGGTCGCAAGTGCCGGCCCGTCGATCCCGGTGCAGGTGCTCGGCCTGTCGGGCGTGCCCGATGCCGGCGACGATTTCGTGGTGGTCGCCGACGAGCGCCTGGCCAAGGACGTCGCCCAGCAGCGCGAAAGCAAGCGCCGCGAGCAGCGCCTGGTGGCGCAGGCCGGCAACCGCATGGAAGACATCATGGCCCAGATGGGCCAGGGCGAGGCGCAGCAGCAGCTCAACCTGGTCATCAAGGCCGACGTGCAGGGTTCGGTGGAGGCGCTGCGCCAGGCCGTGACCGCTCTGTCCAACGACCAGATCCGCATCAACGTGATCGTCTCGGGCGTGGGCGGCATCACCGAGTCCGACGCCAACGCCGCGGCCACCGCCAAGGCGACGATCATCGGTTTCAACGTCCGTGCCGACGCGTCGGCGCGCAAGGTCATCGAGAACAGCGGCCTGGACCTGCGCTACTTCTCGATCATCTACGATGTGATCGACCAGGTGAAGCAGGTCGCCTCCGGCATCCTGGGCGTGGAGATCCGCGAGCAGATCATCGGCATCGCCGAGGTCCGCGACGTGTTCCGCAGTTCCAAGTTCGGCGCGGTCGCGGGTTCGATGGTCGTCGAAGGCGTGGTCCGCAAGAACCGTCCGATCCGCGTGCTGCGCGACAACACGGTGGTGTTCGAGGGCGAACTCGAATCGCTGCGCCGCTTCAAGGAGAACGTCGAGGAGGTCCGCAACGGTACCGAGTGCGGTATCGCGGTGAAGGCCTACAACGACGTCAGGCCCGGCGACCAGATCGAGTGCTTCGAGCGCATCGAGGTGCAGAGGACGCTGTAACGCCCCGGCGTTACGGCGCGTGATTCGTGGACTGGTGATTCGTGATTCGTGGGAGCGGATCACGGCACATCCTCGCGGATGACGCTGCCCGCGCACTGGTTTTCGAATCACCCATCACGAGTTGCCAATCACGTGTCGACGAAGTCCTTTTCCCGCACCGATCGCATCGCCGCCCAGCTCCGCAGGGAGCTGGGCACGCTGGTGCGCGAGGCCGTGTCCGAACACGGGCTGCCGTCGGTGAGCGTGTCGGACGTGGAGGTCACGCGCGACATGGCGCACGCCAAGGTGTTCGTCACTGCGCTGCAGTCCGAACGCGCGGCCGAGGCGATCAAGGGGCTGAAGGCGGTGGCTCCGGAGATCCGGTTCCGGCTGGCGCGTGCGGTGAAGATGCGCCACGTCCCGGAACTGCACTTCCACTACGACGATTCGGTCGATCGCGGCGAGCGCATCGATCAGCTTCTGCGGGACCTCTAGCTCCGGCCCCTCGTCCCGCTTCGTGTGGCGGGGATCGGCCTCCCGGTTGCGGAGAGGGATCCCGGTTGTGCAGTGCAGGACGGCGGCCCGGCTCGCACACGACGCGGCGGCAGGCATGGCCGACGACATGACCGGACGTTCCGGGGCAGGACAACGCCTGGAAAGCCCCTGGTCCAACCGGCCTCCTACAATCACCCGATGACCTCCCGCCCACGCACGAAATTCCGGAAGCTCGACGGCATCCTGCTGCTCGACAAGCCGCGCGGGTTGAGTTCGAACCAGGCGCTGCAGCGCGTCCGCCACCTGTTTCGCGCGGAGAAGGCCGGACACACCGGCAGTCTCGATCCGCTCGCCACCGGTCTGCTGCCGGTATGTTTCGGCGAGGCGACCAAGATCGCCGGTGGTCTGCTCGGCGCGCGTAAGGCCTACGACACCGTCGCCCGCCTGGGCGTGGTCACCGATACCGACGACGCCGATGGCCAGCCCCTGCGCGAGCGCCCGGTGCCGCGGCTGCGGATCCCGCAGATCGATGCGGCCCTGCATGCGCTCACCGGGCGGATCCAGCAGCGCCCGCCGATCTACTCCGCACTCAAGCGGGGCGGCGAGCCGCTGTACGCCAAGGCCAGGCGCGGCGAGCCGGTCGACGTCGAGCCGCGCCCGGTGGACGTGCACGAGTTCCGGCTCGAGTCGGCCGGCGACCTGCTCGACGACCTGAACGGCGTGCCCCCGCAGCTCCGGCTGCACGTGGAGTGCGGATCCGGGACCTACGTGCGCAGCCTGGTCCGCGACCTCGGCGAGGCGCTGGGCTGCGGTGCCCATGTGGCGGAACTGCGGCGGCTCTGGGTGGACCCCTTCCGCGACCCGCGCATGTGGACGTTCGAAGAGCTCCAGGCGCTGTCCGCCCGCGGCGAGCGCTCCCTCCTGGCCTGCCTGCTGCCGCTGGAGCGGGGCATGGCCTCATGGCCGCCGGTGGACCTGGACGAGCTGCAGGCCCGGCGGCTGGGGCGCGGGCAGGCGGTGCACGGGGACTTCCACCCCGCCGGCAGCGTGGCCGTGTTCGGTCCCGGCGGGCGGGCGCTGGGCCTGGGCGAGGTCCAGGACGGGACCCTGCGGGCGCAGCGGCTGTTCACCTGGACCGTCGAGGCCGCGGCCGGCGTCGCCCGCTGAGCTTGTCCCGACCCCTGGCAGCGGCTACAATTCCACGGCTTTTTCAAGCACTTCCACCCGCTCCAACCTTCACAGTCCGGGGGGACCAGACCGGTCTACCCTTCATCCCATGACGAACCCTTGCGGTACGACGCCGGCCTCGACGATGCGGCGACGTGGTCTGCGGGTTTCGTGACCAGAGGCAATCATGTCCATCGACAACGCAAAGATCATCCAGGAACACGCGCGCGCCGCCAACGACACCGGCTCGCCGGAAGTGCAGGTGGCCCTGCTCACCGCGCGGATCGTGCACCTGACCGAGCACTTCAAGACGCACAAGAAGGACCACCACAGCCGGCGCGGCCTGCTGCAGATGGTCAACCGCCGCCGCAGCCTGCTCGACTACCTGCATCGCAAGGACGTGGGGCGCTACAAGGCCCTGATCGAGAAACTCGGCCTGCGTCGCTAAGCCCCGACCACCGCCGCGGCGCAGTGATGCGCCGCGGTTCTTTTTTGGCCGTGGTGGACGCGGCCGCCCGACCGGGACAGGGGTCCTGGCCGGTCCATCGAAAGAGTCATCAAGGAATCCCAAGTGGCAAAAGTTACCAAGAGCTTCCAGTACGGCAACCGCACGATCACGCTCGAGACCGGCGAGATCGCCCGGCAGGCCGGTGGCGCGGTCATGGTCTCGTGCGAGGGCACCGTGTTGCTGGTCACCGCGGTGGCCAACAAGACGGCGCGTGAAGGGCAGGATTTCTTCCCGCTCACCGTCGATTACCAGGAGAAGTTCTACGCCGGCGGCCGCATCCCGGGCGGCTTCTTCAAGCGCGAAGGCCGCGCCACGGAGAAGGAAACGCTGATCTCGCGCCTGATCGACCGGCCGATCCGCCCGCTGTTCCCGGAAGGCTTCCGCAACGAGGTCCAGATCATCGCCACCGTGATGTCGATGAACCCGGAAGTGGACGGCGACATCCTCGCCCTGATCGGCGCCTCGGCGGCGCTGTCGCTGTCGGGCGCGCCGTTCGACGGCCCGATCGGCGCGGCCAAGGTCGGCTACAAGGCCGGCCAGTACCTGCTCAACCCGACCACCAGCGAGCTGGTCGATTCGGAGCTGGAGCTGGTCGTGGCCGGTACCTCGAACGCGGTGCTGATGGTCGAGTCCGAGGCGAAGGAACTGTCGGAAGAAGTGATGCTGGGCGCGGTGATGTTCGGCCACCAGCAGATGCAGGTCGCCATCGGCACGATCAACGAACTCGTCGCCGAGGCCGGCAAGCCGAAGTGGGACTGGCAGCCCCCGGCCGCCAACGAAGGCCTGGTCTCGGCGATCCGCCACGCCGTCGGCGAACAGCTGGCCAGCGCCTTCCAGGTGCGCGACAAGCTGGAGCGCCGCGACGCCATCTCGAAGGTGCGCAAGGCGATCCTCGAGGCCCTGACCCCGCACGCCGAAGCCAACGCCTGGTCCACCGGCGAGCTGTCCAAGGAGTTCGGCGAGCAGGAATACCGGACGATGCGCGAATCGGTCCTCAAGACCAAGGTGCGCATCGACGGCCGCGCGCTCGACGCGGTGCGTCCGATCACCTCCAAGGTCGGCATCCTGCCGCGCGTGCACGGCTCCTCGCTGTTCACCCGCGGCGAGACGCAGGCGATCGTGGCCGTGACCCTGGGCACCGCCCGCGATGGGCAGATCATCGACGCGGTGGCCGGCGAGTACAAGGAACACTTCCTGTTCCACTACAACTTCCCCCCCTACTCGGTGGGTGAAGCCGGCCGCATGATGGGTCCGAAGCGTCGCGAGATCGGCCATGGCCGCCTCGCCAAGCGTGGCGTGCTCGCCGTGATGCCGACGATGGAGGAGTTCCCGTACACCATCCGCGTGGTGTCGGAGATCACCGAGTCCAATGGTTCGTCCTCGATGGCATCGGTCTGCGGTTCGTCGCTGGCGCTGATGGACGCGGGCGTGCCGATCAAGGCGCCGGTGGCCGGCATCGCGATGGGCCTGGTGAAGGAGGGCGACGACTTCGTCGTGCTGTCCGACATCCTCGGCGACGAGGATCACCTGGGCGACATGGACTTCAAGGTCGCCGGTACCGAGAAGGGCATTTCTGCCCTGCAGATGGACATCAAGATCCAAGGCATCACCGAGGAGATCATGAAGGTCGCGCTGGCGCAGGCCAAGCAGGGCCGCCTGCACATCCTCAAGGAGATGTCCGCCGCCCTGACCGCGCCGCGCGCCGAGCTGAGCGAGTTCGCGCCGCGCCTGATCACGATCAAGATCCACCCCGACAAGATCCGCGAAGTGATCGGCAAGGGCGGCTCGGTGATCCAGGCGATCACCAAGGAAACCGGCACCCAGATCGACATCCAGGACGACGGCACCATCACCATCGCCTCGGTCAACGCCATCGCCGGCCAGGCCGCCAAGGACCGCATCGAACAGATCACCTCCGACGTCGAGCCGGGACGCATCTACGAGGGCAAGGTCGCCAAGATCATGGACTTCGGCGCGTTCGTCACCATCTCGCCCGGTAAGGACGGCCTGGTGCACGTCTCGCAGATCTCCAACGATCGCGTCGAGAAGGTCAGCGACGTGCTCAAGGAAGGCGACGTGGTCAAGGTCAAGGTGCTGGAAGTCGACAAGCAGGGCCGCATCCGCCTGTCGATGAAGGCCATCGACGAAGGCGAGGGCACGCCGGCGGGATAAGGCGCACCTCGTACGCGGGACGAAAAGCGGGCTTCGGCCCGCTTTTCTTTTTTTCTCTTCCCGCAACGGCGGGACGGCTGCCGTGCTGAGGGGCGGTCGCTCCGGACGGACGCCGCACCCTGTCGACCGGAGATCGCTCTTCGCTCGATCAGGGCCGCTTCGTGTTCCAGCCCGGCGCGCGGCCTCGGGCAAGACCGCGAAGCGCGCTGACCGGGCCGGGGAACAATCCCCGGACCGGGACGCCTACGTCCGCAAGCCAACCGCCACCCGGCCCCGTCCGCCCGGGTTTCCCCGGATTGGAGAAGAACTTCTCTTCTGCGGGCTCGGGGGCAAGTGCAACGTCATCATCGGGCTGCTGTGCCACACACGGGAGTGGCGGTGCGCGCGTTCGATCGGACTTCCATGTCCGCGGCCGCAGCTTCTCGTGCAGTGTTGGCGACGCAATGCGGTGCCCCGCGATGCGAGCGATCGCCGGGAACACTTCCGGGCGACAGGCGGTCGGGCAGGCGGCCGCGCGGACATTCTCGCCGACAGACGACGTTCCGTGCGATGGGAGCGCCGGTGTCGCCGGCAGCAGTGCGCCAGTGGGGTTGGGACCCGCGGCGCGCGGCGGTCCGGGCAGGGAACCCTCGTGGGGGCAGGCGCACCGTGTCGGATGCGATGGGCGCATCCGGTCGGGGATGGGCGGCCCACCGACCTGGCGAGAGCCGCCGACGCGGCGCGAATGCGACGGGCGACCTGCGCCTGGCCAATGACGTCCACGTTGCCGGCCCGCTCACGACCGCGGAGCGTCGTCGTGATGAACGCATGGGGCGAGCCGGAGACTCGCCCCATGATCCACTTGCCTACAGCCGGTGCTGCTGCATCAGCCGGAAAAGTTTCAGCCGCAGCCGGAGCAGCGGCTGCGAGATCCGCGACGGCATGCGGACCGTGCCGCGCCGATGGCGGACCGGCGTGACCGCGGTGGCCGTGTCGCCGGCGCCGGTCGCGGCGCCCGGGGGCGCGGTGCTGATGTT
>JAEXLY010000209.1 GCA_023444765.1 Pseudomonadota bacterium | reverse complement strand
CCCCCCCCCCCCCCCCCCCCCCCCCCCCCCCCCCCCCCCCCCCCGCGGCCCGGATCCGGGCGAACGCGGCGACCAGCGTGGGCAGGTCCTTGGCCCAGTTCAGGCGGCCGACGAAACCCACCAGCTGCGTTTCCGCCGGCAATCCCAGGCTCACCGCAAGTTGCTGGCGCTTGCGCGGATCGCGCGGCTGGAACGGCTCGGCGTGGATGCCGTTGGGAAGGACGCGGACCTTGCGCGCGGCCACCAGGCCGGCATCGACCAGCCTGCGGCCGGCGGCGGCGGAGACCGCCACCGAGATGTCGGTCAGGCGCATCGACTGGCGGAACAGGGATTCGCGGCGACTGGTCGGACTGTCGTCGCCCATGCCGTGGCGAGTGTTCAGGACCCGGCGCAGTCCCAGTCCGAGCGCGGCGACGGCGGCGTAGTAGTGCGGCGTGCTGTTGTGGCTGTGCAGCACCTCGGTCCGCTGCGAGACGAGCGCCCGCCGCAGGCGCCAGAGGGCGCGCGCATCGGCGCCGTCGCGTTTGCCGCATTCGACCACGCGGATGCCGCGCGATCCGAGTTCGTGCGCCAGCGTGCCGGCCTCGAACAGGCAGACGACCTGGCAATCGTGGCCGGCCGCGGCCTGCGCCGTGGCCAGGTCGATGACGACCCGTTCCAGACCGCCGCGATTGAGGTTCTCGACCGCGTGGGTGATCCTCACTGCAGCCTCGATACGGTGACGCGGAACTTGCCGCTCGGGGTGAGCGGGATATCGTCGACCCGTTCCAGCTCGAGGCGCGCTTCGTCGCCCAGCACCTTCGCGATCTCGCGGCGGACGTAGGCTTCCTGGCTACTGCCGAACCCGGGGCCGGGCACGAGCTTCAGGGTGAAATGGTCGATCGCTTCCTGCACCACCTGGAACCGGCGCACACCGCAGACGTCCTTCAGCATGTGCGGGAAGAACTCGCCCGGAAGCACGCGTCCGTCCGGCGTGCGGATGGCATCGAGCCGACGGCCGTCGATGCGCGACAGGCGCGGCAGCCCGCGCGTGCCCGTGGCGTGCCACGGACCCTTGCGGCTGGCGATGTCGCCATTGATGTAGCGGATGAAAGGCATGCCCAGGTTGTGCAGGTCGGTGATGGCCAGTTCCCCGGTCTCGGTGCCGTCGTCGTCCCGCCGGGGGTCCAGCAGTTCGACCACCAGGTGGTCGGCGCTGGCGAGCAACCCGTCGCGATCCTCGGCTTCACAGGCGATCAGCATGAATTCCCGGCAGCCGTAGGTGTTGTATGCCCGGGCACCGGGAAAGGCTTCCTCGATCACCGACCGCTGGTAATCGTGCAGCGCCTCCGCGGCGCCCAGCACCGTGACCACGCCGGGGATCGTGCGGCCATGCTCGAGCAACCACCTGGAAAGACGGAAAAGAGGGTCGACATAGGCCACGATCACCTCGGGCCGGTAGGCGACGATGGCGTCCGCGTAGTCGGCCATGTTGTCGTCGCGCATCAGGAAGCTGTTGAGCATGCGGCGGCGGAAGGCCGCGTGGTACAACCGTTCCTTCAACCGCGCGCCGCGACCGGCCTCGCCGACCGCACCGCCCCATAGGAACAGCGAACGCCGGCCCATCCTCGCGCCCGCCCAGCCATAGCCGCGCCACATCACGGCATTGCGCCGCTCGTTGCTCTCGCGCGTGAAACCGAAGCGCAGGGGCTCGCCGGTGGAGCCGCCCGTTGCCTTGTACAGCAGGCCGTCGCGGAGCGAGCCGGCCTTGAGGTCCTCGAAGTGGTCGCGGATGTCGCCCTTGGTCAGCACCGGAAGGCGCACGTAGTCGTCCATCGACCTGAGGTCGCCGGGCTGGAAGCCGATTGCCTCCCAGCGGCGCCGATAGAACGGCACCTCCGCCCAGCAGTGCGCGACCAGCGCCTGCAGCTTGCGCCACTGGATCGCCGCGACCTCGTCCGCCGAACGCCACTGGTTGTCCTCGTACTCGCGGGCGAAGCGGTGCGTGCCCCTGCCGCGCAATGCCTCGTAGGAGGGATAGAACAGGCGCCGGAACGCGTGCTCGTACAGGCTCATGCGAGCGCCTCCGAGCGGCGGACCGCCCAGCCCAGTGCGCGGGCCACGAAGGCCGGCCGGCCTCCGGCGAAGCGTGCGTGCATCTGCTGGAAGTGCTGCAGGTCGGGCGCGCTCCAGAAACCCAGCAGCAGGGTGGCGACGGCGTAGACGCCGGTGAGCGTGATCCCGCCGAGCGCCAGCACCAGGAGGTGGTTCGGCGGCAACAGGCCCTTGAGCGCCCAGGCGATGGCGCCCGCGATGCATGCGGCGGCCAGCACGCGGGTCATCCGGCCCCATTCCAGGCGGGAGCCGCTGTAGCGCAGCGCCAGCACCATCAGCAGCGCGTTGCTCAAGACACTGGTCGCGGCGAACGCGACGACCGCGCCGGTCAGCCCGTAACGCCGGATCAGCACCACGTCCAGCACCAGCTTCACCGCCGCGAAGGCGAGGATCACGACCATCAACATGCGCTGCCGGTCGGCGCCCAGCAGGTAGCTCGACGCCGCCTGGGAGGCGGTGGCGACGGCGCCAGCCGCCAGGCAGCCGGCGAACACGAATGCTGCAGGCGCGTAGGCGGCCCCGTACAACAGGCCGATGATGTCGCTGGCGAACAGGACACCGAAGGCCACGAGGGGCGCGGCCAGGGCGGTGAGGTAGGTGGTGGACATGGACAGCCGCCGGCTGGCCACCTCGCGCCCCTGCGCAAGCGCATTGGCCATCATCGGCAGCAGCAGCGCGCCGAATACCCCGGGCACCAGCAGCAGCGCGCCGCTGGAGAGCTGGAAGGCGACCTTGAACTTGCCCGCCGACGCCGCCGAGTCGAAGAGGGTCAGGAACAGCACTTCCACTTCGCTGGCGGTGATGAAGTTCACGGCCACGGTGACCGCGACCAGGGCGGTATAGCTGCGCAGGCGCCTGCGCGTATCCCCGTCGAGCGCCTCGCGTGGCTGGGGAGGAGGCAGCAGCGACGCCACCTGGCGGCGCGAGATCCACCAGAACACGAAGCTCGAAATGGTGAACGTACCGAGGAACCATTCCATCGGCCCGTCCAGCCACCACGCCACCAGGATCAGCAGCAGGTTCAGCGGCGCCACGATCACCGCGATCACCGCCGTGGCACGGAAGTTCTCGAACCCCTTGGCGATGCCCACGTTGAGCATGTAGGACGCGCGCAGCGCGGTGGTGAGCAGCAGGATCGCGAGCAGGATGCCGTGGTTGAACCCGGGCATCAGCCGCTGCCCCTGGACCAGGAACAGCGCGGTTCCACCCAGCAGGACCACCGCGAGGAAGCCGGCCTGAACGCGCCAGGCCCAGGCCAGCAGCGAGCGGATCTGCGATTCCCGTCCCGCCCCGCGCAGTTCGGCGATGAACCGGATCACCGCGCTGGCCACGCCGGAATTGGTGATCGCCACGCCGGTGGCGACCAGCCAGATCACCAGGCTGTAGGCGCCGAAATCCGCCGGTCCCAGGTGCCGGGCGATGATGATCGAGGTCAGCATGCCCAGGAAGTACTCGGTGTAGATGCCCACCGAGGAGAACAGGGTGTTGCGGATGACCTGGCCGCGCGTGCTCATGAGCCCGCCATCACGAACAGGACCTTGACCACCAGCCACAGGCCGACGGCGCTGCCTACCGCCGCCACGCACCACTTGAACCAGTCGCGCTGCACGCTGAAGGCGGGCAGTCCCGCCCAACGTTCCTGGGCGCCGGCGTACCAGCCGGTGACCAGTCCCAGCAGGATGTAGAGCAGGATCACGTAGCTGCGGCTGAGGAAGAATGCGCAGGCGAAGAAGCCGACCATCGCCACCAGCAGCGTCATCGCCACCTTGCGCTCTTCTGTCCACAGCACCTGGTGCTCGGGATCGTCCATCTGCGCGGGCAGGCGCAGCACCATTACCGGCATCAGCACGCAGTAGCCCACCATCGCCAGCCACACCGTGTAACCGATGATGCCGGTTTCGGCCAGGACCAGCACGAACGAGTTGTGCGCGGTGAGGTAGGTGTGATCGGTGAAGTTGCCCACGCCGACGCCGAACAGCGGGTTGGCCACGAACATCTGGATGCCGTCGTACCAGGTCTCGATGCGCCCGTAGGCCGAGGCCTCGCCTGCATCGAGCTCCTGCATCCGCGTGGGCAGGGCCATGAGCACCGCCAGTCCGGCCGCGCCCAGGGTGCCGGCCACGAGCAGGCCGCGGCGCAGCCAGAGCCACATGCCGGCCATCGCCATCACCGCCAGGAACGAGCCGCGCGAGTCGGTGAGGTACACGCCGTAGAGCAGGGCGGCCGCCAACAGCCACCAGAACAGCCGCCGCAGGCCCAGCATGCCCCCGCGCCCTCCCATCAGCACGGCCATCGGGATGGCGATGATGAACAGCATCGCCAGGTCGTTGGGGTCGCTGAAGATGCCCACGTACTGGATGCGGCCGTCCTGGACGGTGGGCATTCCGGTCCAGCCCTGGCCGAGCTCGACCTGTTCGATGCCATGGATGGTGAGCACCAGCGCGCACACCGCGATCACCCACATCAGGCGACGCATGTTCTTCAGCGAATGGCTGGCCTGGGCGATCAGGACCAGCGCCAGCAGCGACGGCAGCATCTCGAGGAAGCGGGTCAGCGCGCCGCCGGCCCAGCCGTTGACCACCATCGTCGCCATGGCCACGACGATGAACACCGCCAGCAGCAGGTAGGTGGGCTGGTTCAGCGGGCGCCGGTTGCCGCTGACGAGCCACGCGCAAAGCGCGCCCAGCATCGCGATGGGCAGCAGCGGGATGCCCATGTCCGCCAGGGCGGGGTACTCCTGCGGGCGGATCAGCACCAGCCCCAGCCAGGTCAGCAGGAACAGCATCATCACGTGTACACCCGCAGTGCCGTGCCGTGGGCGAACATTTCCGGCAGCGCGAGGATGCCCTCGAACCAGGCGCGGTCCACGCTGGTTTCCACCGGGGTGCGCAACAGCTCGTAACGCTTGGCGAACGGCAGCGGGTTGGTACCGCTGACGTAACTGAAGCCGATGCGGAAGCCTTCCGCGCGCACCGCATCGATGACCCGCGCATCGTAGGCGTCCGGTCCGCCCACCGGGTAGGAGACCGCGATCGGTGGCGCGCCCAGTTCCTCGTCCAGCCGGCGCCGGCACCCCGAAATCTCCTCCAGCAGCGCGTGGTCGGGAAGCTTGGCCAGCATCCGGTGGTGGACGCCATGGGCGCCGATCTCCATGCCGCCGGCGCGCATCTCGCGCAGCTGGTCCCATGTCATCGGCCGGCAGTCGGCATGGCCCGCGGCGCGGGGTCGACCGCAGGCGCGTTCGAACTCCGCGATGACGGCCTGCTGGCCCGCGTCGTCCAGGTACTTGAGGCGGTCGAGCACGGCGCCGATGAGCGCGTGGCGGTCTTCCAGCCGGGCAGGGAGCGGCAGGTCGACGTCCAGCGCCGCCATCGACAGGCGCGAGGCGCGGCAGGTCAGGATCAGGTGCGCGAGCCAGTCGTAGCCGTAGGGCAGTCCGCTGTCGATGTGGCCGGTGGCGACGAAGAAGGTCGCCGGCACGCCGAGGTCGCGCAGGATCGGGAACGCCACGGCGTGGTTGTCGTCGTAGCCGTCGTCGAACGTCACCAGCACCGCATCGCGCGGCAGGACAGGTCCGCCATCGAGCGCGGCCACCACCTCGCGGCAGGACACCGGATGGAAGCGCTGCGCCACATGCCGCATCTGCGCGAGGAAATCCTCCGGCGTGGCGCTGACCAGCTCGCGGTCGAACTCGAAGCCGGGGCCGGCCTCGCGCACGCGGTGGTAGGCCAGTACGCGCAGGTCGCGGCGGAAGAGGCCGCGCAGGCGCTGCAGCAGGGGCAGCAGGCGCCAGCCGTGGGCGCGGGTGGCCAGTCGCTGCCGGCGCC
>JAEXLY010000207.1 GCA_023444765.1 Pseudomonadota bacterium | reverse complement strand
CGCCGGCACCTGGGCGATCACGGGTGCGGCGATGGACACGTACAGCAGCAGGATCGCGGGCAGGCGGGCGGGAGGCAGGGACGGGGTGCGCATGCAGGCTCCGACAGAGTGTGATGTCACCTGCAGCATCCGCAGGCCGGGGCCGGCGACTGCCACGGCGGCTCCGCCGCGGCCGCCGGACCGGCTACCCTGACGCGCCGCATGTCGTGGAGCCGGGACGCCCGCATGGACAACGAGATCACGCGGTTGCTGGAGCGGGTGGGCGCCGGCGATCCGGACCAGCTGTCGGAAGTCTTCGAGCGGCTCTATCCGCAGTTGCGCCAGATCGCGGCCTCGCGCCTGCGTCCGGACGAGCGCACGCTGACGCCGACGATGCTGGTCCACGAGCTGTACCTGCGCGCCAGCAGCGGCGACCCGCTCAGCGCCAGCAGCCGCCGCCATTTCTTCACCACCGCGGCCAAGGCCATGCGCTGGATCATGGTCGACCATGCACGGCGTCGTGCCGCCGGCAAGCGTGGCGGGGATCTGCTTGAGATCACCCTGACCGAATCCCTGCCCGGTGCGTCGGCGCCGGACGT
This sequence comes from Pseudomonadota bacterium, assembly GCA_023444765.1. Taxonomy (GTDB): domain Bacteria; phylum Pseudomonadota; class Gammaproteobacteria; order Xanthomonadales; family Xanthomonadaceae; genus Luteimonas. Next base: position 2,596 of record JAEXLY010000207.1, on the reverse strand, counting down.
GCTGGGCGTGCACGCGGCGCTGGAGGCGCTGGGCGAGATCGCGCCGCAGCAGCGCGACATCGTCGAACTGCACTGCTTCGGCGGTCTGGAGTTCGCCGAGATCGCCGACATGCTCGAGCTGTCCGAACGCACGGTGTACCGCCACTGGCAGCGCGCACGCGCGTTCCTGCACGCCCAGCTCGCCTAGCGGAGGGCGCGGCGCGGCGGGACAGGGCGCCACGCGTGGGGACCGGCGCCGTCCGCCAGCCGGACATGGGTCCCCAGGGCGGGCGCCAGGCCATGCTGGCGGACGGCGGGCCGATCTGGCGGCGGTGCGCGCTTTGCGGTACATCGATGGCAGCCGGGCGCCGCGGTTTGCGGATGCTGGAGGGACGCCGGCTCCCATGCCGGCACCACGAACCGGGAGGGAACGATGCGAAAGGGGACAGGGATTCTGGCCATGCTGGCGGTCTCGCTGGCAGGCGGGTGCGCGGCGCCTGCCGTGGCGCGCGATGCCTGCCTGGTCGGCAGCTGGACGCCACTGGGCAACGGCGCCGCCGACTGGGTGCGCCGCCAGGCGCCGGGCATGCGCATGGCGATCACCCAGCAGGCAGCAAACCTGCGCCTGGACGTCGACGGCAGCTACCGCGCACAGGCGCAGGTCGAGGCCGAGGCCAGCGGCCCGTCGCGGCGGGCCCGCAGCAACGCGGCCTATTCGGCCAGCGGCAGCTGGACCAGTGCAGACGGCCGCCTCACCCTGGCCCCGGCGACTTCGGCCAGCCGTGGCGCGGTGGAGGTGGGCCCGGGCGACGGTCGCAGCTCCCGCATGGCCCTGCCCGCCGCGACGGCGCAGCCGGCCATGCAGGAGTACAGCTGCAGTGGCGACACGCTGGAGACGCGGATGCGCATCCCCGGGTCCGCCGACCCCATCGTGCAGCGCTACCGCAGGCAATAGGAGCGGAGCGATGCAGACAGGTCCCCGGGCGCGCGGCCGCCACGCCTTCCGTCCCCCGCCGGGGATCCTGCTCGCGCTGCTTGCGGCCGCAGCGCCGGTCGTGGCCGCGGCCGCGGGAGCCTCCGGGCCATCGTTCGCCTGCACCGGCGCCGCCACGACGACCGAGCGCGCGATCTGCGCAATGCCACGGCTGGCCCTGCTCGACGGTATCCTGGGCAGCTACTACGCCCAGCTCCGGCAATCCCTGCCACCTGCGCAACGCGCCTGCCTGGCCGCCGACCAGCGCCACTGGCTGGCCAGCGGGCGCGACGCCTGCGGGGCCGGTGCGGCCTGCCTGGAGCGGGCCTACCTCGGGCGCCTGCATGCTTTCGAGGGACTGCTGCCCGGTGCCGCGCTCGATCGCCGCCTCGATCGCTTCCCCGCCGTGGATGCGGCGCCGCTGCTGGCGATCCTGCCCGCCGCCGTCGCCGACGCGCCCCCGTTGCCGGCATCGCGCGAGGTGGTCCTGGAGGGCATGCCGCTGGAGGACGAAGGCGGCTACCTGCTGATCGACGAGCGTTTCGACCACGGCGCCTGGCAAGCCTACCTCGAGCTGCAGGGCAACGAGGACGCGCTGCGCGCGCGTTTCGGCGACGGACCGCCGGTGTCCGGCATCGTCGGCAGTTTCCCGGGCGGCGGACTCGACCCGCGCGCCCGCACCGCCATCGATGGTGTGGCTGCCCGCGGCGGCCGCCTGCGCGTCCATGGTCGCGCGGTCGACATCGAGGCGCAGGCGCCGGCGATCGACGGTGGCGCCTGCGCGTTCATCTACCTGCCCGGTCCGCGCTGAACCATGGACCCGCAAGACCGGGCGGCCTGGCGCGAAGCCGACCGGATCCTCGACCAGCTGCTCGACCTGGCACCCGAGCGTCGCGCCGCCGCGCTGGCCGCCGCCACCGACGACCCGGAGATCCGCAGCCGGATCGGGCGCCTGCTGGTCGCGCACGAATGCGCCAGCGGCCCGCTCGAGCGCATGCCCGGCCTGGACGCCTTCGCCCTGCCCGGTGATGGCGAGCTGGCCGGCCGCAGGCTTGGACGCTGGCGCCTGCTCGACCAGATCGGCCACGGCGGCATGGCCGCGGTCTACCGCGCCGAATCGGTGGAGGCCCCCGCGGGCCAGCTGGCGGCGGTCAAGGTGCTGACCCTGGGCGCCCTGGCCGCCGGCGGACACGACCGCTTCCTGCGCGAGCAGCGGTTGCTGGCGCGGCTGCGGCACCCGGGCATCGTGCCGCTCTACGAAGGCGGCGTGGCCGCGGACGGCACGCCGTGGCTGGCGATGGCCCTGGTCGATGGACAGCGCATCGACAGCTGGTGCCGCGACCGCGATGCCGGCCTGGAGACCCGTATCGACCTGCTGCTGCAGATCGCCGGTGCGCTCGCCTACGCCCACCGCAACCTGGTCATCCACCGCGACATCAAGCCCTCCAACGTGCTGGTGGACGAGGATGGCAACGCCCGCCTGCTGGATTTCGGCATCGCCCGGCTCGCCGACGGGCTCGAGCCCGAGCGCACCGCCACCGCGCTGCGCGCGCTGACCCCGCAGTACGCCGCGCCCGAACAGTTCGCCGGCGGCGCGCCCGGGACCGGCATGGACGTCTACGGCCTGGGCGCCCTGGCCTACTG
>JAEXLY010000128.1 GCA_023444765.1 Pseudomonadota bacterium | reverse complement strand
CCCCGTTTTCTGCCCGGGCCCCCCGGGGCCGAGGGGCGGGGGGCCCACCGCCGCGATCTACCAGGCGCGCAACTGGAAGTACCTCGAATCGCGCGGCCTGCTGCCCAAGTCCGACCGCAAGGTGTGGTGCTTCATGGGCGATGGCGAGACCGACGAGCCCGAGAGCCTGGGCGCGCTGTCGATCGCCGGCCGCGAGGGCCTGGACAACCTGGTGTTCGTGGTCAACTGCAACCTGCAGCGCCTGGACGGCCCGGTGCGCGGCAACGGCAAGATCATCCAGGAGCTGGAGAGCCAGTTCCGCGGCGCCGGCTGGAACGTCATCAAGACCATCTGGGGCAGCTACTGGGACCCGCTGCTGGCCAACGACCACCAGGGCATCCTCAAGAAGCTGATGATGGAAACCGTCGACGGCGAGTACCAGAACTGCAAGGCCTTCGGCGGCGCCTACACGCGCGAGAACTTCTTCGGCAAGTACCCCGAGACCGCGGCCATGGTGGCCAGCCTCTCGGACGAGGACATCTGGCGCCTCAACCGCGGCGGCCACGACCCGCACAAGGTCTATGCCGCCTACGACAAGGCGATGAAGACCACCGGCCAGCCGACCGTGATCCTGGCCAAGACGGTGAAGGGCTACGGCCTGGGCAGCGCCGGCGAGGCGCTCAACCCCACCCACAACACCAAGAAGCTCGACGACGACGCGGTACGCGCCTTCCGCGACCGCTTCAGGATTCCGATCGACGACGCCCAGCTCAAGGACGGCAACATCCCGTTCTACCACCCCGGCGAGAAGTCCGAGGAAGTGCAGTACCTGCTCGAGCGCCGCCGCGCGCTGGGCGGCTTCGTGCCGCAGCGCCGCCGCAAGGCGGACGAGTCGCTCACCGCGCCCAAGCTCGAGGTGTTCGACCGCCTGATGAAGGGCTCGGGCGAACGCGAGATGAGCACCACGATGGCCTTCGTGCAGTCGCTCAACATCATCCTGCGCGACAAGCAGGTGGGCCCGCGCGTGGTGCCCATCGTCTGCGACGAGGCGCGCACCTTCGGCATGGAGGGCCTGTTCCGCCAGATCGGCATCTACGCCCCGGCCGGGCAGAAGTACAAGCCGGTCGACCGCGACCAGCTGATGTACTACCGCGAGGACGCCACCGGCCAGGTGCTGCAGGAAGGCATCACCGAGGCCGGCGCCTTCGCCTCGTGGATGGCCGCGGCCACCAGCTACTCCACCAACAACCTGCAGCTGCTGCCGTTCTACATCTACTACTCGATGTTCGGCTTCCAGCGCGTGGGCGACGCCGCCTGGCAGGCGGCCGACATGCGCGCGCGCGGCTTCCTGCTCGGCGGCACCGCCGGCCGCACCACGCTCAACGGCGAGGGCCTGCAGCACGAGGACGGCCACAGCCACCTGCTGTCCGGCGCCATCCCCAACTGCCGCAGCTACGACCCCAGCTTCGCCGGCGAGGTGGCCGTCATCCTCCAGCACGGCATGCAGCGCATGCTCGAGGAGCAGGTGGACGAGTACTACTACCTGACCCTGATGAACGAGAACTACAGCCACCCCGGGCTGCCCGAAGGCGCGGCCGAGGGCGTCATCAAGGGCATGTACCTGCTGCAGAGCAACCACCCCGACGGCACCTCACCCGCGAGCGGAGGAGGCCGAAACGGTGGCGGCAAGGGCGGCAAGAAGAACAACCTGCCCCACGTGCAGCTGATGGGCAGCGGCACCATCCTGCGCGAGGCCATCGCGGCGGCCGAGCTGCTGGACAAGGACTTCGGCGTGACCAGCGACATCTGGTCCTGCCCCAGCTTCACCGAACTGCGCCGCGACGGCTACGACGTCGAGCGCTGGAACCGCATGCACCCCGAGGACAAGCCGCGCAAGGCCTATGTCACCGAGTGCATCGAGTCGCGGCCGGCCGGCCCGGTGATCGCCGCCACCGACTACGTGCGGAACTTCACCGACCAGATCCGGGCCTTCATCCCGCGCACCTATACCGTGCTGGGCACCGATGGGTTCGGTCGCTCGGATACGCGTGCGAATCTGCGCCGGCACTTCGAGGTGGACCGGTACTACATCGCCCACGCGGCGATCGATGCGCTGGCGAAGGACGGGAAGATGACGGCGAAGGATGCGGCCAGGGCGATCAAGCTGTACAAGCTGGATCAGGAGAAGCCGAATCCAGTTACTGCCTGATCGTGAGTGAGAAACAGGCGGCCATTGGCCGCCTTTTCTTTAGGTCCCGTCACATACGCTCAAGTAGCTGACCTCTATGGAGGACTGAAGAATGGCATTTAAGCAGTTGGCACCACGGGCCATTGCGCCTGACAGTCCGGACCTCCTGTTCAGAGATCTATCTCGAAGAAAGCATCCTAGTCTGTACGACCACCAAGGGCAGACTCTCAGAACCTATGTGGCAGAAGGGCTCAAGAAGCCTGATATTGCACTGCAGCTTCCAACAGGAAGTGGAAAGACTTTAGTCGGACTGTTGTTGGCTGAATGGCGGCGCAGAAAGTTTCAAGAAAAAGTCCTTTACCTGTGTCCAACAATTCAACTGGTTAATCAAGTTGTGGATGAGGCCACAAACAAGTACGGCATAGCTGTGCAGGGGTTTACGGGGTCCGCATCTACCTATTCGGCGGAGGCGAAGACTAGCTATAACTCCGCGGAACGAGTGGCAGTCACTACATATAGCAGTCTCTTCAATACGCGCCCATTTTTTTCTACGCCAGATATCATACTTTTGGATGACGCGCATGCAGCAGAGAACTACGTTGCCACGAACTGGACACTGAAGATAAGTCGGCAGTCAGGTGATGAGGCTGACGTCGCACTTTTCGATGCCGTCGCAGCTGTTCTAAAAAATTCTCTGTCAAGCACTAGTTACCGCCGTCTGATCGGTGAGCTACATGCCGACGACGATGGCCTTTGGGTGGACAAGCTCTCGACGGCAAGTCTCTTCAATATTTCTGAAGAGCTTCACGCAGTAATAAGCGCGAATATTGGTGAGTCCAAACAGCGATACCCCTGGCAGATGATCTCCGATCGCCTTGTGAGCTGCCAACTATACGTTGGAGTTCGTGAGATCTTGGTGCGACCCCTTATACCGCCCACGTGGACTCACGCGCCATTTGACTCTGCGACGCAGCGTATATACATGTCGGCAACGCACGGCGCTGGGGGTGATCTTGAGCGACTAACCGGACGGCGCTCCATACATAGACTTCCCATTCCTGCGGGTTGGGACCGCCAAGGCATTGGCAGACGCTTCTTTGTCTTTCCGGGGATGTCCCTAGACGCAAGCGGGCTAAGGGAGCTAAAGCTAGAGATGATGAAGCGGGCGGGTAGATCGGTCGTTCTTGTGCCCTCCAAACGTGCAGCAGCGGAAGTGAGCGAAGAAGTAGCGCAAGGCATTGGGTATTCCGTCTGCAGCGGTGCGGATCTTGAGCGATCTAGAGCAGTGTTCACTGGAAAAATGAACTCCGTCGCAGTGATTGCGAATCGTTACGACGGCATAGATTTTCCTAACGATGATTGCCGGCTGTTGTTCATTGAGGGGCTTCCGAGAGCTAGCAATCTTCAAGAGCGATTCTTCATGAATCGGATGGGCGCTGGATTGCTTCTGGACGAAAGGATTCAGACTCGAGTATTTCAGGCGGTTGGCAGATGCACTCGTGGACTCAATGACTACTCCGCTGTTGTAGTTCTCGGGGATGATTTGTCGGCGTACCTGGCTGATAAGAAGCGCAGAAAGTTCTTTCATCCCGAGCTTCAAGCTGAGATCGAGTTCGGTACAGTGCAATCTAGGGAGATCGACAAGGAGGAAATGGTCGAGAACTTCACCATTTTCCTGAGACATGACTCCGAATGGGAGAGCGCCAATGAGGGCATACTGGAGCTAAGATCCAGTGCGGTTCAGGAAGTTCGTCCGTCGATGCAACAGCTTGAGCGCGCTGTTAGGCATGAAATCGAATGGCAACAAGCTGTCTGGCAGGGAGATTATGTTGCTGCTTATGAATCTTCACGCGAAGTTCTGGCGGTCCTGGTCGATCCCTCATTGCGAGGTTATCGAGCTCTATGGCATTACGTGGCCGGTAGTTCCGCTAGGGCCGCTGCTCTCAGCGGAAATGCGTTTCTTATGGGCGCCGCAACTGAGCAGTTCCGGCTTGCGAAAGAAGCAGCGAAAGGTATCCCATGGCTTGTTGCTCTTGCTACCGACGAAGGGCAGGTTCTAAGCGCCACCGATCGAGAGCAGTCCGCTGTCATGGCCCAAGTAGAGAATCTGGAAGCGCACTTGCTCAAGCTGGGCACTGTGCAGAATAGAGACTTCAACGCCTTCGAGGCGAAGGTGCGAGAGCTGCTGGCAGATGGAAAAACGTTTGAGGAGGGGCAGAAGCTACTTGGTCAGCATATCGGCTTTGAGGTCGGCAAGGTGGAGTCGGATGCTTCGCCAGACCCGTGGTGGCTTGTCGATGATGTAGTAATTGTTTTTGAAGATCACGCCAATGCTAAAGGCGCTTCTACTGTGATTGATGCGACGAAGGCTCGACAAGCCGCGTCACACGCCGATTGGGCGCGTGCATTTCTGAATGTGTCGAATCACGCCGTGATCATCTCTGTTCTTGTAACGCCTTCAGTAAAGGCGGCCCCCGGGGCACTTCCGTCATTGAGCAGGGTGAGCTACTGGGAGTTGAGTGAATTTAGAGATTGGGCGGAAACTGCATTGTCGGTAGTGCGGGATCTGCGTAGAACGCTGCCTGCTGGGGGTGCTGATCTCGCGTGGCGCGCAGCCGCGGCAACTGCGCTGTCAGCTGCGCGATTGGACGTTTTCTCGCTAGTGACGTGGCTTCGATCGCAGCCCGCCGACAAGATGCTTGGGATTGCCGAGTAAGTGGGTAGAAATTCGTGACTCTTCCTCAGCAGCTTGCGGTCGCTATCGAGCAGGGAAGCCGCATGCATTCACAGTTGCGTGAGGCGATGAATCGTCCGCACGACCTGACTTGCGCACCGCCAGACGTGAAGATTGGCGCAGCGCTTTGCAGGCTCGCTGTGAGCCATGGGCGCGCCATCGTTCTTTTGATGAAAGAAGTTATTCCTGGGCCAGCAGCAGCTCTTCTGCGTCCGCAGCGCGAGGTGTTGCTAAGGGCGATCTGGGCATCGAGATTGGCGGGCGAGGCACAGTTGGCTTTGCTCGCTGATTGGGAAGACCTGCGAACCAATGCTGAGCCCGACTTCCCCAAGATGCATGAGATCATCGAAGGAATGAAAGCGCGGGAAGAGCTAAGATCGATCCGCGAGTCATTACAGGCCATCCAATGCTTATTTCGCCGTCACATGCATTCGCATCCTCATGGAGGCTTGAGAGCTGTTCAGCAGGTCATGGGCGGTGGATTTGACTGGCTCCTAGCCGTCAATTACCTCAAGGCATCTACTGCTCAATCCTACTTAGCGGCTCGTCATGCAGCTGAGGTTTTGGATGACGCTGTTATGGGAAGATGTATTCAGGCCATCGATGTGTGGCCCCAAGACTGGCTGAAAGAGGGCAATCCTTAGCGAAACAGGGGTCAGAGTCGACTTTCTCCGCGGATATGGCGAGTTGAAGGGCGGTGTCAGGTTCACTGCTGGGCGTGGCGTAAGACGCGATGCAGCTGGTCTTTCGGCACCGATACGCTAGTACGTTGCTGGCGTGACTAGCTCCGCGAGTGGATCCTCTATTCGCTTGAAGGCGGTCTCGAACACGGCATTCCGGTGATACTCGAGATACTCCCTCTGCTTCTCATCGAAGCCACCGCAGCGACGGCCGCTGGTGAGGTCTAGGCCAATCTGGCTGGTGACTTCAGGCGGAAGATGGGACGAGCGGACAAGCGCACCGTTGTTCTCGAATGTGATCCAGCCGCGGTCGAAGAGCAGATCGGCGTGGGGCGTCAGTAGCAAGCCATTCGCGCCGTCCACGCGTTCGCTGCCAGTGGCGCACTTGGACCACGGCTTGATATGGCTTGCTCGCAGGAAGCGCAGGTCAGCGACTCCCGTCAGTCGGCATTGCTTCTCCACGTTCAACAACCTGCGTTTGAACAGGGATTGTTTGACCCGGATCTCCTGCACCTGCTGGGCGACCGTCGTGGGCAGGTCGATTTCCGGAAGGATGCTGTCCGCAATCTCTTTCTGGAATGGATTGAAGTCGTCCTCGACAGGCTTGAGCTTGAACACGATGGCCTTGCGGAGCGAGCCCTTTGTATCCGGAACGCCCTGTTCCTCGTAGGCGTGGATGAAGCGAAACTCGCCCAGGAACCGATATGGCTGACTCTTGCCTAGGCTCTGAAAGATGAGCAGCCTGCGGTTGTGCTGGAGATGCTCGCGGATGGCGCGGTTGCCGCGGCTGTCCTGCATGTCTCCATCCTGGCCCTCACCGTAGTAGTGGAGGATGTTCTCGCCATCTTCCTCCTCCCAGTGATCCTGGTAGCCGTGCTGCGAACCAGCTTCCCCGGTGAAGAGGATCACGAATGGCGAATTACTGGGCGTGGAGATGCCGCCCTGCCGCTGTCCACCCAGCGGTCCATGGATCTGCTGCCGGCGGTTGTAGAGGGCGCCGACTTCGAAAGGCAGGTCCGTGGGTAGCTGCAGCCGAGGCATGTAGTCCAGGATACCGCGGCACCTCGTGTTCCGGGGCCGGGGCGTCAGATAGCCCTAGGAGCCTAGAAGGCGGCTTTCGCCGACCGGTCCCGCCGCGTCGGGCTGGGGTGTCGCGCGAACCCGAGCGGTTGCGGCAGCATAGGCTGCCAAACCGATGGCCATCTCGGTCTTCCTTCCAATCACCTGCTGACTACAGCAATGGCCACTAACGCTCCACCGCACCATTCAGGTACTGAGAAGGACCGTCTGGGTGATGTCGTAAGCGAATCAGCGGAGCTTGTCGCCCTCGTGACATCCACCTGGCAGGAAACACCCCTTCCGGACGGGCCGCGAGCTCGCGCGGTCGAAGGTCTCTGCGCTCTTAGCATTCAGCATGCGGTGTCGGTGCAGAAGCTGATCAAGAGTTGTCCCGCTTCCGCGATCGCGCTCGTTCGTCCTCAGTACGAGAGCCTTGTGCGTGCGGTTTGGTCCCGGCATGCGGCCACTGAGTCGGATCTGCAGCGGTTGCTCGCTCCGTTGAGTCTGCAAAGCCAGCAGGCCGCCAAGAAGCTACCTGGCGTACCGGAGATGCTTGTACGCCTTGAGGCTAAGGGTCCTCTAGGTGCCGCAGCACTGCTGTCGCGCGTCCGGAACCGTATGGGCGACGGCCTGAACTCTTACATTCACGGGGGCATCCATCCTTTCGCGCGTGGCCGAGATGGCTATCCAATCAGCTTTCTCATCGACATGCAGAAGAACTCAAATGCAATGTCGTTTCTGACCATGCTCGTGTTGGCCGAAGTATCCGAGGACGCGGACGTCGTGGAAGCACTGCCCGCAGTGCATCACAGGTTCGAGAGCGTGCTCCCAGAGCTGGAGCCGTTCGAGGATGCGCAGGCATGACAAGCGTTGTCTCGGGGACGCGTAGCTTTGCGTGAAGGCTCAACCCTACGCACACAACCTTGGGCTCCACGCGCAACCCTCTGCGCCTCGCGCACCACACTCCGAGCCGCGCACACGAGCGACTTCACTCGGCAGGCGGAGCGTTTTGCCTTGCGCGCAACGTTCCGAGGCCGACGTGTGAGCAAATTCGGCTTGCCCGCAAGCCGCGTTGGGCCTCGCTTAGTCTTCGGCGATCCGACCGCAACGCCCTGGGCGTCGCGCGCAAGCGAAATTGTATTGCGCGCAAGGCTCCCGCCCTTGTGATCGCCCCGTCGCCCCTTGCGCGCACGCCGCGCCGGCTGGCGCCCGGGCGACGTCGAGTGGCAAATTGCGCTTGGTGCCTTGCGCGCAAGGTTGCGAGCCTCGCGCGCGAGGCGTTTTGGCTTGCGCGCACCATCTCCATGGATAAAACAGGGGGCAGAGTCGACTTTCTCCGCGCCCGCTCTCCCCAAGCTGCGTAATCCCGCGAGCCCGGCGCTTACAATCCCGGCGGTGAGACGACGAGACGATCGTGGCCCATCGAAGCCGCCGGCATACGCCGGCCGTCGCGTCGGCCGCGCCGCGGGGTCGCCTAGGCGTCGCGCCGGGACCGCGCTGACACGCTCGCGCACGCATGCATGCCAGACGCCCGCGGGGATCACGCCGGGAGCCGCCGCGTGATCTCCCGGCTGCCGCCGTGGGTCTGGGGCGGCGCATGGGCGATGGCCTTCATCGCCGGCATCGTCAACGTGGTCGGCATCCTGGGCCTGGATCACCAGGCGCTGACGCACCTGACCGGCAACACCACCCTGCTGAGCGCCGCGCTGGCGGATGCGGATCTCTCCCGTGCCGGGCACTTCGCCAGCGTGCTGGCCGCCTTCCTGGGCGGGGCGGTGCTGAGCGGCATGATCGTGCAGGGGGACTCGCTGGTGCTGGGCCGCCACTACGGGGTGGCGCTGGCGCTGGAGTCGGCGATGCTGTTCGGCGCCGTGATCGTGCTGTCGCGATCGGCCGCGCTCGCCACGCTCATGGCGGCGTTCGCCTGCGGGCTGCAGAACGCGATGGCCTCCACCTACAGCGGTGCCGTCGTTCGCACCACCCACGTCTCCGGGATGTTCACGTGGGAAATGGGGTCGGGTTCATTTTCCAGAGGCAGGATCCAGCGAACGTAGTCAGCTCACTTCCTAATCAGGGGAGATGGTGTCAGGGACAGTTGCTCCACAGACACCTTGTCGACCTGCATCAGCGGGGAGCCTGGGGTCCACTCGGCGCACGCCGGGACAGCGCCAGGGATGCGCATCCGCACACCATGTCGAAGCCCGGGGCTTTCGTTCGTCGGAACTTCGACAACAACGGAGCCCGCCATGAAACTGCTCTACAGCCGCAATCCGAACCCCCGACTGGCCGTGGCGGCTGCGCGGCAGGTCGGGGCGCCGGTCGCGTTCGAGTTCGCCGCGCCGCTCGCGCCCGGGCAGGCCGAACGCTACCGCCACCTCAATCCGTCGCTGCGGGTGCCGATCCTGGTGCTGGACGACGGCAGCGGCCTGTGGGAGGCCGACGCGATCGCCTGCCTGCTCTCGCGCGAGGCGGGCTCGTCGTTCTGGCGCCAGGGCGACGCCGAGCCGCGGATGATCCAGTGGATCAGCTGGGGCAAGGAGAACTTCGTGCGCGCCTGCGACATGGTCCAGTTCGAGTACGTGACGAAACAGCGCTACGGGCTTGGACCGGTGGATCCGGCCGAAGTGGACAGGGGCATGGCGCTGTTCGCCAGCAGTGCCGCGCTGCTGGAGGCGGAACTTGCGGGCCGGCCTTGGCTGCTGGGCAGGGACGTGTCCTACGCGGACTTCCGCATGGCCACCTTCCTGCCGCAGCACGCGCTGGCGCGTCTGCCCGTGCACGACTATCCCGCCATCTGCGCGTGGTACGACCGTCTGGAAGCGCTGCCGGCTTGGGCCGATCCCTTCGTCGGCCTCGATGCGCCGGAGCTTCCGCCGGTCCCCGGATGACCGGTGCGACCCGTCCATGGGAAGGTGCCATCTTTCCGGATTACCCGCCGGGCCGCCCATGCCTGCGCGACCCGGGGCGCCAGTTCGAGGTGGACAGCGACTTCATCGCCCGCCTGGGTTTGGGCGCGCTGGCGAGGCACGGGAGCGGGCGGCGCAGAGTGGCCAAGGGGATCTGGCTTCGCCTGTCGAATCGGGCGAAGCGAAGTCCGTCGGGGCGACCCGGCGTTAACGAATTCTTTACATTCCCTGCATGGGTTCCAGCAAAGATGCCCGCTAGGGTGTTACCCGGCAGGAGGCGGCGCCATGAACGTATCCAGATTCGAACAGCTCACCAGCGACCTGTCGGCCGAGGAAATCGACGTCCTCGACGCGGCCATCGAGCAGACGAAGGCGCGGATGCTGTGGCGTGGCGCGAAGTTCGATTTCTTCGGTGGCGCAAGGCTCGACCTGGACTCGATCTTCGTCGATCCCCGCGAAAGACTCCTGTCCACGACGTCGGACCCCGTCGCCTGACTTTCCGATCCGGTGTCGGTTGGCGCCGCCAGCCTGGTGTTGCTGCCGCTCCTCGTGAGCGGCTTTCTGTTTTGCCTCGCCTGCTATCCGCTGCGGTTCCTCACCGCGAGGTTTGACGGACAGCGGCTGTTCTTCTCCGTCATCACGCTGGGAATGGTGTTCCTGGCGGCGGGGGGCGTCGCGTACGGGCAGATCCGCGCGCATCTGCACGACGCCGCACCGTTCCTCGCCGGGATGTCGGCAAGCGTGCGTGGCGTGCTCGGATTCCAGAGTCCGGGTGCGATCTGCACGGCCATCGCACTGGCCCTGCTGCTGGCGCTGGTCGTGAATGCGGTCTGCGGCCTGGCCCTCTCGCGGCGCAAGGGGCCGGCCCGGTTGATCGATGGATGGGGTGGGGTGGTGCGCGCCATGACCGCCAGGTTCGGCGACCCGATGCAGCAGACCCTGGTTCGGGCGGTGACCCAGCAGAAGATGGTGCAGGTCTCGCTGAAGTGCGGCCGCGTCTATATCGGGCTGGTGTACCGCATCCCGTCACGCCCGCACGTGGAAACCGCCTACGTCGAGCTGCAGACCCACTACTCCCTGCAGCGGCAGCAGTCGGACGGCAAGTTCCCGCCAGAGGACAGCTGGACCCGGTATCCGGGTGAAGCAGCGGCGCGGCTGCGCTGGGAGCGCGAGACCATGAAGGCGCTCAAGGAAACCGTCATGACCCGCACGGACGCCCGCGCCCAGGCCAAGCGTGCCCTGATCGGCAGGATCGATGCCCAGATCGCGCAGATCAGCACACAGATCGCCGGGCTGGAGGACGGCCTGAAGCGTGCGTCCGCGGAGGACTGGATCAGGGTGATCCCGGTCTCCGAGGTGGAGACGCTGGCGTTCTTCGATCGGGAGCTCTACAAGAGGTTCTGACGATCGCGGCCGGCGGCCAAAATGGTGTCAGGGACAATTTCCCCGGCACACCGGGTGCTCGAAAGAGCCCTTGGCCCCGGAGAGGCTGCGTTTCACCCGTTGACGTGGCAGTAGAGATCGTAGCTCTCGATGCGCCCGACGGCGTTGATGGCAGCGGATGTCGGCGCGGGCGAGGAAGGCCCGCTTCTGTGCGCGCTCCTGGACCCGGACTGGCCGGACGGTCTCATTTCGGAGGCAGCCGGAGATACGTCGCTGGGTGCTGCCGTGGACAGGTAAGGGAGTCGCGCCCTGTCGTGGCAGGCGCTTCGGCCGCGGGAGGGGGCGGTGTGGGGCGTGTTTCGCGCGGCGCGCGTCGAGCGCCCGCCGCTGGTGTCAGGCACAGAGGGCATGCGTCATGGTCGGGCGTTCCCCGGGCCCCGCAGAGCCGGGCCCGTCACGACCGGTTACCCGCTGCCGGCGTATCGTGCCGGCCTTCCCTACGCGAGGAACCCGCAATGAGCACCCGCTACCGCGCATGGGCCGCACCGCAAGCCGGTGCCCCGCTCGAACCGTTCGAGTACGACCCCGGCCCGCTGGGTGCAGACGAAGTCGAGATCACGGTCGAGCACTGCGGGGTGTGCCACTCGGACCTGTCGATGCTGGACAACGAGTGGGGATTCACTGCCTATCCGTTCGTGCCCGGCCACGAGGCGATCGGGCGGGTGACGGCGCTGGGCGGGCACGCCAGGGGCGTGGTCATGGGCCAGCGCGTGGGCCTGGGCTGGAACGCGCGCAGCTGCCTGCACTGCGACGCCTGCCTGGCTGGCGACCAGCACCTGTGCCGCGAGGTGCAGCCGACCCTGGGCGGCCGGCACGGCGCCTTCGCCGAGAAGGTGCGCGCGCACTGGGTGTGGGTGGTGCCCTTGCCAGAAGGCCTGGATGCCGCCGAGTCCGGCCCGCTGCTGTGCGGCGGCATCACCGTGTTCGCGCCGCTGCGCGAGCTGGGCGTCGCGCCTACCGCGCGGGTCGGCGTGGTCGGTATCGGCGGCCTGGGCCACATGGCCCTGAAGTTCTGCCGGGCGTGGGGCTGCGAGGTCACCGCGTTCACCACCAGCGCCTCCAAGGAAGAAGAGGCCCGTGCGTTCGGTGCGCACCGCGTGGTCACCACCGGCGATGCCGCGGCGCTGAAGAAGCTCGTCGGCACGTTCGACCTCATCATCGACACGGTGAACGCCTCGCTCGACTGGCCCGGCCTGCTCGCGGCCCTTGCGCCCAAGGGACGGCTGCACGTGGTGGGCGTGCCTTTGGAGCCGATGGCGGTGCCGGCGTTCTCGCTGATCTCCGGGCAGAAGTCGCTGTCCGGCTCGCCCACCGGCTCGCGCGGCGCGATCGACAGCATGCTCGGCTTCGCCGCCCGCCACGGCGTGGCGCCGAAGACCGAACACTTTCCCATGCGCCGCGCCAACGAGGCGCTGGACCGCCTTCGTGCCGGCAAGGCCCGCTACCGGATCGTGCTGGACGCGGATTTCTGACTGACACGAGCCCGCGGGGCGACATCCGGCGGCGCCGGATGCGGAAGTGGAATGCTGTTGCGGTCGGGGGCCGTATGGCTGCGCCTGCGGTTCGCGCGGCAGCGATCACGTCCTTGGCAGCACCTTTTCATCGGGAAGTCTGCTGGTGGCAGCGCGTAAGAAGACGCGTCGCCTCGGTGCGGTGCATCGCCAATGCATGCGCAAGTTGTGCATGCACTTGAACTGTCTTTGAACCACTAGCGTGCATTCGCGTGCAGGCGGCATGAAGGTTCGGGTGTGCTTCAGTTCGACCTGTCTGTAATGCGGCGCCACGCAGCCTCGTACCAATCCCCCACTGGCTGCATCACGCAGGCGTGTCCCGTCGATCGGGGCGCGCATGCCCAAGATAAGAGAGAGATCCCAATGAAGAAGCTTGCGATTCCTGCCGCACTGGCCGCGGCCATGCTCTCGCCCCTCGCGCTGGCCCAGAGCACGGGCGACAGCTATCGGCCCAGCCAGTCGGTCGGCGACGGCGCCTGGTTCGTGACCGGCAACGTCGGTCGCACCGATGGTGGTACGGCGGGGCGTTTCGGCACCGGAAACTTCAACTTCCTGGAAAGCAATGAAGGCCGCAAGACCGGTTATGGAGTGTCCGGTGGCTACCGCTGGAAGGTCAGCGACAGCTGGGGCGTCGGTGCGGAGCTCGGCTATGTGGATCTCGGCAACTTCCGCGTGCGCAACGTCTTCAACGACGATCCGGTCGACCAGACCGAGTCGACCAACGCGCTGCGCGGGTGGACCCTGGGCGCGAACGCGCGCGTGAACATCAACCCGGCCTGGTACGTGGGCATGCGTGGCGGCTATTTCCGCGCGTCCGACAACAGCACCGACTACTACAACACCATCGGCCAGGAGCTGCGCGTTCGCAGCGGGCGCGATGAGGGGCGCAACAGCTGGTATGCCGGCGTCGGCACCGGCTGGAACGCGACCGAGAACTTCAGCATCGGCCTGCACTACGACTACCACCGCGCCAAGTCGGGCACCTTCATCGATGAGGACAGCGGCGCCGAAGTGGATGGTCCGAAGCGTTCCACCGCGGTGGTGGGCCTGACGGCCGAGTATGCGTTCTGATCCCTGATCCGCCTGCCGGTCCCGCCGACCGGCCTGCGATCGCACGACAGGCAGCCGATGGCTGCCTGTCGTGTTTCGGGGAATCGGTGGCGCCTGGGTTGCGCTCAACGAAGGCACGCTCAACGAAGGCATGCTCTACGGCGGGCGCCTGTTCCCCGTCGCCAGCGTGCAGCATCTCCGGCGCGGCGACGCGCGCATCGGTCCGCCCTCCGCCGCGCTCACCGCCGCTGCGCCAGCACTCCGTCCAGGGCCGGCTGGGTGCGGAAACCCGCCTTCTCCAGCCGCCTGGACACTTCGCGCGGCACGTCGCGGCCGCTGGTCAGCCGGTTCGGGGTTCCGGTGTAGTGGAACAGCCTGCCGCCCTTGCGCAGTACGCGCGCGAGCTGGTCGTAGAAGGCCTGCGAGTACAGCTCGCCGGCAATTCCGAAACGGGGCGGGTCGTGCAGGACCGCGTCGAAGGCGGCGTCAGGCAGCCGCGTGATCTCCTGCGCGACGTCGCCGTGGCGCAGCTGCAGGCGGCCGCCGTGTTCCGGTGCCTCCGGGTCCGGCGACCAGGGGTTGAGCGTGCGCAGCCACAGCACGTCCTCGCTCTTCTCGAACGAGAGGATCCGCGCCGCGCCGGCCTCGAGACAGCAGGCGGCGAAGTAGCCGAGCCCGCCGCAGGTATCGAGCACGCGCTGTCCGCGCGGCGCGACCAGCGCCACCTTGCTGCGTGCATCCTCGAACGGGGAGACCTTCGCGGTGGGCAGCATCTTGATGCCGTCGATCTCGAAGGTCGGCGCGCCCCAGCCGGTGGGAACCAGCTTGTACAACGCCCGGCCGTAGCGCGACACGGCCGCGAAGGCTTCGCCGTCCCAGTAATGGATGCTGCGGTCCTTGAGCCGTTCGGGGTACGGAAAATCGCGCCCCTGCCATCGCCAGCGCGTCGGCGCGAGGGTGGCCTGCGTAGTCGTGCGCCCCAGGTCCAGCGACCCGCTCCAGGTCCCGGCGCCGGCATCGCGGGCGCTGCGCAGCGTATCGGCGGTCTCGCGGGTCAGCAGGGGGTCGGTGTAATGCGGCACAGACAGGGCGTTGGCGGGGCGGGCCATCGTAACCGCTCCCGGCCGCCTCCGGCGGCGATGCCAGTCCCGTCCGTCAGCCGGGCCGTGCTGTCGCGGGACGCTGCGCAGGGAGCGGATCGCCAGCGTGCATGCGGCCTGGATCTGCGCAGTGCGTTCGCAGGCGGGGGCGCGATGTCCACCGGCCCTGTCGCCAGGGGATCGGCACGATGCCCGGCGAGGCGGCGCCGGTAGGCGGCGGTGATCTCTGCCTCACGGGCTTCCGCGACGATGCCGGGCACGTCGCTCCGGTGGCGTGCGCCGATGTCCACGACATGCGGGGTGTCCGGCTGCGCCGTGTCCGCCGTGCCGCGCCGTGGCATCGACGGTGACAGGAAGACGCCCACCAGCCAGTCGCCGAAGGCCAGTCCGCTGATGCCGACGGGGATCCCGAGCGGGCTTGCGCCGGTTGTCCCGCGATCCGCGCACGCGCGGCGGCCGGTACGGCGCGCGCAATCGGGCACGGCCGGGCCGTCCCGGCTTGACCTCAAGCATGCTCGAGGTTGCAGGCTTGCGCACGACATCCGACTTCCGGACGGCCATGACCACGACACTCCAGGATCCGACCACCTATCTTGCGCGGCTGGGCTTCCATGCCGCACCGCCACCGACGCTGGAAACCCTGCAGGCGCTCCAGCTGCGGCATACGGAGACGTTCGCCTTCGAGACCATCGACACCCTGCTGCGACGCCCGGTGCCGGTGGACCTGCCGACGCTGGAGCGCAAGCTGCTGCACGACGGGCGCGGCGGCTACTGCTTCGAACTCAACCGGCTGTTCCTGGCGCTGCTGCGGTACCTGGGGTTCGACGCGACCGCGCTGGCGGGGCGGGTGATCGAGGGCGATACGCCGCTGGCACGGACCCATCTGCTGTTGCTGGTGGCCGTCGGCGGCGTGCGCTACGTGGTGGATGTGGGCTTCGGCGGCATGGTGCCCACCGCTCCCCTGCGGCTGGACGATGATGCGGCGCAGGCGACGCCGCACGAACCCTACCGGGTGGTCGCCAGCGGGGCAGGCCACCTGCTGCAGGCGCAGGTGCTGGGCCAGTGGCGCGACCTGTACACGTTCGACCTGCAGCCGCAGCTGGATATCGACCTGGAGATGGGAAGCTGGTACGTGTCCACGCACCCGGGCTCGCCGTTCCTCGGCCAGCTGCGCGTCGCCCGCACCGGGGGCGATGGCGTCCGCAGGACGCTGCGCAACGGCAGTTTCGCCGTCCACCGGTTGGGCAGGCCGAGCGAGCGCCACGCGCTGGCCGATGCCGACGCCGTGCTGCAGTTGCTGCGCACCGGATTCGGCCTGCGCCTGCCCCCCGGCCCATTCCTGCGCGACGCGCTGCAGGCACGGCTGGAGGCTGACCGCGCCGCGGAGGCGGGTGCGGCATGAGAAGCGGTGTCGAGGCTGCGCGCTGTCCCGGAGGCAGGGCGGCCGGGCCCCGGCGCATGCGCACCGCGTGGATCGCCCGGCTCCGGCGCGGCTTCACGAGGACCGGATGCTCCGCCAGCCACCATGCGCACGGCGCGATGTCGCGCTGCCACCGGCGACGGGAACGACGATCCCATGCGCGTTCCGCACCGATCCAGCGCTGTGCATCGTGCGGCCACCGCCGCTGCTTCCCTGGCGCTCGCGATGGCCGGCGCGGCATGCAATCCGGCTCCCGAGTCGTCACCGCCGGGCGACCGGCCGCCTGCGCACGTGTCCGGACCGGGAGATGCGGGGACGCGGAGACCCGCATCCGACGCCGGACCGGAAGGTCGCGATCCGAGCCACACGGCAGAGGATGGTGCGTCGATCGCGCTCGACGCGCTGGACGCGCAGGACATCGCCCGCGCCAACCTGGCGGGCGAGCTGGCCTGCGCGTTCCTGCGCGCCGATGGCACGGCGGTGTTGCACGCGACGGGTTTCGTTGCCTCGGACGCGCCGGCGCGCGGGCTCGTGAAGCTGTCCGGCGTGGTGGAGCCGGTGGAGGCCCCCGGTGGCTTCGACGGCCTTGTGGCCGCGCCCGTGTTCCGCGGACGCGGCATGACGATCGACATCGCGCCGACAGGCCCGGCGACGGCTGGCGGGGAATCGCCGCCCCGTCCGGCGACGCTGGTGTTCCTGGCGGCCGATGGGTCGCGCCGCGAGATTCGCGGCAGCTGGCAGTGCGGACCCTGACGTGACCATCGCCGGTTGCGCGACCAGCAGGCGTGCTGGCGCACCGTCGCCGCGCCCGCAGGCATCCGCAAGACGGGACCCGGCCTAGAATGGATCGCTCCAGGCGAGAGGATGCATCGATGGCGACCTACCTGATCACGGGTGCCAACCGCGGTATCGGGCTGTCGTTGGCGCAGCAGCTGGCCGCGCGCGGCGATGCCGTCATCGGCGTGTGCCGGACGTCGAGCCCAGCGCTCGCTGCCACGGGTGCGCAGGTGATCGACGGCGTGGACGTGGCCGATGCCGGCGCCGTGGCGTCGCTTCCGCAAAGGGTCGGCGACCGTCGCATCGACGGCCTGCTGCTCAACGCCGGCATCTTCACCAACGAAACGCTCGACGCCCTGGACGCGGAGGCGTTCGCGCGCATGCAGCGGCAGTTCGAGGTCAACACCCTGGGTCCGCTGCGGGTGGCCGCCGCGTTGCAGGGCCATCTGGCCGATGGCGCCAAGGTCGGCATCATCACCAGCCGCATGGGTTCGGTGGCCGACAACGGTTCGGGCGCGTACTACGGCTACCGTGCGTCCAAGGCCGCGGTGAACGCCATCGGCAAATCGCTGGCGGTGGACCTGGCTCCGCGCGGGGTGGCCGTGGCGCTGCTGCATCCCGGCCGCGTGGCGACCGACATGCTGGGCGGCCACGGCGACATCGGTCCGGACGAGGCCGCGGCCAACCTTATCGCGCGCATGGACGCGCTGACGCTGGCCGACACCGGCAGCTTCTGGCACGCCAACGGCACGCCGCTGCCCTGGTAGGGCGGAGGCGTGCAGCGCGAGCGCAGTTGGAACGCGGCCCCGGTGTCGCCGGTCGCATCGCAACGCAGTGGAAAGGGGGCGCTGGCGGAAGCCGCGCGGTGACCTGACAGGGTGCCGCTCCGTGCCCCCAGGCATCCAGGGCGCGGAGCGGTTCCCTGATCGAGGCCGGGGTCAGCCGTGCCGCGCTGCCGCCATGCCGCCGCGCGGCGCCCGCAGCCTCAGCATCGCCGTCTGGACGACGAGCACGATGGCGACCAGCACGGCGACCCACGCGGACGTGGAGGCGCCGGGCAGGTCGTGCCCCGACTGGCGCACGTACACCGCCGCCAGCGCCCACAGTGCCGCTGCGGCATAGACCACGTTGCCGCGCATGCCATGGTTGAGCGCCAGCAGCACGACGGCGGCGACCGCATACAGCGCCAGCGACACCGGAAGCTGGCCCTCGACGGGAACGACCCCGTACGCCACCAGCACCTGGGCGAGGTTGAGGAACGCGGCCAGGGTGAGCCAGCCCGCGTGCAGCGACAGCGGCAGCCAGGCCCACAGGTGCTGGCGCGGTTGTGGCGTCGGATCCCGCGAGAGCAGCAGGGCGCAGCGGGCCAGGCAGGCCAGCGCGCCGAAGATCACCAGCAGGCACAGCCAGAACAGCTGCTGCGAGAACAGCGGCATCCAGATGGTGGTGAGGAAGAAGCCCGCCGCCGCCCAGGGCGCGATGCGGGACAGCGTCGCATCGTGCCTGCGCCCGCCGGTGGCCTGCCAGCCTGCGTAGACGAGGTCGAGCAGGAAGATCAGTCCCCAGATCGAGAACGCGTAGCCGGCTGCGACCAGTAGCGTCGGATACCGGTCGGAGATGGTGCCCTGGTCGGGGCCGAATACCCCGTTGTTCGACATCCAGGCCACGACCGGCATCGCCAAGGCGGTCAGCACGACCAGCAGGCGCATGGCGGGCACGGTCCTATTCCTCGCCGAAACCGCGACTGGCGTGGGCCGTGGGGCGGGCCGGTTCGGAGACGTCGATGCGCTCGCCGGCGAGCACGGGGTCGCCATGCGGGGACGTCCGCGAGCCGGTGTCCTGCTGCTGCAGGGCGCTGGTCTCCTGGTGACGCTGCCAGGCGCGGTACGCGACGTAGCCGATGGTGCCGTAGGCGAGCAGTTTGATCATGGACATCGGGGGGGCTCCGGTGGGGTAGGGGCGGTCAGGTTGGAGCGATTGCGGTGATCTGCGCGTGAGCGCATCGCGGCCGGGCCAAGGACGCATGGCGGCGGCAGGAAGCCCGTCGCAACTGGCCCCGCCGACAGGAAAAAAGCCCCCGCCAGGGGGCTTTTTCCTTGCGTGGCGATGGACGCTTCGGCCTGCCTCAGCGGCCGTCGCCGTCGGCATCACCCGGCAGGCGATGCTCGACACGGTGCCAGGCGTCCTTCACCGCCTCCTTCGCTTCCTGCCAGGTCAGGCGCGAGTTGCCCTTCGCGCGTTCCCAGCCCTGCTCCAGGCGCGACTCGGTGTCCGCGTTCCAGGCCGAGTTCGCGGACAGGCTGCGCGCCTGCGTTCCATAGCGGTAGGCGGGCTGGTAGTCCTCGTAGCCGTAGTCCTGGCGGTAGTAGGAGGTCTTGTTGTACTGCTCGCCGAAGTGGCGGTCGGTGGCCTCGTAGGCGCTGTAGGTGCGGTCGGTGCGATCCCAGGCGTCGCGCACTGCCGGACGGGCGGCGTCCCAGTCCAGCGTGGACTGGCCGCGGGTCTGGTCCCAGCGCGTCCTGAGCTCGCCTTCGGCCTCGCTCCAGTCGCGGCGACCTGCCTCGTTGCGGTGCTCGGTGCCCAGGCGGTAGGCCGGGGCGTAGTCGCGATCGAAATCGCGGTCGGCGCGGTAGTACTCGCGACCGCTCGCGTCCTGGCGCCAGTATTCGACTTCGGCGGTGGGATCGACGCGCTCGGCGATCGCCTTGCCGCCCGAGGCACCGCCCACGGCGCCGATGCCGCCGCCGATCAGGGTGCCGATGGGGCCGAAGAAACTGCCGATCGCGGCGCCGGCGATGGCGCCGGCCGTGCCGCCAGCGGCAACACCGACGGGGTGCGAACCGGGGGCGCCGGTGATCGGATCGGGATTGGTGTCGTGCTTGTCCATGGTGGTTCCGGCTCGGGTTGGGGGTGAGGCCCGGATCATGCGTCGCGGCCTGTGGATCGCCCGTGCACGCTGCGTCGCGAGCGGTTTAACGAGCGGGTGAGCGCGGCGTGATCTACGATGCACCGGTGGACGTCGGGAGGACGGGCGCACGTCGGACCGGCGGCAGCAGGTCGGGCGCGCGGGGGGCGCGCGCAGATGCGCCGAGGATGCGAGGCCGGAGGGAGGGCGTGGGCATGGGCCACGGTGAAGTCCGTATCGCTGTGCGTCGCGTGGGCGGCGAGCTGCAGGTGCACGTCACCGGCCCCAACACGCGCGAGAACACCTTCGGCTACTGGCGCGCGGTCGTCGAGGCGCTGGACGCGCAGCCTGCACGCTTGCTGCTGCTCATCGACGAGCTGGAAGGCCCGCCGCTGCAGGCCTCCGACTGGAAAGCGCTGGTGGCCGAATTCGGGCCCCGCCTGGGCGGTCTGCGGGTGGCGCACGTCAAGCCGCACGGACTCGATACGGTGGAGCACTGCATGCTCTCGGCCATCGATTCCGGGCTCGAGGCCCAGGTGTTCGCCGACGTGCATGCGGCCGGGTTGTGGCTGCGCTACGGCAGCCAGTCCACGCCGTCGAACCGTTGAACGGCGCTCAGCGCGGCTGGTGGCGGGCGTGTCGCAGCGACACCAGCGCCACCGCGCCGAGCCAGCCGACGATCAGCGCGATCACCGCCTTCTGCGACAGTCCGCGCGGCAGGTCGCGCCACAGCGCCAGCACCCAGATCGCGGCGAAGCACGCCAGCGCCCATGGCAGCAACCAGCGCAGGTGGCGCCGCCAGCGCGGGTCGCGCCGCAGGCGCAGCGCCTGCAGGACGATGGCGGTGGCGGTGAACAGGAACGCGCCCTGTGCGGTGACGGCGTGCACCAGCCCTTCGGCGCTTGGTTCGAGGCCGGGCATGTCCATCCAGGCATACGCGGTGGTGGACAGGCACAGCCCGCCGAGCACGAACATCGACAGCGGCGCCACGCTGCGTGCACGCGGGGGCGCGCGGCGCCATGCATCCCAGGCCAGCCCGGCCATCGCGACCGACAGCGCGACATAGGCAGCCTGCAGCAACGGCCCCCAGGGGCCGATCAGGTACAGGCTCATTTGGCTGTGGACCGGGTCCAGGTCGTGGCGCAGCAGGTGCAGGGCGATCGCCGCGAGCACGAACAGGGCGATGCCTGCCAGCGCCAGCCGCGGCCAGGCGGGTGCGAGTGCGGACGGGGGGTGGTGTGGTGCCACGGACGATGGCTTCCGGCGGAATCGGGTTCTTGTAGCATGCGCGGGCAGGGTGGGGCACGAACGGTGCGGCGGCATTCCGTGCCGTCTACGCATGTCAGGGAGGTCGCATGCGCTGGAGGCAGGAAGCAGGTCCGTTGCCCTGGTTGCCGACCGGAGGCCCGCGTGCGCTGCGTGCCCTGCTGGGGATCGTCATGACGCTGGTGGTCGCCTGGACCGTGCTGGCGATCGCCTACGCGCCGCTGCCGGCGGCGGCGCTGCGGATCGCTGCGGCGATCGGCGTGGCACTGTTCGCCACGTGGGCGGTGTGGCGCTCGTCCCGACGCTGGCCGGTGTTCGTCACCGCGCTGGCGGTCATGGCCTGGGCATGGACCTGGGCGGGGATCGAGCCCTCGCACGATCGCGACTGGCGTCCCGAGGTGGCCGTGATGCCGCGTGTCGAGATCGTCGGCGACCGCGTCCGGTTGCATGGATACCGCGATTTCGCCTGGCGCTCGCGCGAGGATTTCGACGTGCGCTACCGCGAGCGCGAGATCGCACTGTCGGACATCACCGGACTCGACTTCCACGTCTCGTACTGGCGCGAAGGGCCGGTCGCGCACACCTTCGTCAGCTTCGACGTCGCCGGCGAGGACCCGGTGGCGGTGTCGATCGAGACGCGGCCGGAACGCGGCGAGGGCTTCGAGCCGGTGGCGTCGCTGTTCAAGCGTTTCGAGCTGATCTACGTGGTCGGGGACGAGCGCGACCTGGTCCAGTCGCGCACCAACCACCGAGACGAGCAGCTGTTCCTGTACCGGACCGGCCTGAGCGCCAACGCCGCGCGCAATCTCTTCCTGGTCTATGCCAGGCGGATCAATGCGCTGGCGGCGCAGCCGGAGTTCTACCACCTGCTCAGCAACAGCTGCACACTGAACATCGTGCGTTACGCCAACCGCATCGGGCGCGAGGGCAGGCTCGACCTGCGCCACGTGCTCAACGGCTGGAGCGACAGATACCTGTACGACAACGGCGTGATCGACAACCGCCTGCCGTTCGCCGAGCTGCGCGCACGTTCGCGCGTCAATGGCGCGGCGCGGGGGGCGGCGGGCGCTGCGGATTTCCCGGAACGGATACGGGCCGGCCTGCCGGTGCCCGAGGGACGGCCACGCTGATGTCGGGCGAACTGGCGATCGTGCTGCTGCTGCTGGGCGTGGCCATCGTGCTGTTCGCGTGCGGACGTCCGCGCACCGACGTGGTGGCGCTGCTGATGGTCGCGGCCCTGCCGTTCACCGGCGTGATCGACATCGGCGAGGCCATCGCCGGTTTCGCCGATCCGAGCATCGTGCTGATCGCGCTGCTGTTCGTGGTGGGCGAGGGGCTGGTGCGCACCGGGGTGGCGCAGCGCATGAGCCGGCTGATCCTGCGTTTCGCGGGCGGCAACGAGACCCGGCTGCTGGTGGCGCTGATGGTGGCGGTGGCGATGATGGGGTCGGTGATGAGCTCCACGGGCGTGGTGGCGATCTTCATCCCCATCGTCCTGGGCATCGCGCGCGCCAGCGGCATCGCGCCGGCGCGGCTGATGATGCCGCTGAGCGTGGCCGCGCTGGTCAGCGGCATGATGACCCTGGTGGCGACCGCGCCCAACCTCGTGGTCCACGGCGAGCTGCGACGCGAAGGCTTCGAGGGCTTCGCGTTCTTCGCGTTCGCGCCGTTCGGCCTGCCGATGCTGGCGCTGGCGATCGCCTGGATGCTGCTGGCGCGCCGCTGGCTCACCGCAAGCGCGCCGGTCGCGCCGGCGGGGCCCAGCCTGCACGAATGGATCGAGGAGTACCGGCTCGCCGGACGCGGCTTCCGCGTGCGCGTGCGGGAGGACTCGCCGCTGCTCGGGCGCAGCAGCAGCGTGGTCGAGGACGCGGAGCTCGATGGCAGCCACGTGCTCGCCGTCGAACACCCCAATGGTCCGTTCGGCCTGCGCACGCCGCTCACCGCCCCGGGCACGCCGTTGAAGGCGGGCGACGTGCTGTTGTTGGACGTCGAGGACCCCGAGGCGGCGTGGGTGCAGCGCTTCGAGGCGCTGGGGCTGGAGGTGCTGCCGCTGGCCGGCGTGTACTTCTCCGACTACGCCAAGGACATCGGCATGGCCGAGATGATGGTGGCGGCGGAATCCCAGCTGGCCGGCGTCAACCCGAAGCGTGCGCAGCTGCGCTCGCGACACGGGCTGACGGTGATCGGCCTCAAGCACGGCCGCAAGGCCGAGATCGGCGACCTGGCCGAAGAGCGGCTGCAGGTGGGCGACACCCTGCTCGTGGCCGGGCGCTGGTCGGCGATCCGGGCCTTGGGCACGCGCGCCGGCGGGCTGATCCTGCTCAACCTGCCGGCCGAATCGGCCGATGTGGCGCCCAGTGCCGGGCGTGCGCCGTTCGCGCTGCTGGCCCTGGCCGGGATGATCGCGCTGATGGTCAGCGGCGTGGTGGCCAATGTGCACGCCGCCTTGCTGGCCTGCCTGGCGATGGGGCTGTGCGGCTGCATCGACCTGCGCAGCGCCTATCGCGCGATCCACTGGCCCAGCCTGGTGCTGATCGTGGGCATGCTGCCGTTCTCGCTGGCACTGCAGCGGACCGGCGGGGTGGACCTCGCCGCCGGGCTGCTGCTGCAGTGGGCGGGCGAGGCCAGTCCGCGGGTCGTGATCGCCGCCCTGTTCGCGGTCACCGCGCTGCTGGGCATGTTCGTTTCCAACACCGCCGTGGCGGTGCTGATGGCCCCGGTGGCGGTGGCGGTGGCGGAGGACCTGGGTGCGTCGCCCTATCCGTTCGCGATGACCGTGGCCCTGGCCGCCTCCGCCGCCTTCCTCACGCCGGTGTCCTCGCCCGTGAACACGCTGGTGGTCGGACCCGGCGGCTACGGCTTCGGCGACTTTCTCCGGGTGGGCACGCCACTGGTGCTGCTTGCGGCGATCGTTGCGGTGGTGCTGGTGCCGATGGTGTTTCCACCATGAAGCGCCCGGCGCGGTCGCGCCGGACGCACGCGGACCTGGTGCTCACGCGCGGAACGTCGTCGCCCCCTCGTAGCTGACCATCCATTGCACGCCGAAGCGGTCGGTGCAGATGCCGTACAGTTCGGCCCACTCGGTGGCCTGCAACGGCATGGTGGCGGTGCCGCCGGCCGACAGCCCGTCGAACAGGCGCCGCGCCTCCGCAGCGTCGTCCGGCGCCAGCACGATGTAGCTCGCGTTGCCGGCATTGAACGAGGCCAGGTCGTTGCCGACCACGTCGGTACCCATCAGCATCGCGGGGCCGAGTGGCAGGGCGACATGGGCGATCCTGTCCGCAGCCTCGCCGGGCGCACCCATGTTGCCGGGAAAGTCCCGGTAGCGGAGCACCATCGCGAACTCGCCACCGAACACGGAGCGGTAGAACTCGAAGGCCTCGAGCGTGTTGCCGGCGAAGTTGAGATAGGGGTTGACGGCCTGGACCATTGGGGACTCCTGCGGGACGTGCGACGTCGCACGGACAGACGACGGATCGCGAAGTGCCGGATCGACATGGAGGATGACGTCGGCAGCGGCCACCAGCGGCCGCCTCTTCGTGGCTGCTCCGGGGGCGGGGGACGATGCGTCGGCAGGACAGCTCCGATTGTGTATGCTCCGCTGGCGCGATGACACAGGGGGCTGTGGTGCACCGCGCCACCGGCGGCGAGGGATGGGCGCCCCGGATCATCAGGGAACGAAACGCGCCGTGCCCGGCCCTCCGCGGCACGCGGGGGAAATGCCATGGATACGATGGTGATGCCGGCGGCTGCGCCCAGCCTGTCGCCGACCGGACTGATGCGGGCGATGGCCCCGGGCTCGGTGCCCAGGCCCGCGCGGCGGCCCCTGTACACGGCGTTGCTGTGGCTGGTGGCGCTGCTGTCGTGCCTGCTGCCGGTGGTGTACTTCGGCTTCGTCGCAGCGCTGGCCTGGGTCGGCTATGTCTATTACGCCGACTGGGCGCCACGCACCGTCAGCGGCTGGTCGATGCTGGCCTGGTCGGTGCCGGGGTTCGTGCTGGGCGTGCTGATCCTGTTCCTGCTCAAGCCGCTGTTCGCGCCGCGGGCCAGGATGCCCGACGCGGTGCGGCTGCCCGACACGGAATCCGGGCTGCGCGAGGCCGTGGTCGCGCTATGCCGCGCGGTCGGGGTCGCGCCGCCACGCGAGATCTACCTCAGCCACAGCGTCAACGCCTGGGTGCAGTTCGCGCCCGGCGCGGCCGGCTTCGTCGGCGGCGCCAGGACGCTGACCATCGGCCTGCCGCTGGTGGCGGGCATGACCGCACGCCAGCTGGTGGGCGTCCTTGCGCACGAGTTCGGCCACTTCGCCCAGCGCGGCGGCATGCGCGCCGCGCACGTGATCAACCACGTCAACCGCTGGCTCGAATCGCGTGCCTACCACCGGGACGAGTGGGACGAGCGCCTGCAGCGCTGGCTCGACGACGCGGACGAAGGCGATGGCGGCAACATGTTCCATGTGATGTGCGCGATCACGCAGTTCTGCCTCGGGCTCACGCGCGTGTTCCTGCGCGGCCTGTTCCAGGTGAGCTTCCGGATGAGCCGGCGGCTGTCGCAGGAGATGGAGTTCGACGCCGACCGCTACGAGGTCGCGGTGGCCGGCAGCGACAGCTTCGCCGCCACCGCCCTGCGCCTGCGCGCGCTGTCGCAGGCCATGCACGAGGTCGAGCAGCTCAACCGCAAGGCCTGGCGCGAGGGCAGCCTGGTCTGCGACCTGCCCGGCACGGCCGCGATGCGGATGGAGCAGTGGACCGCGGACGAGTGGCAGGCGGTCGAGCGCCTGATGGAGAACGACGACGAGACCCGCTACTGGGACTCGCATCCGGCCGACCAGGCGCGCATCGCCAATGCCACGGCGCAGCCGGCGGCGGGCATGTTTGTCGACGAGCGCCCCGCCGCGACGCTGTTCGCCGACTTTCCTGCGCTGTGCCGAACGGTGACCGAGCACTACTACCGCGGGATGGATCTGGAGTTCGGCGCGCGCAGCCTGGTCGAGCCGGCGCAACTGCTGGGCAGGGGACAACTGCCCGATGGCCTTGCGCAGGGCTGGAAGCGGTTCGCCAATGGCATGGTCGGCCCGGTGCCGCTGCTCGATCCCAGCGAGGGCACGCTGTTGCCTGCGGCGGGCTTCGACTGGCAGGGCAGCGTGGACGAGCTGCGCCGGCTGGGGCCGGAGGCCTCCGCGCTGTGGCCGAGGCTCGAGCGCGCACGTGCGCGCGCCGACGAGCTGGAACTCTGGGTGCGGCTGGTGGACATGGGCGTGGACTTCAGCATGCCCGACGGCTCGGACCCGGATCCCGCCGCGCTGCGCGAGCAGCTGGGCCAGTGCCGCAACGGCGCGTCCGCGGACCGCAAGCTGGCCGCACGCATCCTGGCGCTGTTCGCGCGTCGCCTGCAGCTGGCCACGGCCGCGATGACCGGGCCCGCACAGGAACAGGCGCAGGCGCGGCTGGTGCTGCTGCAGCGCCTGCACGATGGTTGGCCACAGCTCGAACGCCTGGTGTCGGAGGGAAAGGTGTGCCTGCGAATGCAGGGCGGCATGGCGCGCGATGCGGACGACCTGCGCGTGCGCGTCTTCGCGATGGCCGAGCAGTACCGCGAGGCGTTCGACGCACTGCTGGCGCGGTTCGATGCTGTCGCGATGGCGGACGGGTCCACGCTGGGGCGGTATCTGCGCGGACGTTGCGGGCGCATGTCGTCGGCAGGCGGCGATCCGTTCGCCTTCATCCACGTCACAGGACCGGTGGAGGACGCCTGGCTCGAGCTCTACCAGCGCGAGCTGGCGGAAGTGGCGGTGCTGGCGGACGCCGCTGAACGCGAACACGGCATCCGCCCGATCCGGCTGTTCCAGGCGCGCTAGCGGCGCGCCCCGCCATACGGGGCGACGCCTTCAGTCCCCGCGCGCCAGCTGTTCCTCGATCGCGCTAAATGCCGAGCGCGCGCCGCGGCGCGCGTCCGGCACGCCGGTGGCGAAGTACACCACGCCGGTTCCGGCGGCGCGATCGATCCAGAGACCCGACCGCAGGCCGTAGGCCGATCCGCTGTGGCCCACGCGCTCGAGGCCGTCGCCGAACGGGTCGTCGCCGCAGCCAGGTTGCGGTGTCGACAGCGTCTGCGTGGCGAGGCCGTAGCGGCAGAAGAACGCCAGCGCATCGCCATCGCCCGTGTCTTCCTCGTGGCCGATTCCGTTGCCCGGCGCGAGCCGCCACCGCGGCTCGAGCAGTTCGCGGACCGATGCCGCCGTGAGCAGCCGCATGCCATCGACCTCGCCTTCGCCCAGCAGCAGCCGGCCGATCTTCGCCAGGTCGCGCGCCGGGATGCGCAGGCCGCCCTGTGGCGAGAACAGCGCACCGTTGGCGCCGGCCCGCCATTGCGTCAGGTCGCAGGCCTCGCCTTCGGCGGTGATGACCACGCAGGACGGCTTGCGGCCCTGGTGGTCGTCGCGCACGGGCGTGCGCGACTCGTCGTACAGCACCACCGCGCGGGCGGCGATGGCCTCGTCGCATGCGGCCCAGTTGTAGCAACCTTCAATCCCGAGCGGCTGCAGCACGAGCCGCTGCATCAGCAGGTCGAAGCGCTCGCCGGTGGCGCGCTCCATCGCCGCGGCCACCAGCGGAAAGCCGAGGTTGGCGTAGCGGAAGAAGCTGCCGGGGGCGTGCTGCGCGTCCCATGCGCGCGGATCGTCGAGCAGCGGGCGCAGGTCCTCGCCCAGCGGCACCTGCCAGTAACCGGCGGCGTCGGTGAGGCCGGCCTGGTGGGACAGCAGCATCCGCAGGGTGATCGGCGTGTCCGGCCAGCGGGGGTGGCGCAGCGGCCAACCCAGCGTGTCGGACACGTCCGCGTCCAGGTCCAGCAGGCCGTCCTCGACCAGCCGCATCGCACCGATTGCCACCACCAGCTTGGAGATCGACGCTACGCGGACCGGATCGTCGGCAGTGACCGCGCGGCCGGTGGCGATGTCGGCATCGCCACGCGCATCGACCGCGGTGACCCCGCTGCGGTCGAAGGCCACGCGCACGCTGGCGACGGGCTCACCGGCGACGGGTCCGCCGGCGCAGGCGGCGCCGGCAAGGACGTTCAACAGCAGCCAGCAAAGCGCGTGACGCATGGACAGGCATTCCTCGCAAAGGTGGAACGATACTCCGCCGCCTCGGCCGGTCGTCCCTGCCGCATCGTCGCCGTCCCGGTCTGCGGATGGCAAGCGAACCTTGCGGAGGCCCCCGCGGTGCAGGGGGCAGCTGGTGGGGCCGGAGCGTCGCAGTGGCATCGATCGCGCCCGACAGGTCGTGCATGGACGGCCGGCGTGACGATGAACGCGTCACCGCGCGGCCGCCAGGCCGAGCGCGCGACTCCGCGCCAGGCGACGCACAGCCGGGCAACATGCGTGTTGCGCCGCAGCGCGACCGGCCGGGGACGGCGCAACGCGTGCCGGCGCGGGCGCGTCTTCCCCTGCGTCCGGACGCGTGGAGTCCGCACGGCGTGGTGCCCACGCACTGAATACGTATGCAGGCAACACCCGATGCCTTGCCCTGGCCTGCCATGCATCGCAGAGTCGATCCGCTGCGAGCGCAACGCGCGGCAGCCGCGCCGCACTCCATCACGGAACGTGCGACTTTCTCCTCATACGCGGAGCCGCCATGCGAGATCCCGTCGTCGCCTGTCTGCGCGCACTGCGCGTCCTGCTGCTGCTGTCGGCCATCTGCGGCCTGGCGGCATGCGACGAGCCGCTGGCCGCCAATCCGCCCGCGTCGGACGTGTCACACGGTCCACCCGTGCCCGCGCCTGCGGATGGAAGCGCTGCTGCGATCTGCGAAGCGCCGCATGCGACGGTGCTGGCACCCGTGCCCGCATCGACGGGCGATGCCGCGCGCCGCGTGCGCGTGCACTACCACCGCCCCGACGGTGCGTATGCGGACTGGGGCCTGCATCTGTGGCAAGTGGACGCGGACGGCCGGCACGTCGGCGACTATGCCGGCGTGGACTGGGCCTCGCCGCTGCCGCGCGCGGGCGTCGATGCGTACGGCGCGTACTTCGACATCGATCCGTCCCGCTTCGGCGCATCCGCCACCGGCTTCGGCTTCATCGTGCACCGTCCGGGCCAAGCGGGCGATCCAAGCGTCGACCGGAGCTGGCAGTTCGAGGCCGGCGACGCATTCTGGCTGCGTTCGGGCGATGCGACGGTCTATGCGGCCAACCCGCTCGCCGCAACGCCGGACATCGATACCGTGCGCGTGCATTACCGGCGCTACGACAACGGGTACGCGCAGTGGGGACTGCACCTGTGGCAAGGCAGCGGCATCGACACCGCGCGCCTGGCCGGGCTGGACATCGGCGACTGGAACGCTCCGGTGCCGCTGTCGGCGATGCCCAACTACACCGTCTCGGCCGATGGTGTCGAAGTCGCGTTCGATCTGCCTGTGCTCAACCCGCGCGACGACGCCGGCCGCACCCGCGTCGACTTCGTCCTGCACGGCATGCCGGGCAATCCGCATGGCGGCGTGGACAACAAGGACGGCTGGACCTCCGACATCGGCATCGGCTTCAGCGCGCTGACCGCGGACGGACGCACGGCGCACGCCTGGCTGGTGCAGCAGGAGCCGCGCGTGTTCGCCGCGCCGCCGGACCTGGGCCGTGCCTCGACGACCGATGCGCGCGCGGTGTGGCTGTCCAGGCGTCTGCTGCAGTGGCCGCGCACCGATGCCACCGGCCGCTTCCGTCTCCACCACTCGGCCGCGGGTGCGATCGTCGCGCGCAAGGGCGAGATGGTGCGGGGCGCGGACGGCGCGCTGGCGCTGTCGGTGGCGGGCGATGTCCCGGCGGACGTCGCCGGACGTTTCCGCTGGGTCGGTGCCGGCGTGGTCCTGGCGGTGGCCGATGCCGACGATGCGGCGCTCGCGCCGCTGCTGCGCGGACAGCTGGTGCTGGTGCAGGAAGATGCCCAGCGTCGCGTCCTGTCGGCGACGACGACCCAGCTGCCCGGCCACCTGGACGACCGCCACGCGGCCGCCGACGGCCTCGACAATCTCGGCGTCCGGCTCGACCGCGGCCAGGCCCGCTTCCGGCTGTGGGCGCCGACGGCGCAGCGCGTCTGGCTGTGCGGCTACCGTGCGCGCGGCGGCCCGCCGGTGCTGGCGGAGATGGCGTTCGATCCGGCCACGGGCAGCTGGACGACCGCGCGCCGCGACCTGCGCGCCGGCGACCACTACCGCTACGCGGTCGAGGTGTTCGTGCGCGGCGTGGGGCTGGTTCGCAATCTCGTCACCGATCCGTACTCGATCAGCCTGGACGCCGACTCCCGGCGCAGCTACATCGGCGATCTCGCCTCGTCGGCGCTGGCGCCGCCGGGCTGGGCCCGCGACCGTACGCCGGACGTGGTGCGCGCGCAGGAGGACGTGTCGATCTACGAACTGCACGTGCGCGACTTCTCGATCAACGATGCGACCGTGCGCGCGCCGCTGCGCGGCAAGTACCTGGCCTTCGCCCAGTACAACAGCGATGGGATGCGGCATCTGCGCGCACTGGCGCAGGCCGGGCTGACCGACGTCCACCTGCTGCCGGCGTACGATTTCAGCAGCGTGCCGGAAACCGGCTGCGTAACGCCGACCGTGCCGGACGCGGCGCCCGATTCGGACGCGCAGCAGGCGGCGGTGGCCGCCACCCGCGGCAGCGACTGCTTCAACTGGGGCTACGATCCCTGGCATTTCAACGCACCCGAAGGCAGCTACGCCAGCGACGCATCGGATGGCGCCGCGCGCGTGCGCGAGTTCCGCGCCATGGTGATGGCCCTGCACGACGCCGGCCTGCGCGTCGGCATGGACGTGGTCTACAACCACACCAGTGCGTCGGGCCAGGATCCGAAGTCCGTGCTCGACCGGATCGTCCCGGGCTACTACCACCGGCTCGACGGCGAAGGCCGGATCGAACGCTCCACCTGCTGCGAGAACACCGCGACCGAGCACCTGATGATGGGCAAGCTCATGATCGACTCGGTGAAGCTCTGGGCCACGCAGTACCACGTCGACTCGTTCCGCTTCGACCTGATGGGGCACCAGCCGCGGGCGGTGATGGAACGGCTGCAGGAGGAGGTGAACGCCGCGGTGGGCCGTCCGGTGCAGTTGATCGGCGAGGGCTGGAACTTCGGCGAGGTGGCCGATGGCGCGCGCTTCGTGCAGGCCTCGCAGCTCTCGCTCAACGGCACCGGCATCGGCACCTTCAGCGACCGCGCGCGCGACCATGCGCGCGGTGGGTCGGGCTTCGACGGCGGCCAGGACCTGCTGCGCAACCAGGGCTGGCTCAACGGCCTGCACTACGACGACAACGGCAGCGGCGCCCTGCACCCGCGCAGCGCACTGCTGTGGTCGGCCGACATGATGCGGGTCGGCCTGGCCGGTTCGCTGCGCAGCTACCCGATGCTCACGCACTGGGACCAGGTGCTGCCGCTCGAACAGCTCGACTACAACGGCCAGCCGGCCGGCTACGTGGTCGATCCGCAGGAAGTGGTGAACTACGTCGACAACCACGACAACCCGACGCTGTTCGACACCAACGTCTACAAGCTGCCGCGCGCCACCAGTCGCGAGGACCGCGCGCGGGTACAGGTGCTGGGCGCCGCGCTCACCGCCTTCAGCCAGGGCGTGGCGTACTTCCATGCCGGCATCGATACGCTGCGCAGCAAGTCGCTCGACCGCAACAGCTACGACAGCGGCGACTGGTTCAACGCGCTCGACTGGACCTATCGCAGCAACAACTTCGGCGTCGGCCTGCCGATGCAGTCAGACAACGGCGACAACTGGCCGGTGATGGCGCCGCTGCTCGCCGACCCCGCCATCCGTCCGATGCCGGCCGACATCCGCTGGACCCGCGACGCGTTCCGGGACCTGCTGCGCATCCGCGCCAGCTCCACGCTGCTGCGCCTGCGCACGGCCGACGAGGTGCGCCGGCGCCTGCGCTTCCACAACACCGGCAGCGCCCAGGAGCCGACAGTGGTCGTCGGGCATCTGGATGGTCGCGGCCATGCAGGCGCCGGCTTCCGCGATCTCGTGTACCTGATCAATGTCGACAGGCGGGAACACGTCCTGGAGATTCCCGCCGAGGCCGGCAAGGCCTACCGCCTGCATCCGGTGCACCGCGCGCGCGACGCGGCCGACCGCCGGGCCGCCGTCGCCCGCTACGAGTCCGCCAACGGCGCCTTCCATGTACCGGCCCGGACCGCCGTGGTGTTCGTGGTCGAATGAACGGGCGCGCTCCGGTGGCGTCCGGGAGGCGCGGCGGCTAGCATCGGGCCGGGGAACGGCCAAGGGAGGGCGATATGCGGGCAGGGACAGCGTACGCGGCGTGGCTGGTGGCGGCTGCGGCACTTGCTGGAGCGTGGGCGCCAGTCCACGCGCAGCTCGACCTGGCGCCATACGTCAGGCCGGACCGGTACGAGTCGATCAAGATCTCGCCCGACGGCAGGCACCTGGCCGTGACCGCGCCGCTGGAGGACCGGACGGTGCTGGTGGTGCTCGATCGCGCCAGCAGGGAAGTCGTCGGCGGTGGCATGGGCGCGGCCGATTCCGCGGTGGCGGATTACTGGTGGGTGGACGACGAGCGCATCGTCATCTCCATGGCGCAGAGTTTCGGCAGCGAGGATCCGCTGTATGTCACCGGCGAACTGCATGTGGTGGAGCTGGGCGGCAAGCGCGCCAGGCGGCTGGTGGGACGCGCCCCGGTGGTGGGCATCGTGGACCAGTACGGGCCGGGCGAACCGCAGGAGCGGGCGACACTCATCGATCCGCTGCCTGAGGAGCCGGGCACGGTGCTGGTCGCGACCTGGTTGCCGGGGACCACCCCCAAGACCCACATCGAACGCATGAACGTGAGCACGGGGCGGCGCACGGTGGTGGCTTCCGCGCCGGTGCGGCGGGCGGATTTTACGCTGGACCCCGCGGGCTCGGTGCGTTTCGCCGACGGGCTCGACGAGCGCAACTACCGGGAGCTCTATTACCGCGCCAGCGCGGACGATCCCTGGCGCCTGGTCAATGACTCGGAGGACAGCGGTTTCATCGCCGAGGCGCTGGGCATGGCGGCCGACGGCGTCACCGCCTACGTACGGGTGAGCCGTTCCGGGGGTCCGGACGCGATCGAGGCTTGGGACATGCGCTCGCTGGCCCGCACGCAGCTGCTGGTCGATCCCGTGGTCGATCCGGATGTCGTGCTCTACGACGTCGATGGCCGCACGCCGGTCGGCGCGCGCTACATGGACGATGGCGTCCGCCTGCGCTTCTTCGACGAAGCCTCGGAGACGGCGCGACGCTACCGGATGCTGGAACGCGCGCTCCCCGGGGCGGGCGTCGAGATCACGTCCACCACCGCCGACGGCCGGCTGGCCCTGGTGCGCACCTGGAGCGATCGCGATCCCGGCCAGTACCTGCTGTTCGATACCGGGGCCAGGACCGCCGGGGGCGTGTTCGCCCGCCAGGCGTGGTTCGTGCCCGAGAAACTGGCGCCAGCGCGCAGGATCCGGATAGAGGCACGCGACGGACTGGCCCTGCACGGGTACCTGGCCCGCCCACCGGATGCGGCCGACGGACCGGTACCGCTGGTGGTCATGCCGCACGGCGGCCCGTTCGGCATCCACGATGCATGGGACTTCGACCTTGACACGCAGCTGCTGGCGGCCGCCGGCTATGCGGTGCTGCGCCTCAACTACCGCGGGTCGGGCAACTACGGCCGCGACTTCATGCAGCTCGGTGCGCAGGAGTGGGGCGGCACGATGCAGGACGACCTGACCGACGCCACGCGCTGGGCCATCGCACAGGGCATCGCGGACCCCGCGCGCATCTGCATCGTCGGCGCCAGCTATGGCGGCTATGCCGCGCTGATGGGGGTGGCCAGGGAACCCGGCCTGTATCGTTGCGCGGCGGGTTACGTGGGGGTCTACGACCTCCCCGCGATGCATGCCGAGCGCGCGCACGCGGCGGCATGGCTGCGGCACTGGGCCAACGACTGGATGGGGGAGCGCGCGTCACTGGCCGCGCGTTCGCCGGTAAACCTCGCGGACCGGATCAAGGCGCCGGTCTTCCTCGCAGCGGGCGGGGCGGACCGCATCGCGCCGATCTCGCACACGCGCAAGATGCAGCGCGCACTGGAGAAGGCCGGAGTGCCGGTGCAGGCGCTGTACATCGACAGCGAAGGCCACGGCTTCCGCAAGGAAGAGCACCGGCGGCGCTATTACGCGCAGTTGCTGGCGTTCCTGGCCGAGCAGCTGGGTGGCGCGACCGCCCACTGAGCGCGCGTGGGCGGTTGCGCGGGGGCTGGCCCCTTGCTCAGGCGGCGGCGGACCGCTTCGGTGCGCCGACGCGCATGCGCACGGCCTCGACGTCGCGCACCGCGCGCACCTCGATGCAGCCGGTTTCGGCCCACGGCAGTTCCTCGGCCATGCGGATCGCCTCCTCGAGGCTGTCGGCCTCGACCAGGTTGAAGCCGGCCAGCAGTTCCTTGGTCTCGGCGAACGGTCCATCGACCACGCTGACCTTGCCGGCGCGGCGGCGCACGGACTTCGCGGTGCGCGCCGGCTCCAGCTGCTGGAAGCCGAGCAGCGTGCCTTCGTCCTGGAGGGCGTCGGCGCGTTCCAGGCAATGGCGCATGCGGCAGTCGTACTCGCCCTCGGGCAGCGCCTCGATCATCGACTCGTCGACGTAGACCAGCAGCAGGTACTGCATGGGGATCCTCCGTGGATGTGTGGTCAGGCCGCGGCCTGGTTGTCGCCGCGGCCGAGCGGGTCGGGCAGGGGGTCGCCCTCGTCCACGAACGCCAGCGACACCGAGTTGATGCAGTGGCGCTCATGGGTGGGGGGTGGCCCGTCCGGGAAGACATGGCCGAGGTGGCTGCCGCAGCGGGCGCAGACTTCCTCGGTGCGGATCATGCCGTGGCTGGTGTCGCGCACGTAGCGGATGTGCGCGGGCGCATAGGGCGCGAAGAAGCTGGGCCAGCCGGTGCCGGAGTCGAACTTGGCGCCGGAACGGAACAGCGGCAGTCCACACAGGCGGCAGGCATAGAGGCCGTCGCGCTTGTTGTCGAGGAAGACGCCGCAGAATGGCGCCTCCGTCCCATGCGCGAGCAGGACGCGGCGTTCGGCCTGGTCCAGCCCGGCCTCGAGCGTGGCGCGCTGCGCAGGGTCTGGCGGGGTGAGGTCGAATCCGGACACGTCCGTACTCCTTGCATCTGTTCTGCCGCGAGTGTGCCAGTACGACGGGACAGCCGGGCGCGCCGGCGGCGCCCGACCTTCGTGGCCCCGGTGAGGCTACTCCGGTTGCGGCAGCAGGTACCAGGCCTCCACCTCGCCCTTGAGCTTGATCGTCAGCGGCTGCCCGCGACGGTCGAGCGCCTTGCCCGCCGCCACCCGGATCCAGCCCTCGCTGATGCAGTATTCCTCCACGTCGCGGCGCTCCACGCCCTTGAAGCGGATGCCGATGCCGCGGCCGAGCGCTGCCTCGTCGTAGTGGGGGCTGCGCGGGTCGTTGCTGAGATGGTCGGGAGGCGTATCGGACATGGCGAGGTCGGGATCGAATGACGAACGCGATTGTAGCGGAGCGGTCATGGCGCTTCGCCGCGCCCCTGTGCACGCGCGCGCGCGATCACCGCGCGTACCAGGGCGCGGTCGTGGTGGCGTGAGATCGGCTGCGCCCCGAGTACGATCGCCAGTTCCCGCAGGTCGGCGCTGACGTCGTAGTGGGCGCCGCTGGTCCTGTTCTGGAACGCGTGCCGCGGAAGGCCCAGGCGCGCGGCGAACGCATGCAGTTCATCGAGCGTGTCGGCCATCAGGTGGGCCCAGCGGCGGCCACGCCAGAGGGTCACCGCATCATCGACATAGACGGTCATCCTGCGACGGGTTCCTCACATGACGATGACGCATCTTCGCGCAAACAGCCTGTGTCTGTCGTCCGCACACGCTGGAGCCGCCATGCACGACACGCCGCGGACACGGCCGCGCGCCATGATCCTTCCACAGGTGTTCTACCCGGTCGCGGGAGTGGTCCTGCTGCTGGTGGCGGCCGCCTTCGCCGCGCCATCGCGCACCAGTGCCGTGGCCGAGGGCGCCAAGCGCTGGGTGGCCGAGGAGGCGGGCTGGTTCACCGTGCTGTCGGTGGCCGGATTCCTGGTATTCGTGGTCGGCGTCGCCGCCAGCCGCATCGGCACGCTCAAGCTGGGCCCCGACCACAGCGAACCCGACTACGGATATCCGACCTGGTTCGCGATGCTCTTCGCGGCGGGCATGGGCATCGGCCTGATGTACTTCGGCGTGGCCGAGCCGGTCATGCACTTCAGCGCGCCCCCGGTGGGCGAAGCCGGCAGCGTGGACGCGGCCCGGCAGGCCATGCGCATCACCCTCTTCCACTGGGGCCTGCACGCATGGGCGGTGTACGCGGTGGTGGCGCTGTCGCTGGCCTACTTCGCCTATCGCCACGGGCTGCCGCTGCGGCTCAGGTCCGCGCTGTATCCACTCATCGGCGAGCGCATCCACGGTTGGATCGGGCATGCGGTGGATGCGTTCGCCGCGCTGGGCACCATCTTCGGGCTGGCCACGTCGCTGGGACTGGGCGTGATCCAGATCAACTCCGGGCTGGACGAGCTGTTCGGCGTGGGGGTCGGAACCGGCATGCAGGTCGCCCTGATCGCCGGAATCACGCTGGTGGCGTCCGCGTCGGTGTTCTCGGGCCTGGATCGCGGCGTGCGCCGGCTGTCGGAGTTCAACATGCTGCTGGCGGTGGCCCTGCTGCTGTTCGTCCTGCTGGCCGGGCCGACCATCCACGTGATGCAGGCGCTGGTCCAGAACACCGGCATGTACCTGTCCAACGTGTTCGCGATGACCTTCAACCTCTACGCCTACGAGCCCACCGGCTGGATCGGCGGCTGGACCCTGTTCTACTGGGGCTGGTGGATCGCCTGGTCGCCGTTCGTTGGCATGTTCATCGCGCGCATCTCGCGCGGGCGCACGATCCGCGAGTTCGTGGTCGGCGTGTTGCTGGTCCCCATGGGATTCACCTGCCTGTGGATGACCACCTACGGCAACAGCGCGCTGCACATGATCCTGTTCGGCGGAGATGCAGGGCTCGTGGAGGCGGTCGCCGCCGACAGTTCGGTGGCGCTGTACCGTTTCCTGCACGCATTGCCGCTGGCGACGGTCACCAGCGTGGTGGCCACCCTCCTGGTGGCCGTCTTCTTCGTCACATCGGCCGACTCCGGCGCCCTGGTCATCGACCTGCTCTCCTCGAAGGGCGAGGAGGCGTCGCCGGCGTGGCAGCGGATCTTCTGGTCGCTGCTCGTCGGTGCGATCGCGATGGCGCTGCTGGCCGCGGGCGGACTCACCGCGCTGCAGGCGGGAACCATCGCCGCGGCGCTGCCGTTCACGGTGATCATGATCCTGGCGTGCATCGGCATGCTGCGCGCGATGCGGCTGGACGTCGCCAAGCGCGAAGCCGTGCGCGGTGCGCGGGGCATGCCGCCGGGTCCGGGTGCCCACGTGGACTGGCGCGCCCGCCTGCGCATGCTGGTGCAGCAGCCAGGCTGCGCGGAGGTGCGGGAGTTCGTGCAGGCCACGGTACTGCCGGCACTCGGCGAGGTGGCCGGCGAGTTGCGGGAGCAGGGTATCCCCGCCGAGGCGAAGGGCCGGGACGACGGCAGTGCGTGGCTGCGCGTGGGGCACGGTGAGGAGATGGACTTCCTGTACTCGGTCCGCCTGCGTCCCTACGAGCCGCCGTCATTCGTCCTGGGCGATGCGCGGGACCCCGGAGGGTCCGTCTGCCGGGCCGAGGTCCACCTGCGCGAAGGCGGCCAGGGCTACGACATCATGGGCTGGTCGCGCGGGGACGTGATCCACGATGTCCTCGACCAGTACCGTCGCCACATGCACTTCCTCGACGCGGTGCGCTGACGCACGCCGGGCCGCGGCCCCGGTCAGCGTTTCGCCACCGGCGCCACGCGCAGCTCGTCGCGCAGCCAGCCGTCGATCATCCGCTTCTCGTAATAGAGGTTTTCCCGCGCGGTCGGGCTGCCACCGCCCGTGAGGAAGCCGGCATCGCGCATCTCGCGCGTGCCCTCGGCGATCAGCGTGCCGTCCGCGGCGTAGCGGCGGAACTCGAGCGACATCGAAGGCGGGTAATGGTCGCGCAGGAAGCGCACGTCCTGCAGGTGCATGCCGTGCCAGGGCTCG
This sequence comes from Pseudomonadota bacterium, assembly GCA_023444765.1. Lineage (GTDB taxonomy): Bacteria > Pseudomonadota > Gammaproteobacteria > Xanthomonadales > Xanthomonadaceae > Luteimonas. Next base: position 8,841 of record JAEXLY010000128.1, on the reverse strand, counting down.
TAGCGGCCCGCCCTGTGGATGTCGGTGATGGTGACGTCCAGGCGCTCGCCCTCGGGCAGCCGCTTCCCGGCGGAGGTGCGCAGGTGTTCGGCCAGTTCCTCGACCCAGTTGCCCTGGGCCGCGCGCCAGCGGTTGCCGCTGAACTTGAGGTCGCTGAACTGCGAGGGATCGGTCCATTGCACCTGCACGGAACCTTCCACCGGCAATGCGCGGGGGGCGTCGGGGTCGGTGACGTTGCGGGTCCTGGCGGCGGCGGTGGCGGTCGCCAGCAGGACGACGACCAGCAGGAGCAGACGTGCGGCGCGGCTCATGGCGGGACTCCGGAGTGGACGGGTCGAGTCTGCGCTGCGTGGGCTTAACCGTCCACGACCCCTTCTCCCGTTCACGTGCCGCACGCAGGGGGCCCCGCCATGATGCGCCCCGACCCCGCACCGGAACCCGCGATGCACCGACTGCTCAAGTCCTTGGCCCCCCTTCTGCTGTCCATTGCCGCCATGCCCGGCCACGCCGCGGAAACGCTGACCCCCGATGCCGTCAACGCGGCCACCGGTTCCGGTCCGGCCGCCCTGCTGCGCGCGCAGGTCCTGCTCGAGCGGGCGCGCTTTTCCCCGGGGGAGATCGACGGCGGTGCCGGCACCAACACCAGCCATGCGATCGCCGGATTCCAGCGGGCCAACGGCCTGGAACCGAGCGGTGAGCTCGACGCGAAGACCTGGGAAGCCCTGGCGGCCGACGCGCCCCCTGCGCTGGTGACCTATACCCTCACGGCCGACGACGTGGCCGGGCCCTTCGCCGATATTCCCGACGACATGATGGAGAAGGCCAGGGCGGACGCGCTGGGCTACGCCTCGGTGGAGGAGGCGCTGGGCGAGAAATTCCACGCCGCGCCGGCGCTGATCGCCCGCCTGAACCCGGGCAAGGCGCTGGAGGCGGGCACCGGGCTCGTGGTGCCCAACGTCACCGACCTGCCGCCGCTGCCGCAGGCGGCCACCGTGGTGGTGGACAGGTCCGACTCCGTGCTGCGCCTGCAGGATGCGGCCGGCAAGGTGGTCGCACAGTTCCCCGCCTCGACCGGCAGCGAGCACGATCCGCTGCCCATCGGCGAGTGGAAGGTGGTGACGGTCGCGCCGGATCCGACCTTCCACTACAACCCGGACCTGTTCTGGGACGCCGACCCGTCGCATGCCAAGGCCACACTCGCGCCAGGGCCGAACAATCCGGTGGGCAGCGTCTGGATCGACCTGTCGAAACCGCATTACGGCATCCACGGAACCCCGGAACCGGGGCGCATCGGCAAGACCCAGTCCCACGGCTGCATCCGCCTGACCAACTGGTCGGCGCGGGCGGTGGCCGGTGCGGTGAAGGCCGACACCCCCGTCGTGCTGCAGGAGTGAGCTGACGGTGGTCCGCTGGCTGGGCATCGCGGCGCTTGTCCTGCTGCTGGCGAACGTCGGCTGGTGGCTGCTGCGGGAGAGCGGCGGGCGCCCCTGGCAACGCGCTCCAGCGCCCAGCCCCGCCGTCGTGGCCCCGTCGCCTGCGCCGCCGGCCGGGGGACGCGGTCCCGGTGCCGTGCCCGCGGTACGGGCGGAGGAGGCGGCCCCGGTGCCGCCAGCACCATCGGCCACGCCTGCCGCCGTTGCCGGTGGTTTGCTGGTGCCCGTGCAGGGCGTCAGCGCCGCGGACCTGTCCGACACGTTCGCCGATGCGCGGGGCGACGAGCGGATGCACGAAGCGCTCGACATCATGGCCCCGGCCGGGACGCCCGTGCTGGCGGCGGCCGACGGCCACGTCGAGAAACTGTTCGACAGCGAGCGCGGCGGCCTGACCATCTACCAGTTCGAACCCACCGGGCGCTGGTGCTACTACTACGCCCACCTGCAGGCCTACGCGCCCGGGCTGTCGGAAGGTGCGCAGGTCAGGCGCGGCCAGGTCATCGGCTACGTCGGCAGCAGCGGCAACGCCGACGCGGCGGCACCGCACCTGCACTTCGCGGTGTTCGCGCTCGGGCCGGACAAGCAGTGGTGGACCGGAACGCCGGTGAATCCCTACCCGATGCTGGCAGGCCGGTCGCGCTGAGGGTGCGCGTGGCGGGAAGGATCGGGGGAACCGCGAGCGTCCTGTCCCGATCAAGGGCGCCCGGAGACAAGCGGGGGAGGCGCCGGGTCGAGGGCAACTCGCGGGGGCGGCGCCCCGCGGTCAGCGCGCCTGCGCAGGATCGAGCAGCGGCTGCAGCGCCGTCCAGACGTGATCGAGCAGCTTCTCCTGCGCGGCGACCGTCGGATGCAGGTTGTCGTCCTGGAAGGCATTGCGGTCGAGCGCGATGGGCTCGAGCAGGAAGGGCAGCAGTGCGGTGTCGAACAGCTCCGCCAGGTCGCGGTAGTTGCGCTCGAAACCGCGGGTGTAATCCTCGCCCAGGTTGGGTGGCATGCGCATGCCCACCAGCAGCACTTTCGCGCCGACATGCTGCGACGCCCCGATCATCCGCGCCAGGTTGCGGCGGGCCTCGCGCAGCGGCAGGCCGCGCAGGCCGTCGTTGGCACCAAGGGCGATGACCACGACATCCGGCCGGTATCGCAGGACCTCGCCCACGATGCGCGACGCGCCGCCGGCGGTGGTCTCGCCGCTGATGCTGGCATTGACCACGCGCCAGCCGGGTTCCTCGCGCGCCAGGCGTTCGCCGAGCAGCGACACCCAGCCTTCGCGCGCCGCCATGCCGTATCCGGCCGAGAGCGAGTCGCCCATCACCAGGACGGTGCGTTGCGGGGCCGCGGCGGGGGCCGGTTGCGCCAGGGCCGGTGCCAGGAACAGGGCGGCGAATAAACCGATGGCCCATTGCATCGCCCTGCGCCTGCCCGCATAAGGAAACCCGGTGCGCGCGGAATCCAGCCGCGCGTGGCCGCGCAGGCCCCTTGCCGGTGACCGCCACGGGCAAAGGACGCGCGCCAACCACCCGGCCCGGTCGTGGCAGGACATCCCTGGCGATTGTCCCGGCGACCGGGTACGTGTCACGACCTGCTGCATCCGCTCAACCTCGTCCATCGCGCGCGCTGCGGCGCATGCGATCCAAGATAACCAATCCGGAATGAACATGGCCGACGCCCCCGCGCCCCACGCCGCCGCCGACCCCGCCCCCGTCGCCGTTCCTGCCGGCGGCACCGCTGCGCCGTCCGCCCTGCGCGTGCGGGGCCTGGGCAAGCAGGTGGCGCTGCCTTCGGGGCCGCTCACCATCCTTGACGACGTCGGCTTCGAGGTGGCGCGGGGCGAGGTCGTGGCGATCGTCGGCGCATCGGGTTCGGGCAAGAGCACCCTGCTGTCGCTGCTGGTCGGGCTCGACACGCCGTCTGCGGGCAGCGTCGAACTCGACGGCGAGGCGATCTCGTCCCTCGACGAGGACGGGCGCGCGCGGGTGCGGGGCGACCGCGTCGGCTTCGTGTTCCAGAACTTCCAGTTGCTGCCGTCGCTGACGGCGCTGGAGAACGTGATGCTGCCCCTGGAACTGCGCGGCGATGCCGATGCCGCTGCGCCGGCGCGCACGATGCTGGGCAAGGTGGGCCTCGCCGAGCGGCTTGGGCACTACCCCAGGCAGTTGTCGGGCGGCGAGCAGCAGCGCGTGGCCCTGGCGCGCGCCGTCGAGACCCGCCCGTCGCTGCTGTTCGCCGACGAACCCACCGGCAACCTCGACACGGGCACCGGCCAGGCGATCATCGATCTGCTGTTCGCGATGAACGCCGATGCCGGCACCACCCTGGTGCTGGTGACCCACGACGACCACCTGGCCGAGCGCTGCCACCGCATCCTGCGGCTGGACGGCGGTCGCCTGGTCGCGGACGACGTGCGGTGAACGGAGGCCACATGGTCATGTCTTTCCTGCGGAGCAGGACGCGAGCTCGCCGACCCGCGCCTGCCGAACGCGCTGTTGGTCCCCGCCATCGTCGTGGCGACGCAGGCGGGCGCACGCCTCAAGCCGGGACGACGGCATGAGGACACTCACGCTCGCATGGCGCCAGCTGCGCCGCGACATCAAGGCCGGCGACATCCGCATCCTGTTCGCGGCCCTGGTGCTCGCGGTGGTGGCGGTGACCTCGGTCGGGTTCGTGACCGATCGCGCGGGACGCGCGCTGGCGATGGAGGCCAACCGCCTGCTCGGCGGCGACGCGCTGGTGCGCGGCGATGCGCCGATCGGAGGCGCCATCGACGAGGCCGCCAGCGCCCCCGGGCTGCAGCGCACGCAGACGGTCGAGCTCGACAGCATGATCCGCGTCGGCAGCGGCGGCGACGCGCGGCTGCAGCTGGGCGACCTGCGCGCCCTGGGCGACGGCTTCCCGCTGCGCGGCAGCTTCCGCATCGTCGATGGCGAAGGCGTGGAACGCGATGCCGGGACGGTCCCAGGACCGGGCACGCTGTGGCTGAGCCGCGCCGGCGCGGACACGCTGGGCGCGCGCATCGGCGACAGCGTCGGGATCGGGACGCGCGAGTTCCGCCTCGCCGCGCTGGTGGTGCAGGAACCCGATGCCTCGATCGACTACTTCAACGTCGCGCCCAAGGCTTTCCTCAACCTCGAAGACCTTGCTTCCACCGGCCTGGTGCAGGAAGGCAGCCGCGTGCGGTACCGGCTGGTGGTGGCCGGGGACGCGGCGGCGGTCGAACGGTTCGCGGACGTCGCCAAGGCCAATCTCGGACGCGGCCAGCGCATCGAGACGATCGGCGACGCGCGTCCGGAAGTCCGTTCTGCGCTGGACCGCGCCGGGCGCTTCCTGGGCCTGGCGGCGCTGGTCTCGGTGGTGCTGGCGGCCGTGGCCGTGGCGATGGCGGCGCGCCGCCACAGCGAGCGTCATCTCTCGGGCGTCGCGGTGATGCGCTGCCTTGGCGCGCAGCAACGCACCCTCGTCGGCATCCACGCCGGCGAGTTGCTGCTGCTGGGCCTGTTCGCCTGCACCGTGGGCGTGGCGATCGCGTTCGCGCTGCAGTGGTCGGTGGCCGGCTGGCTGGCGCAGGCGCTGAAGGTCGACATTCCCCCCGCCAGCCTGTGGCCGGCGCTGCGCGGCTACGGCGTCGGCCTGGTGGTGCTGCTGGCCTTCGGTGCGCCTCCCGTGCTGGCCCTGCGCCGCGTCCCCGCCCTGCGCGTGCTGCGCCGCGACCTGGACGGCGCGGAACCCTCCGCCTGGATCGTCGCGCTGGCCGGACTTGGCGGGCTGGCAGCGCTGCTGTGGTGGCAGGCCGGCTCGGCCACGCTGGCGACCACGATGCTGCTGGGCATCGTCGCCACGCTCGCGGCCCTGGCACTGATCGCCTGGCTGTTGATCCTGGCCGTCAGGCGGCTGCGCACGCGCCTGCGCGGCGCGCTGCGCTATGGCCTGGCCAATGTCAGCCGGCGCGCGGCGACCTCGATCGCGCAGGTCAGCGCGCTGGGCCTGGGGCTGATGGCCCTGCTGCTGCTGACCTTCGTGCGCACCGACCTGCTCGACCGCTGGCAGCTGGCGCTGGCGCAGGACGCGCCCAACCGCTTCATCATCAACGTGCAGAGCGACCAGCTCGGGCCCGTGCGCGAATTCATCGCCGCGCGCGGGATGGCCGAGCCGGTGCTGTTTCCGATGGTGCGCGCGCGCCTGGTCGGACACAACGGCCGGGCCGTGACCGGCGCCGACTACGCCAGCCGCGGTGGCGATCCCGACGAGGACCGCCAGTCGCAACGGCGCGCCGAGCGCGAGTTCAACCTGTCCATGGCGCAGGCGCTGCGCGACGACAACAAGGTGACCGCCGGCCGCTTCTGGGCCGGCACGCCCGCCACGCCCGAACTGTCGGTGGAGGAGAACTTCGCCAACGGCCTGGGCTGGAAGATCGGCGACCGCATCGCCTTCGACATCGCCGGCCGGCGCTTCGAAGCGCCGATCACCAGCCTGCGCAGCGTGGAATGGGAGAGCTTCCAGCCCAACTTCTTCGTGCTCGCCTCGCCAGGCGCGCTGGACGGCTACCCGGCCAGCCACATCACCGCGGTGCAGGTGCCGGCCGAGCAGACGCGCTTCACCGCCGAACTGGTGCAGGCCTTCCCCAACCTGTCTGTGATCGATGTCGATGCGGTACTGGCACAGGTGCGCAACACCGCCGACCAGGTATCGACCGTGGTCCAGGTGGTGTTCTGGTTCTCGCTGCTGGCCGGGGTGCTGGTGCTGCTGGCGGCGGTGAGCGCGAGCCAGGACGAACGCCTGCTGGAAGGCGGGGTGATGCGCGCCCTGGGCGGCAGCCGCGGGCAGCTGCGGATGGCGCAGGTGTCCGAGTTCGCCGCGATCGGCCTGCTGGCCGGGCTGGTGGCGGCCATCGCCGCCTCGGTGCTCTCGGGCATCATCGCCACCGAGGTCTTCGACCTGCCGTGGCGCCAGAACTGGAACCTGGCCGCGGTAGGCAGCGCGGTGGGCGTGGCGGTCACGCTGCTGGCCGGGCTGTTCGCGACCCGCAGGGTGCTGGACGCGCCACCATCGGCCACGCTGCGGGAACTGCAGGGATAGGCGGGCGCTGAAGGCCTCGGCATTCCCGTCCCTGCGCTCGCTGCCGTCGCTCCCGCGCATCGGGAGTCCAGCGTCGTGTGTGACGCGTGCAGCCCGCGATACCTGATTTTTGCACCACACATTCAGCGACACTGGCTCCCCGCCTGCGCGGGGACGACCGATCGGGGAGATGCATGCGCGATATCGGATTCCGGCTCGAAGGCGAGTACGTGGAGCTCAACCAGCTGCTCAAGCTGTGCGACCTCGTCGACAGCGGCGGCGCCGGCAAGGCCCTCGTGGCCAGCGGCGCGGTACGCGTGGATGGCGCGGTGGAACTGCGCAAGACCTGCAAGATCCGCGCGGGGCAGGTGGTGGTGGTCGACGGCATCCGGATCGCGGTAGGGGCAGACGGCTGAGGCGCCTCGGGCTTCCTGGCGCGTCGGGCGGCGGCATCCGCATGATGTTCCCACGCTGTCCGGCCGTCGTGTGGAGCGATGCGCGCGATGTGCGCGGTGGAGCATGGGCATCCGGGCGCGGATGCGTCATGGTCCGGGCGAGGTGTGTCGCCATCCGCAGGGCGGCCATCGCGCTTCGCCCGGACATGCGCGGCCCGTCCGGGGTCGGCTGCCCGCGACGGTGTCCCGTGCCATTCCCGGCCCTGGCCGGGCCACCGGTCAGGCGCGCGCGCGCGTCGCCCGTCCTCGACGGATCACACGTCCCAGCGGCGCAGCACCAGGCTGGCGTTGGTGCCGCCGAAACCGAAGCTGTTGGACAGCACCGTGCGCAGGCCGGCGTCGCGGCTCTCGCGCACCAGCGGCAGGCCGGCTGCTTCGGGATCGACCTCGTCGACGTTGATCGAGCCGGCGATGAAGCCGCGCTGCAGCATCAGCAGGCAGAAGATCGCCTCGTGCACGCTGGTGGCGCCCAGCGAGTGGCCGGTGAGCGACTTGGTGGACGAGAAGGGCGGGACCGCGTCGCCGAATACCGCGCGCATCGCGCGCAGCTCGCTGACGTCGCCCACCGGGGTCGAGGTGCCGTGGGTGTTGACGTAGTCGATCCCGCCGTCCAGGCCCTCGATCGCCAGGCGCATGCAGGCGATGGCGCCGTCGCCGGACGGCGCCACCATGTCCTCGCCATCGGAACTGGCGCCGAAGCCGACCAGTTCGCCGAGGATCGTCGCGCCCCGGGCCTGCGCGTGTTCCAGGCTTTCAAGGACCAGCGCGCCGCCGCCGCCGGCGATGACGAAGCCGTCGCGCCCGGTGTCGTAGGGTCGCGAGGCGCGTTCGGGGGTGTCGTTGTATTTCGTCGACAGCGCGCCCATGCCGTCGAACAGCATGGCCATGCCCCAGCTGACTTCCTCGCCGCCGCCGGCGAACACCACGTCCTGCAGGCCCGCCTGGATCTGCTGCGCGGCCACGCCAATGCAGTGCGCCGAGGTGGCGCAGGCCGAGGAAATCGAATAGTTCAAGCCCTTGATGCCGAACGCCGTGGCCAGGCAGGCCGACACGGTCGAGCTCATCGTGCGGGTGACCTGGTAGGGGCCGACGCGTCGGATGCCGCGCTCGCGCAGGGTGTCGGCCGACTCGATCTGGTTGGTCGGCGAGCCACCGCCCGAGCCCATGATCAGGCCGGTGCGTGGATTCGAGACCTGGTCCTCGACCAGCCCCGACTGTGCGATCGCGTCGCGCAGCGCGATGTAGGCATAGGCCGCGGCGTCGCCCATGAAGCGGCGCAGCTTGCGGTCGATCTGCGCTTCCAGGTCCACCTGCGGCACGCCCGACACCTGGCTGCGCAGGCCCTTGTCGGCGAACTGCTGGTCGAAGCGGATGCCCGGGCGGCCCTCGCGCAGGGCCGTGGCGACGGTGTCCAGGTCGTTGCCGATGCACGAGACGATGCCCGCCCCGGTGATCACCACCCGACGGGGGCCCAGCGCTAGGCTCATGGCTCGCCTTCCCGCTGGAACAGGCCCACGCGCAGGTCGCTGGCGGTGTAGATCTCCTTGCCGTCGCAGTACATGCGCGCGTCGGCGATGGCCAGGATCAGCTTGCGCCGGATGACGCGCTTGATGTCGATCTCGTAGCGCACCAGCTTCGCGTCCGGGCCCACCTCGCCGGTGAACTTGACCTCGCCCGCGCCCAGCGCGCGCCCGCGCCCGGGCAGCTTCTGCCAGGTGAGGTAGAAGCCGACCAGCTGCCACATCGCGTCCAGGCCCAGGCAGCCGGGCATCACCGGGTCGCCCGCGAAGTGGCACTGGAAGAACCACAGGTCCGGGCGGATGTCGAGCTCGGCCTCGACCCGGCCCAGGCCGTGGGCGCCGCCGTCGTCGTCGATGTGGGTGATGCGGTCGAACATCAGCATC
>JAEXLY010000096.1 GCA_023444765.1 Pseudomonadota bacterium | reverse complement strand
TTGCCGCGATGGAAGGAGCGCAGGCGCGGCCGGCGGCTGCGGCGCCGTCCGCTGCCGCCTCGAAGCCACCGGCACAGCTGCGGATCACGCCGGCGGCGCTGGTGCTGTGGCGCAGGTTCCAGGGCTGGCTGCGCGGCGCGATGGCGCAACTGGACTGATCCTCCCTCCGGCCGGCACGCGTGCCGCGGGCCGTGGTTCCGCGGTGACACGCTTGCGCCGGTATCCACGTCCCCGCATGCGCAGCGTCCCGGCGAACCGGGGTGCCGCGGCGACGACGCCTGCGCCGGGACCGGAGCAGTTGCAATGCGCCCGCGGACGCGATGTTTCCGCGCGCCGGAATCCGTCGGCGCCGCCGCTCAGCGCAGGTCGTGGCTCAGCTGCGGCGGCACGCCGGCGGCCAGCAGGGGACGCGAGGCGCCCTCGGGATCGGGCAGCGGATCCCAGTCCCGGCAGAACAGCTTCTTCGCCACCTGGGTGGCGCGGTTGGCCAGGCCGATCGGCGCGCCGAACCAGCGCGCGGCCAGGAAGGCCTTGCGCCTGACCACCCAGTTGTACATCGCCTGCTCGGAGTAGAAGCGGTAACCCCAGCGCCGCTCGAACAGCCGCGATGACGGGCCGGTCAGCCTGCGGCCCCAGCGGTAGAAGAAGAAGCGCATGTCCGCCAGCGCCATGCGCGTTCCGAGGTTGTCGAAGTGGACCACCGAGCGCGGTTCGACCACCATCGTGCGGCCCATCGCGGCCACCTGCAGCGAGATGTCCAGGTGCTCGCGGATCACCATCGACGGCAGTTCGATGCGCTTGAACACCTCGCCGTCGAACAGGACGCAATGCAGTTCGAAGGTGCCCGTGCGAGCCCGTTCCCTGGGCAGTTCCGGCACTTCGGTGCGGCGGAAATGCTTGTGCTCGATCAGGTAGGGCGTTCCCTCCACGTCGACCACGCGGATCTCGCCGGTATAGAGGTGGTTGCGCAACGGCGCGCCCCGGTCCACGCCTTCGCGCTCCAGGATCAGCGGGGAGACCACGGCGTGGCCGTCGCCGAGCGCGGCGAGCAGCGGCGCCAGCCATCCCTCGGTGACGCGCGAGTCGTTGTCGAGCAGGACCACGGCCGGCGTGTCGATGAGCGGTTGCGCTTCGCGCAGGGCGTCCATGGGCGTGCGCAGGCCGAGGTCGAAGAAGCGCGCTTCCGCGCGCCCCTCGAGCTGCCGGCGCACTGGCGCGATGATGGACTCGGGATAGTCGAGGTCCATGATCCAGAGCCGGAACGGCTGCGGAGTATGGCGGTAGACGGCGTCGACGCATTCGTCGAGGCCGGTGTAGCGGTCGCGGGGCGTGATGATGATGGTGACGACAGGAGTCATGGGCGTTCTCGCGAGCGGCCCGTCGGCGTGGCGTCAGCGGCGCTTGCCGAGGGCGTTCCGTGTGTAATGCATCATGTAGTACGCGCTTTGCACCGCGTCGAGGCCTTCGACCTCACGGTAGATCCGCCACTGCCACCGGGCTGCGCGCAGCTTGTTGCTGGACACCGAGCCGCTGCGCACCAAGTAGTAGGCCAGCGGCCCGTCGCCGTCCGCACGCACGGCCTGGCCGGCGCGACGGACCAGCTCGAGCCAGAACACGTAGTCCTCGTGACCCATGCGGCGGAACCGCCCGTCGCCTCCCAGCCGCGTACGGTCGTAGATGCCGGTGCAGTTGCCGATGTGGTTGCTGTGCAGCATCTCGCGGTGGCCGACCCGTGCCGGCGGCTCCACCACGCCGAGCAGGCCGCCGTCCTCGGCGACGCGCTGGTAGCTGGAATAGGCGATTGCCGCCTCGTCCCGTTCGAGCGCTTCGAGCTGGCGCTTCAGCTTGTCCGGATGCCACCAGTCGTCGCTGTCGAGGAAGCTGACGTAGCGGCCGCGGGCCAGCTCGATGGCGTTGTTGCGTGCGGCGGCGACGCCACGATTGCGCCCCCCGCGTACCAGCCGGATGCGCCGGTCGCCGCGGGCGTAGTCATCGATGATGTCTGCACCGCCGTCGGCGGACCCGTCGTCCACCACGATCAGTTCAAGTTCGCCGTGCGACTGGGCCAGGACGGACTCGACCGGGCGGCGCAGGAAGCGCTCGGCGTTGTACAGCGGCATGACCACGCTGACCAGCCGCTGGCCTGGCGTGGCGGCATTCATGCCGCGGCCGCCTGCGGGCGCGAGACCATCCAGGCGTTGAGCGTGGCCAGCACCTCGCGCGACTTGCCGGCAAAGGGCGGCGCGAGCGGCGGCTCGCCACGCGCCAGCCGTTCCCGGGTGGATGCGTCGGGACTGGCCACCTGTTCGACGACCTGCTGTCCGGCGCGGTCGTATATCTCCTGGAAGTCGTCCAGGCGCAGGCGGTTCATGTACATGTAGCGGTTGCCTGCGAGGAGGCCGAAGGCACGCTCCCCGTACTGCAGGAAGTTGATCGGGCCGATCTGCGGGTCGGAATGGGAGAAGTGGTCGCTGAAGTCGATGTAGTGGACCAGCAGGCCACGCGCGGACAGCAACCGGCTGCCTTCGCGGAGGATCGCTTCGAGCACCGGCGCGGGGATGTGCTCGAACACCTCGTAGGAGACGTGCAGGTCGATCGAGCCGTCCTCCAGCGCGACGCGCGCGGCATCGCCGGGCGAGTGGTAGCGGATCGAGCAGGTGTCCAGCAGGCGGCCGAGGTCGAAGTCGTCGGCCAGCGCCAGCAGCGTGTCCAGGCGCGCGGCATCCAGGCGCTCCCCGAACAGCGCCTCCACGCGCGCGCGCTCGTCGCGCATCTGCCGCAGGTCCTCCTGCACCAGCTCGGGTCGCAGGTAGGGATTGAGGTCCACCGTCGTCACCTCGGACGCGCCCTGCAGCCACAGCGACAGCGGCAGGTTGAGGCGGCGCCCCGTCCCCACCTCGAGCACGCGTGCGCCGGCGACGCGCAGCCCGTTACGGCCGGCACGTTCGGCCACCCCGATTCCCTGGCGCAGCTTGTCCTCCACCGAGATCGAGCGCAGCCCGCCGAAGCGGCGCTGGATCGCATAGTAGATCTGGTGCGACAGCGGGTCGGGCAGCAGTGCGACCGAGTTCTGGATTCCCGCCTTGATCATCCAGTGCATGCCAGCTCCAGTCCCTCGGCCGGTTTCCCGCTCGCGCGCGAGCCTGCCCAGGACGCCGCCGGCGGCGGCAGGACGAAGTCGCGGTAGTCGTTCGGGTTGCCGCCATGGCCGGCTTCGGCGGCCTTGATGATGTTGAACATCTCGCGGGAACTCACGTAGTGCAGCACGTAGCGTTCGCCGTCGTTGTAGGCCTCCTCCAGCCGCGTGTGCATCGCATCCACCGCGGGGCCGAGCACGACTTCCGCGTCCTTCTCCGGGGCGCCATGCGTATGGATCTTCACGAACACCCACTCCGGGCGGCCCTCGACATGGATGCCCGCATCGATCCAGCCGTCCACGCGCGCAGGTGTGGGCGGGTAGTTCGAACGGATGTCGGCATTCTCCACGCGCGGCACGAAGCCATGCCGGCGGTCGCGCCAGTTCAGGCCGACCGGGCCCTGCACCAGCAGCAGGTCGCCCTCGGCCGGTGCGCCGGCGCGCACCGGGGTGCCGTGGTCGTGCGACTTGGGGCGTGCCGGGTCGTCGGTGGCGTAGTAGATCGAGTTGATGATGCGGGTCTGGGTCGGGCTGGGCGCCGAGGGCATGGTGAAGTCGGCATAGCAGCCCAGTTCGCGCAGGAGGACCAGTTCGTTGTCGAGTCCGCACCAGCTCCCGTCGGGGCTGGAGTTGTCCAGGCACCAGTTGCCGTGGATGAAGCCGAACATCAGCTCGCCGGTCCCGGGATGGCGGGACAGGGCGCCGTGGCGCTCGTGCAGCAGGGTCTTGAAGCGGGTGATGGTGTCGCGGAAGTTGGCTTCGGTGTCGTCGTCGTGGTGGATGTGCACCTCGATCTCGCCGTAGCCGTCGCGACACAGCCGTTCCAGCTTCGCCAGGTGCTCCTCGAGGTATTCCTCCTCGGGGTAGAAGAACACGTGTTGCGGCGGCCGGCCATCGGCATCGCGGTGGCGCGTGGCCAGCGCACGGTATTCGCGGCACCAGCGGTCCACCCGGGCGCGTTGCACGTCCAGCGCCGGCCGCCCGTGCATCGGCTCGAAGTGGTCGACGAAGCAGAACATGACATGGGTCGGGCCGGCCACGGCGGGCCGCTTGCGGCGGCGCAGGTACGCCGGGAGCCAGATCTGCATGTTCCGCGCCCGGACGAAGCGCCAGACCACGAGTGCGGCGCCCGCCAACAGCAGCGCGGCGACCGCCAGGAACGCGGGCAGCAGCCCGATCGGGGCGGGCGTCGACATCAGCGCGTCCCCGCGCCCGGCAGCAGCGACAGCATCTGCTCGGCATTGTTGCGCCACCGCCGCTCGCGCTCCACGTAGGCGCGTGCGCCGGCCCCGACGCGCGCCCGCTCCGGCGGTTGCCCGGCCAGCGCGAGCACGCGCTCGATGCAGGCTCCGATCTGCTTGCGCGGGAACAGCCAGCCGGTGTCGCCGTCCACCACGACCTCGGACACGGGATCGTAGTCGGGCGCGACGACCGCCACGCCCATCGCCATCAGCTCGAACAGTTTCATGGGCGAGCCGTACTCGTTGGAGTCTGGCAGGAACGCGTAGTCCATGCAGGCGATCCACTCCGGTATCGTGTGGTGGGCAACCCGGCCGGGGAGCCGGACGCGGTCCTCGAGCCCGCGGGCCTTCACTTCCCGGCGCACTGCGGGCAGGTCGGCGCCATCGCCGACCAGCAACAGGGTTAACGCAGGAAACTCGTCGAGGCGGTCAAGCATCGCGCTGACGAAGGCCGGGAGCCCGTGCCAGTAGGCGAACGCGCCGATGTGCCCGCAGACCACGCGGCCCTCGAGCCCGTGCCGTCGGCGCAGCGCGTCGCGGTCGTGGCGGCCGGGATCGAAACGCGCGTCGACCGCATTGGGCGAGACCACCGACGGCGGCAGGTCGCCGTAATGCGCGGTCAGCAGTTGCTGGAAGTGGGTGGAGATGAAAACCAGGCCGGTCACCCGGGTCAGGCACCAGCGCTCGATGCGCCGCGCCAGCGGACGCAGGTACAGCGGACGCACGCGTTCCACCACCGCCGAATCGTTGATCTCCAGGATCACGGGGATGCCGCGCCTGCGCGCCAGCCACACTGTCGCGAACAGGAACAGGGAGTAACGTTCGTAGATGAAGTCGGGCCGGAATTCACCCAGCACCCGGGGCATGCGCCAGAGGGTGACGAGGTTGTAGGCGAGCTCGGCGAGTTCGAAGAACACGCCAGGCAGGCGCGTGGCAAGCCGGGCGAGCAGGCCCTTGCGGGGCTCGCGGCTGCCTTCCGGCTCGTGTTCCGGATCGGCGCCGGGGAAGGACAGCACGCGCACCTCGTGGCCGAGTTCCCGCAGGGCTCCCACCACTCCGCGGATGTGCACGCCCTCGACGTTCCGCCCGGCGGTGCGGTGATGGTAGAGGACCCGCATCAGCGCCCCGCCGGCATCGCGCGCACCGCGTATCCCTCGGCGCGCCATTGGGGCAGCAGGCTCGCCAGCAGCGCGACGGTGTCGGCGTTGTCGTCGTGCATCAGCACCACGTCGCCGGACTTCGGAGGATCTGCGCGCACCCGTTCGAGCAGGGTGGCCGCGGGCAGGCGCTGGTAGTCGTTGCTGTCGTAGGACCAGAACGCGATCGTGCGGCCGGTGCGGGCGAAACGCAGGAGCAGGTCGCGCGGCAGCCTGCCGAAGGGAGGGCGGAAGGGGTGCCTGGACCTGCTGTCGAACGCCTCGAGCCGGGCATCGGTGCGCGCGATCTCCTCCATCTGCGCCTCGATCGGCATGCCCGACATCGACGGATGGCTCCACGAATGGTTGCCCAGCTCGTGTCCTTCCTCGACGATCCGCCGCACGATCTCCGGATGGCGGTCGATCAGCTCGCCGACCAGGAAGAAGGTCGCGGGGGCGCCCCGGCCGGGCCGCGGGGGCGGGGGGGGGGGGGGGGGGGGGGGGGGGGGGG
>JAEXLY010000048.1 GCA_023444765.1 Pseudomonadota bacterium | reverse complement strand
CCGACCACGGCTTCCAGTTCCCCGGCGTGTTCGAGATCACGGCCATGGGGCCTGCCGGAATCGACCTGGAGGGTGAGATTCCGCGCCTGCTCACCGGGGCCGGGCTGACCGTGCTCGAGGAAACGATCCAGTGGCGCCAGAGCAGTGGCGGGCGCTTCGTCTCGGTCAAGCTGAGCTTCCGGGCGGCCGATCGCGGCGAGTACGAGGCTGCGCACACGGCGCTTCGCAACCATCCCGAGGTGAAGTGGACGCTGTGACGGCAGGGCCCGCCCGCTTGTCGCCGACGGGCCGGAGCGCGCGATGAGCGTCGCGGCTGTCCGTCCTGCCGGGATGGCTGCCCGGGAATCGGCCGTGTGCCTGGTCCGCGACCTGGGGCGACGGCCGTACGAGCCGGTCTGGCGTGCAATGCAGCGTTTCACCGATGCGCGCGGTCCCGAATCGCTGGACGAGCTGTGGGTGGTGGAGCACGAGCCGGTGTTCACCCTCGGCCAGGCAGGCAGGCCCGAGCACGTGCTGGCTCCCGGCGCGATCCCCGTCCTGCATGTCGACCGCGGCGGCCAGGTCACCTATCACGGGCCGGGGCAGGTCGTGGTCTATCCGCTGCTGGACATCCGCCGGATGGCGCTGGGCGTGCGCGACTATGTCTGCCGGATCGAGCAGGCGATCATCGACACGCTGGCGGAGTGGAACATCCTCGGCGTGCGTCGCGAGGGGGCGCCGGGCGTGTACGTCGGCGACTCCAAGGTCGCCGCGCTCGGCATCCGCGTCCGCCATGGCCGCACGTTCCACGGGCTGGCCTTCAACATCGCGATGGACCTGGAGCCGTTCCGCCGCATCAATCCCTGCGGATACGCCGGGCTGCAGGTGACCTCGATGCTAGACTTGGGCGGTCCGTCGGGCATGGACGCGGTCAAGCCCGTCCTGCTGGATGAACTGGCCCGGCAGTTCGGGCTGGCGCTGCGTCCCGCGCCCGCGCCCGACCTGGCCAACCCCCTTCCCATCGCCGCGGCCGGAGCCGCCTGAGCCGTCATGTCCGAGTCCAGCCCGCGCTCCATCCCCCTGCAGGTCGTGCAGCAGGCCGCTCCGGCGCCGCTGGAGGCGGGCGCCAAGCAACTGGCCGGCGACAAGATCGCGCGGTCGCCGGTGGATTTCGTGGACGCGCCGGTGCTGCGCAAGCCCTCTTGGATCCGCGTGCGGATTCCGTCCAATGGCGCGGTCGCCGCGCTCAAGTCCAAGCTGCGCGCCAACCGCCTGGTCACCGTGTGCGAGGAAGCCAGCTGCCCGAACATCCACGAGTGCTTCGGCCACGGCACCGCCACGTTCATGATCCTGGGCGAGGTCTGCACCCGCCGCTGCTCGTTCTGCGACGTGGCCCATGGCCGGCCGAAGCCGCCCGATCCGGCCGAGCCGCTGAACCTGGCCAACACCATCGCCGACATGGGCCTGAGGTACGTGGTCATCACCTCGGTGGACCGCGACGACCTGCGCGATGGCGGCGCCCAGCACTTCGTCGACTGCATCCGCGCAGTGCGGGCGCAGTCGCCCGCGATCCGGATCGAGATCCTCACTCCCGACTTCCGCGGCCGCGGCCGCATGGAGCGCGCGCTGGAGATCCTGGCCACCGCGCCGCCGGACGTGTTCAACCACAATGTCGAGACCGTGCCCGAGCTCTACCGCAACGTGCGCCCCGGTGCCGACTACCAGTGGTCGCTGACCCTGCTGCAGAAGTTCAAGGCCCAGCACCCTGGCGTCCCCACCAAGAGCGGCATCATGCTGGGCCTGGGCGAGACCATGGAGCAGGTGCAGGGCACCCTGCGCGACCTGCGCGCGCACGACGTGGAGATGGTCACCATCGGCCAGTACCTGCAGCCATCGGCGCACCATCACCCGGTGCTGCGCTACTGGACGCCCGAGGAGTTCAAGGCCCTGGAGGACTACGGCATGTCGCTGGGATTCAGCCACGTGGCGTCGGGGCCGCTGGTGCGCTCGTCCTACCATGCGGACCGCCAGGCGAAGGAAGCGGGCGTGGCCGCCTGAGGCGGCCTGCCGCGTGCTCCTCCCTGCGGGGGACTGACCGTCGCTGGCGGCCGGGCGTGCCGGATACGGCCGTGCTGGCAGCGTTCACACGACCTGCCCCGCGGGCCGATAGAGTGGGCCGCGCAGCGCAACTTTATGCACTGGCACGGGGTCCAAGCCTGGCGGCATCGTGGCCGCGGCGTCCCCGGACCGTACTCTCAGGACCGTTCCCGATGAAATTGAACCGCCTCGTCCCCGCCACCCTGGTCGTCCTGGCGCTGGCCGTGCCGCTGGGGCTGATGGCGCGCAGTCAGGACGATGCGCTGCCGGGAGCGCCCACGGCCGAGCAGGTCACCACCTCCAAGCTCGTCTACGGGCTGCTGTCCGACAGCCGCTACGCCTATCGGCCGCGTCCGCTCGACGCGACCATGTCGGCGGAGATCTTCGACCATTACCTCGAATCGCTGGACGGTTCGAAGCTGTTCTTCACCGCCCAGGACGTCGCCCGGTTCGAGGCCTACAAGGCGCAGATGGGCGAGAACGTGCGCAGCGGCAACCTCGAACCCGCGTACGCGATCTTCGCGGTGTACAAGCAGCGCGTGGCCGATCGTGTCGCCAGCGCCCGCGAACTGCTCAAGCAGGACATCTTCGACTTCACCGGCGAGGACCGCTGGGAGTACGACCGCGAGGACGCGCCGTGGGCGCGGGACGCCGCGGAACTGGACGCGCTCTGGAAGCAGTCGGTGCGCAACGACTGGCTGCGCCTCAAGCTCGCCGGCAAGCAGCCCGACGAGATCCGCAAGACGCTCGACAGGCGCTACCTGAACCTCGCCAACAACGTCGCCGCGCTCAAGCAGGAGGATGCGTTCCAGACCTTCCTCAACGCCTACACGTCCACGGTCGACCCGCATACCGATTACATGAGTCCGCGGACGGCGAAGCTGTTCACGCAGAGCATGTCGCTGTCGCTGGAAGGGATCGGCGCGCAACTGCAGAAGCAGGACGACGTGGTGGTGATCCGCGAGCTGATCGCCGGTGGGCCGGCCGCGCTCAGCGGCAAGTTCAAGCCGGGCGACCGCATCGTCGGCGTCGGCCAGGGCGCCAGCGGGCCGATGGAGGACGTGGTTGGATGGCGTCTGGACGACGTGGTCGAGAAGATCAAGGGCCCGAAGGAGACCCAGGTCCGGCTGGACGTGATTCCGGGCGAGGCCACGCTCGACAGCACCCCGGTGCGGATCGTGCTGACCCGCGCCCGCATCAAGCTCGAGGAGCAGGCGGCCAAGTCCGAGGTCATCACCCTGCCTGCGGTCGAGGGCGGTGCCGAGAAGCGCATCGGCGTGATCAAGCTGCCCGCGTTCTACCAGGACTTCGAAGGCCGCCGCAGCCGCGACGGCGAGTACACGTCGGCTACTCGCGATGTGGCGCGGCTGCTGCGCGGGTTCCGCGCCGAGGGCATCGATGGCGTGGTGCTGGACCTGCGCAGCAACGGTGGAGGTTCGCTCAACGAGGCGATCGAGCTGACCGGGCTGTTCATCGACAAGGGGCCGGTGGTGCAGGTCCGTGAATCCGGCGGCCGCGTCAGCGTGGAAAGCGACCGGACGGCGGGTGTGTCCTGGGACGGCCCGCTTGCGGTGCTGATCAACCGCGGTTCGGCCTCGGCCTCGGAGATCTTCGCCGGCGCGATCCAGGATTACGGGCGCGGCCTCGTGATCGGCGAGACCTCGTTCGGCAAGGGCACCGTCCAGAACATCGTGCCGCTCGACCGCTGGCCGGCCTCGGAGGGCGACCGCTACGGGCACGTCAAGCTGACCATCGCCCAGTTCTTCCTGCCGGGCGGCAGCAGCACCCAGAACCGTGGCATCGTGCCCGACCTGGCGTTCCCGGTGACGGTGGATGCCAGCGAGTTCGGCGAAAGCACCTACGACAATGCGCTGGAGTGGCGCCAGATCGCGGCCGTGCCGCACCAGCGCTACGGCGACTTCGCCCCGTTGCTGCCCAAGCTGCAGGCGCTGCACCAGCAGCGCGTGGCGCGAGATCACGAGTTCCGCTGGTGGGCCGAGGATGTCGCCGAGTTCCGCGCCGAGCGGGAGAAGAAGTACGTCTCGCTCAACGAGGCGCAACGCCGCGCCGAGCGCGATCGCGACGAGTCCAAGCGCAAACGCCGGCAGGAAGAGCGCAAGGCGCTGGGGCTGGCGCTCGACCCGCTGGCGGACGCGGGCAACGACGATGGCCTGCAGGCAAACGAACGCAACGTGGCCGAGGACGCCGCGCGCGAGAAGGCGGCCGAGGAGCGCCCCGACCCGCTGTTGCGCGAGTCGGCCGCGATCCTCGCCGACGCGGTGCGCCTGCTGAACCATGACCGCCGGCTGTCCGCACAGGTGCTGCCCGAGTCCACCGGTCCGGGTCGCTGGACCCAGTAACGGGACCGGAGGCAGGCGCGGCGGCCGCGCCGGCGCGGCCGGGGCGGACGGGCTCATTCCGGGGGAAAGGCGGCGACGCACGCCGCCGCTGCCAGGCATCGCGCCGCGGCCCCGCTCCAGGCGCTGGCGGCTGCCGCAGGCAGCCCGAGGGAAGCGACTTGCGCCAGGATCGCGGCTCGGGTCAGGGCCGTGACACGCGCCTGCCATGCCGGCGCCTTCGGCCCGCCGGTCGTGCCGCGTCCTGCTGGCGGCGTGGGCGGGCGGGGTGAGCGATCGAAGGGGGGGCGGGGGGCCGGGGGGGGGGGGGGGGGGGGGGGGGG
>JAEXLY010000023.1 GCA_023444765.1 Pseudomonadota bacterium | reverse complement strand
CCCCCCCCCCCCCCCCCCCCCCCCGCCCCCCCGCCCGGCGCCCCCCGGCGCCTCGACCGGCTCGACCGCATCCTGGTCGAGGCCCAGCGCGCGCTGGAGACCGTGCTCGGCCAGCCGGCCGCCAGCCGCGGCAATCCGGCCGGCGACACCCCGGACGCCGCGCTCTCGCCCGGCGAGCGCCGCCATGCCGCGGGGCTGATGCGGATCAACCATGTCGGCGAGGTCTGCGCCCAGGGCCTGTATTTCGGCCAGGCCGCGGTCGCGCGCGAGGAGGCCACCCGTGAACACCTGCTGGAGGCGGCGCAGGAGGAGACCGACCACCTGGCCTGGTGCGCCGACCGCCTGCGCGAACTCGACAGCCGCCCCAGCCTGTTCAACCCGCTCTGGTACGGCGGCAGCTACGCGCTGGGCGTACTGGCCGGGCTGCGCGGCGACGGCTGGAACCTGGGATTCGTGGTCGAGACCGAGCGCCAGGTGGAAGCGCACCTGGACGAGCACCTGCAGGACCTGCCCGTCGCCGACCGGCGCAGCCGCGAGATCCTGGAGCAGATGAAGGCCGACGAGGCCCGCCACGCGCTGGAGGCCGAGATGGCCGGCGCCCGCATCCTGCCGCAACCGATCCCGACCCTGATGGCGGCGGCCTCGAAGGTGATGAAGACCGTGGCGTACAGGCTGTGATTCGTGATTGGTGATTCGCAAAAAGCAAAGGCCCCGCTTCGGCGGGGCCCTGGTCTGGTGGCGGGCGCTCTTTCGAATCACCAATCACCAGTCACGACTCACCCCTCGTCAATCGACGAGGTTCCGGCCGTGATACAGCTCCTCGATCTCGCGCTTGAGCCGCGCCTCGATCTTCATGCGCTCCTTGAATGACAGGTTGCGCGCCTTTTCCTCGAACAGGTACTGGTCGAGGTCGAAGTCCTTCAGGTGCATCTTGGTGTGGAAGATGTTCTCCTGGTAGACATTGACGTCGAGCATCTCGTACCGGGCCTTGATGTTCTTGGCCAGGTAGTCCTGGATCGAGTTGATCTTGTGGTCGATGAAGTGCTTCTTGCCCTTGATGTCGCGGGTGAAGCCGCGCACGCGGTAGTCCATCACCACGATGTCCGACTCGAGGCTCTCGATCAGGTAGTTCAGCGCCTTCAGCGGCGAGATCACCCCGCAGGTCGACACGTCGATGTCGGCGCGGAAGGTCGCGATGCCGTTGTCCGGATGGGTTTCCGGATAGGTGTGCACCGTGATGTGCGACTTGTCCAGGTGCGCCACCACCGCATCGGAGATCAGCCCCTTGCCGGCGTCCTTCTTGTCGATCACCGGCTCCTCGGAGATGAGGATGGTCACCGACGCGCCCTGGGGGTCGTAGTCCTGGCGGGCGATGTTGAGGATGTTGGCGCCGATGATCTCGGCCACGTCGGTCAGGATCTGGGTCAGCCGGTCGGCATCGTACTGCTCGTCGATGTACTCGATATAGCGCCGGCGCTCCTCCTCCGACGCCGCGTAGCAGACGTCGTAGATGTTGAACGACAGGGACTTGGTGAGATTGTTGAAGCCCTGGAGCTTCAGGCGAGGCAACGGCTTGACCACGTCGGACGGACCCCGGTCGGGCGGACGAAGGGCGGAATTATGCGGCAAAGCGGGTGACCGTGGGGGCAAGACGTTTGCTCGCCGGCCGAGGACGGCCTACTCTCACCGCATCCCCCGTTCACCCTTGCATGAAACCCAGCCCTGTGGCCCTCATCAGCAGCTATCGACGCCCCTCCCACCCGATGGCGCCGTCCCCCGCGACCATCGAACGCTTCCTGGCCCACTGCCACCGCCGGCGCTACCCGCCGCGCACGGAGGTGTTCCGGCCGGGCGACCCCGCCGGCACCCTCTATTACGTCGTCAACGGCTCGGTGAGCATCATCACCGAGGAGGACGACGGCCGCGAGCTGGTGCTGGGCTATTTCGGCGCCGGCGAATTCGTCGGCGAGATGGGGCTGTTCATCGAAACCGACGTGCGCGAGGTGATCCTGCGCACGCGCGTGCCGACCGAACTGGCCGAGATCAGCTACGAACGGCTGTACCAGCTGTTCGACGGCACCCTGGCCAACGACGCCACCTCGATCATGTACGCCATCGGCGCCCAGCTCTCGCGCCGGCTGCTGGACACCAGCCGCAAGGCCGGGCGCCTGGCCTTTCTGGACGTGACCGACCGCATTACCCGGACGCTGCACGACCTGACCCGCGAGCCCGAGGCGATGAGCCATCCCGAGGGCACCCAGCTGCGCGTCTCGCGCCAGGAGCTGGCGCGGCTGGTGGGCTGCTCGCGCGAGATGGCCGGACGCGTGCTCAAGAAGTTGCAGGCGGACGGCAAGCTGCACGCCCGCGGCAAGACCATCGTGCTGTACGGGACCCGATGAGCAACGGCCCGTTCGCGCACCGGGGCGACCTGCCGGACGCCGACCTGCGCAGCGCGGGCCTGCTCGACGCGGACGACGTGGCTGCCCTGCTCTGCGAGCTGGGCTACCCCTGCGACGTGGAGGATGCGGCACGCCGCATCAGCGCGATCCTGGACAACGACCGGCAGGCCCTGGTGGTCGCCCGGGTGGATGGCGCGGTCGCAGGCCTGGTGGCACTGGATTTCATGTACTACCTGCCGCTGGACACCACCACCTGCCGCATCACCGCGCTGGTGGTGAGCGCCTCGGCGCGCGGCCAGGGGCTCGGGCGGCAGCTGCTGCGCGAAGCCGAGCGTCGCGCACGCCGCGGCGGGGCCGCGCGCCTGGAGCTGTCCAGCGGCTCCCAGCGCACCGACGCCCATGCCTTCTACCGCGCCTGCGGCTTCAGCGACGGCACGGTCCGCTTCATCAAGCGCCTGGGCGACGCGTAGGACCCTGTCGCCGGGCAGCCTCAGGATCCCGCCACCGGATCTCCGCCCCGATCGTGACAGCCCCAGTTGAGGACCGGCGTGCCGGGCCCCAGCCGCCGCCGGAACATCGCCTCGTTGCCGCGCTTGGGATTGACCACCACCGGCGAACGCGCCGCCAGCAGCAGCGGCAGGTCGGCGCTGGAGTCGGAATAGGCGATGTCGACCTCGCCCAGCTCCTGTTCGCGCAGCATCCGCATCTTCTCCTCGGCGTGGCAGTGGCGCACGGCCACGATCGCCCCCAGGCGCGGGCCGACCACGGTCCCGATCACCGGGACCGCCTCGTGCGCGACGAAGGCCAGGATCGCGCGGGCCAGTTCCGGGGGCGCGCCCGTGGCGATCACCACGCGGTCGCCGGCCTCGCGATGCCGGTGCAGCACGTCCAGCGCCACCGGCAGCAGCCGCTGCCGGATCTGCGCCTCATGGCCGGCCACATAGCGGTCGATGGCGTCGTCCAGGGTGCGCGGGCCGCGCATGCCGACCGTGCCGATCCAGACATAGCCGGAGATGCCGTAGCGCCGCGTGGGCAGGAACGCCACCATCGGCCCGAGCACCGGCGTGGCCAGCAGGGCAAGCGCGGTACGCCACCAGCTGCGCCGGATCAGCCAGGCGAACAGGTGGCTGCCCGAATCGCCGTCGTAGAGCGTGTGGTCGAAGTCGAACACCACCCGCAGCGGCTGGCGTGGGCCTGCGTGCCCGTTCATGCCGGGAAGAACAGCCGGCGCAGCGCCGCACCCGGATCGGACTCGCGCATGAACGCCTCGCCCACGAGGAAGGCGTCGATGCCGGCCTCGCGCATGCGCGCGACGTCGGCCGCGGTGTGGATGCCGCTCTCGGTGACCAGCCGCCGGTCGCGCGGCACCGCCCCCCGGAGCGACAGCGTGGTGTCGAGCGACACGTCGAAGGTGCGCAGGCTGCGGTTGTTGATGCCCAGCAGCGGCGCCGGCACCTGGATGGCGCGCTCGAGCTCGTCGATGTCGTGCACCTCGACCAGCACGTCCAGGCCCAGCTCCATCGCGGCACCGGACAATTCGGCCAGCTGGCCGTCGGACAGGGCGGCCACGATCAGCAGGATGCAGTCGGCGCCAAGCGCGCGCGCCTCGTGCACCTGGTAGGGATCGACGGTGAAATCCTTGCGCAGTACCGGCAGCGCACAGGCCGCGCGCGCTTCCTGCAGGTAGGCGTCGGCGCCCTGGAAGAAGTCCACGTCGGTCAGCACCGACAGGCAGGCCGCGCCGCCGGCCTCGTAACTGCGGGCGATCTGCGCGGGGTGGAAATCCGGCCGGATCACGCCCCTGGACGGGCTCGCCTTCTTGACCTCGGCGATCACCGCCGGCGCCCCGCCGGCGATCCTCGCCTCGATCGCGCTGGCGAAACCGCGCGCGGGAGGCATGTCGGCGGCCAGGGCACGCACCTGCGCCAGCGGCCGGGCCGCGGAGCGCGCGGCGACCTCCTCGACCTTGCGCGCCAGGATCTTCTGCAGGATGTCGTCGCGGCGCGGGAACGCCGGGCGCAACAGGTGGTTCAAGGTGACTTGTCCTTTTCGGCATCCGCGTTCCCGGCGCCACGCCGGATCGCGGAGTTGTGCATGATCGCAGGATCGCGCGGCCCGGCGCGACCCCGGTCGTCGTCGCGCCCGGCGGAGCCTGCGGCCGCGGCCCGGTCCCAGCCGTAAGCGCGTTCCACCCGCGCCACGCGCAGTTCGAAATGCAGGTACCACTCGGCGCGCCCGCGCTCACGGGCGGCCGTATGCTCGGCATGCAGGCGCCAGGCGCGGATCGCCTCCTCGCTTTCCCAGTACGCCACGGTGATGCCGAAGCCATCCGCGCCGCGCACCGACTCCAGGCCCAGGAAGCCCGGCTGCTGCTGCGCGAGTTCCACCATGCGTTCGGCCATCTCGGCGTAGCCGTCGTCGGCGCCGGCGCGCTGGGAGCTGAAGATCACCGCGTAATAGGGCGGCGACGGCAGTGCGGCGAACGGGGTGGTGTGCATGTCGGTATTCCTGTCCGGTCGTCGGGGGCTGGCTGCGGTTACCCCACGTCCGTCGCCAGCCGGCCGGTCATGGCGATGAACTCCTCGAGCTTGCGCAGCGCCGCGCCCGAGGCGACGGCCTGGCGCGCGCGCGCGATGCCGTCGGCGATGGATTCGGCGACGCCCGCCACGTACAGCGCAGCGCCGGCATTGAGCGCGACGATCTCCAGCGGCAACCCGGCTTCGCCGCGCAGCGCGCCCAGCAGCATGTCCTTCGACTCGGCGGCATCGGCCACCCGCAGGTTGCGGCTGGCGGCCATGCCGATCCCGAAATCCTCGGGATGGATCTCGTACTCGCGCACCACGCCGTCGCGCAGCTCGCCCACCAGGGTGGCGGCGCCCAGCGAGATCTCGTCCATGCCATCGCGGCCCCAGACCACCAGCGCGCGCTCGGTCCCCAGTTCCCTGAGCACGCGCACCTGGATGCCGACCAGGTCGGGGTGGAACACGCCCATCAGCACGCTCGGCGCACTGGCGGGATTGGTCAGGGGACCGAGGATGTTGAAGATCGTGCGCACACCCATCTCGCGGCGCACGGGCGCCACCGCCTTCATCGCCGGATGGTGGATGGGCGCGAACATGAAGCCGGCGCCCACCTCGGCGATGCAGCGGGCCACCTGCGCCGGCTGCAGTTCGATCGCGGCTCCCAGTGCCTCCAGCGCATCGGCGCTGCCCGACCTGGAGGACACGCTGCGGTTGCCGTGCTTGGCCACGCGCGCGCCCGCGGCGGCGGCCACGAACATGCTGGCGGTGGAGATGTTGAACGTGTGGGAACCATCGCCCCCGGTGCCGACGATGTCCACCAGGTGCGTGCGGTCCGGCACCTCGACCGTGCGCGAGAGCTCGCGCATCACCTTCGCCGCCGCGGCGATCTCGTCCACCGTCTCCTTCTTCACCCGCAACCCGGTGAGGATCGCGGCGGTCATCACCGGCGAGACTTCGCCGCGCATGATCTGCCGCACCAGGTCGATCATCTCGTCGTGGAAGATCTCGCGGTGCTCGATGGTGCGCTGCAGGGCTTCCTGGGGGGTGATGGTCATGGGGGAGCCGTGATTGGTGATTGGTGATTGGTGATTCGCAACGCCACCGCGGGGACCCTGCGCGACGCCAGCCTGGCCGACGGCGCCTCAGCGTTCGAGGAAGTTCTTCAGCAGCGCGTGGCCGTGCTCGGTCAGGATCGACTCGGGATGGAACTGGACGCCTTCGACCGGGTGCTCGCGGTGGCGCAGGCCCATGATTTCCTCGACCGATCCATCTTCGTACTCGGTCCACGCGGTGATCTCCAGCGCTGGCGGCAGCGTATCGCGCTCGACCACCAGCGAGTGGTAGCGCGTGGCCTCGTAGCCATCGGGCAGGTTGGCGAACACGCCCTTGCCGGCGTGGCGGATCGGCGAGGTCTTGCCATGCATGATCCGGCCCGCGCGCACCACCCGACCGCCGTAGGCCTGGCCGATGCTCTGGTGGCCGAGGCACACGCCGAGGATCGGCACGCGCGCGCCCAGCGCCTCGATCACGCCGACCGACACGCCCGCCTCGTTCGGCGTACAGGGCCCCGGGGAGATGACGATGCGGTCCGGCGACAGCGCGTCGATCTGCGCCACCGTCAACTCGTCGTTGCGCACCACCTTCACCTCGGCCCCCAGCGCCTGCAGGTACTGCACGAGGTTCCAGGTGAAGCTGTCGTAGTTGTCGATCATCAGCAGCATGCCCGGCCCTCCGCGCCATCGCCCCGCCCGCCACTCCGCCCCACGCCGTCCGGCAATCGCGCCGCGCCCTGACCTGGATCAGGGTCGGCGTCCGGCGCCCGGCCCATGCTGGCGCCCCCCTGTAGAGGACGACTTCCATGACCGACGCTGCCGGCACCGCCGAGTACACCGCCCATCCCTTCGACGCCCGCGGCATCGCCCGGCGCTTCCGCCATTCGGCCATCTTCGGTGCGCTGGGCGCGCTGCAGCCGGGCGAGGCCATGCGCTTCGTCAACGACCATGATCCGCTGCCGCTCCTGGGCCAGCTGGTGGACCGGTTCGGTGACCGGGTCGAGATCCTCTATCGCCAGCGCGAGCCGGGCGCGATCGTCATCGACTTCATCGTCCGGGCCTGAACCGTGGCCTTCCCCGCCTTCTTCGAGCAGGCGCCGCTGCTGCGCCTGCACGACGGGCTGGCGGCACTGCTCGGCGCCTCGCCCGACGGCGTGATCGAGTACCGCTATGCGGACGCGGTCCGTCTGGCAGGCCACTCCTGCCCCACCGTCGCCGGTGCGTGGCTCTGCGCCCGCGCCGGCTTGCGGGCCCTGTATGGCGACGCACTGCCCGAACGCGGCGACATCGCAGTCAGCCTGCCGCAGGCCGAGGACGCCGGCGTCTCCGGCGTGATCGGCCAGGTCCTGGGCCTGGTCACCGGCGCGGCCGGATCGGGCGGGTTCAAGGGCCTGGGTGGACGCCACGCGCGCAACGGCCTGCTGCGCTATGGCGACGCGGATCGCGGCGCGCTGCGGCTGCGGCGGATCGATACCGGTGAATCCGTCGACGTGCTGCTGGATACGGGCCCGGTCGCGATCGAACCGGACCAGGGCAGCCTGATCGGGCTGGTGCTGCAAGGCAGGGCCGATGCCGCCCAGCGCCGCCGCTTCGGCGAGGCCTGGCAGGCGCGCGTGCGACGGCTCCTGCTCGAACATGCGGACGACCCGGACGTGGTGCGGGTGCGCCGGCTTGCGTAGCGGGCGTCGAGCGTGCCCCGGCCCCGGCAGGCCGCTGGAGGCAGTGGGCGGGTGCGCGGACGCCGGCGGCATGTTGGGCGTCATCCCGGGAAGATCGCGCAGGCGACGACCACGAAGATGCAGCCCGCTTGTGCCCGGGCCGGAAACGGCAGGATGCATGGCTAGAGTCCCCTGGCCGCCTGCGCGACCGCGCGGAACAGCGCGCGACCCTTGTTCATGGTCTCGTCCCATTCCTTGTCCGGATCGGAGTCGAACACGATGCCGGCGCCGGCCTGCACGTGCAGGCGGCCGTCCTGGATCACCGCGGTGCGGATCGCGATGGCGGTGTCGGCATC
Source organism: Pseudomonadota bacterium (assembly GCA_023444765.1). Classification (GTDB taxonomy): domain Bacteria; phylum Pseudomonadota; class Gammaproteobacteria; order Xanthomonadales; family Xanthomonadaceae; genus Luteimonas. Next base: position 2,595 of record JAEXLY010000023.1, on the reverse strand, counting down.
GCCGTGCCAGCCGATGTAGCCGATGGCACCGGCATAGACGTTGCGCTTGACCGGCTCGAGCTCGCGGATGATCTCCAGCGCGCGGATCTTGGGCGCTCCGCTCACCGTGCCCGCAGGGAAGGTCGCACGCAGCACGTCGGCATAGCTGAGCCCCGGTTTCAGCCGGCCCGTGACCTCGCTGACGATGTGCATCACATGGCTGTAGCGCTCGATCACGAAACGCTCGCCCACCTCGACGCTGCCGGCTTCCGCCACGTGGCCCACGTCGTTGCGGCCCAGGTCGATGAGCATCAGGTGTTCGGCCCGCTCCTTGGGATCGGCCAGCAGCTCGGCCTCCAGCGCGAGGTCCTCTTCATGGGTGGCGCCGCGCGGGCGGGTCCCGGCAATGGGACGCACGGTCACCTCGCCGCCCTGCAGCCGCACCAGGATCTCCGGCGAGGAGCCCACCACCTGGGTGCCGCCGACATCCAGGAAGTACATGTAGGGCGAGGGGTTCATCGCCCTCAGCGCCCGGTAGACGTCCACGGGACGGGCGTTGAACGGCACGCTCATGCGCTGCGACAGCACCACCTGGAAGGCGTCGCCGGCGGCGATGTACTCCTTGGCCCTGGCCACGGCCCGCAGGAAGCCGTCGCGGGTGAAACCCGATTCGAAGTGCGCCTCGTCCACGGCCTCCGGACGCAAGGTCTCCGGATAGCCCGCGCCGCCCTGGCGCAGCCGGTGCGCCAGCGCGTCGAGCCGGCGGTTGGCGCGTGCGAACGCCTGCGGTTCGCGCGGGTCGGCATGCACCACCAGGTACAGCCGGCCCTTGAGGTTGTCGAAGACGGCGACTTCCTCGCTGAGCATCAGCAGGATGTCGGGCGTACCGAGTTCGTCGGGCCTGGCGTTGGCGCGCAGGCGCGGTTCGATGTACTCGATGCACTCGAAGCCGAACCAGCCCACCAGCCCGCCGCTGAAACCCGGGAGTCCCGGCAGGCGCGGCACCGAATGCTCCGCGCGCAGGCGCTCGACCTCGGCGAACGGATCGGCGACCTCGCGCCTGTCCACGACCTCGCCATGCTCGCTGACCTCCAGCGTGTGGCCGCGGAAGCTGAAGACACGCCTGGCCGGCAGGCCGATGATCGAATAGCGCCCGAAGCGCTCGCCGCCCTCGACCGACTCGAACAGGTAGGTATAGGGGCCGTCGGCCAGCTTCAGGTAGACCGACAGCGGCGTGTCGAGGTCCGACAGCACCTCGCGCACGACGGGGATGCGGGTATGGCCTTCAGCGGCGGATTGCTGGAATTCTTCTGGCGTGGTCACGCGGCATTTCCTGGAGATGCGGACGGGCGGTGGCGACGGCGGCAGGCCACCATCGCCAGCCTTCGCCGGCTGCAAGGAAATGCGGGAATGCGGACGCGCCCATGGCGTTAATGTAGCGGCTTTCCCGGCGGTTTTACACCGACTTCGCTGGTTGCGATCGCAACGGACTGTCCGGCGGCAGGTGCATGCGCAGCCTGCGCGCGACGCATTCGATGCGGAAGCGGCGGGCCTCGACCGGCTCGCCATCCAGGTTGAGCGCCAGCGGCGCCTCGGCCACGATCTCCACCCAGGGCAAGCGCGCGCGCGTGGCCACCCGCTCGAGCGCGGCGACCTTGCCCTCGCTGACGACTGCGCCGAGGGTCGCGGCGATCTCGCCGGACAGCTCGGGGATCACGGTGAGGTCGAGCAGGCCGTCATCGACCACCGCGTCCGGGCACAGCGCCTGCCCGCCACCGGCCTGGCGTCCGTTGCCCACGCCCAGCGCGATGAAGTCGCCTTCCCAGGCGAAGCCGGGACCACGCAGGGACGCGCGGGTCGGCTCGATCCTGCCCAGCCGCGACAGGCCGGTGAGCAGGTAGGCCAGGCCACCCAGCAGCTTCTTCATGCCCTCCGGCGTTTCCACCGTGACCTGGGTTCCGAAGCCGCCGCTGGCGAGGTTGGCGACCCAGCGAACCTCGCCATCGGCCTCCAGGTGCAGCACGTCCACCGCCAGCGCCGGATGGGCCGCCACCAGTTCCAGCGCCGGCAATGGCTCCTGCGGAAGGGCGGCGGCGGTGGCGAAATCGTTGGCCGTGCCCATCGGCACCAGGCCCAACCCAGGCAGCGCCTCGGCGGGGAGCCCGCTACCCGCCAGCGCCGCCGCCACCGCACCCAGGGTGCCGTCGCCCCCGGCCGCCACGATCGTGTGCGCCCCGTCGGCGACCGCCTCGGCGACATAGCGCGCGGCATCGCCCTCCTCCCAGGTCACGCGCACGTCGATCGACGCGCCGCGCGCGCGCATGGCATGCACGGCCTCGCGCAGGTCGTCGTCGCCGGCGGACTTGCCGTTGATGATCAGGCGCCAGTGCGCGGTGGCCATGGTCGGAAGCGGAGGAAAAAGGAGGCGCTGGTGTAGCACGCGGCCCGCGCGGACGCTTCACGCAGCGGCGACGCCTCCCGCGCGCACGTCGGTCCCGGCCGTCATCGTCCTGTCATGCCTGGCCGGCAGCATGTGAGGTCATGGCAGGGACGACGGGCGGGGGCGGGATTGCCCCCATGTCTTCCGGCGACGGATCCGCCGCGACAAGGCGGATC
>JAEXLY010000331.1 GCA_023444765.1 Pseudomonadota bacterium | reverse complement strand
CGCGCGAGGCGCCCGATTCGCTGCGGTGGCGCTGGCCGGGACGCTGGCACTGGCGGTGGTCGCGCTGGCGGCGACCGCCTGGCAGCGCACGTCGCAGTCCCCGACCCTCGACGATGCCGCCGCCCCGCCCGCCGCCGAACCGGCCCGGCGGGTGACGTTCGCCCCCGGCAGCGAAGCCACCCCGCGCCTCAATCCGGGCGGGGACTGGCTGGTGTACACCCGCCGCGACGGACTCGACGACCCACCCCGCCTGTTCCTGCAGTCGCTGCACGGCACCGAGCCGATCGCGCTCGCCGGCGGCGACCGTGCCGAACGCCCGGCTTGGTCGCCCGACGGCCGCGAGATCGCCTACGTCTGGCGGCCGGCCGACGGGACCGGCTGCGAGATCCGCTCCACCAGCATCGATGGAGGCGGCCACCTCAAGCTCGCCGACTGTCCACCCCACAGCGTGGTCTACCTCGACTGGAATCCTGCCGATGCCGGCCAGATCGCCTATTCGGCGGTCATCCCCGGCAGTCCCGGCGGCACCCGCATCCAGCTGCTGCGCCGCGCCCAGGGCTGGTCGGCGCAGGCGTTCGACTACGGGCCGATGGAGACGCCGGTCGATCTCTACCCGCGCTTCTCGCCGGACGGCACCCGCATCGCGTTCCGTCGCGGCAGCAATCCGACGTCCGACCTGTACTGGGTCGCCACCATGGGCGGCGAAGTGACGCGGCTGACCACGCTGCGGTCGGAGATCAGCGGCTTCGACTGGCTGCCGGACGGGTCGGGCCTGGTGTTCTCCTCCAACCACGAAGGCGACCGCGCCCTGTACGCGCTCGACCTGGCCAGCGGCAACGCCACCGCGCTGGGCATCCACGATGCCAGTTCCCCGGACATCGCCCAGCGCGAGTGGAACCTGGCCTTCCAGATGGAAGCCTGGCAGTCGGCGCTGGCAGAGGTTCCGCTCGAAGGCGGCGAACGGCGGATCCTGGCGCCCTCGTCCGGACGCGACTTCTCGGCGGCCATGTCGGCCGAGGGCGACCGGCTGTTGTTCGCCAGCGACCGCGACGGCAGCTCGCAGCTGTGGCTGATGGACCGGCGCGATGGCAAGACCAGCCGCCTGACGCGGCACGCTTCGGGGCGGGTGGAGGCGCCGGTGCTGTCGGCGGACGGACGCCGCGTGCTGTACGTGCTGCGGACCCGGGGCCGGCACGAACTGCACGAGTACGATCTGCAACGGGGGGTGTCGCACCGGGTGGCGGTCGCCGGCGCATCGCTGCGCAATGCCGTCTACGCCAGCGACGACCGTTCGGTCTGGTACGCGGGCTGGCACGACGAGGGCTGGCGCCTGCACGCCTGCCGGCGCGACGGCGACACGCCCGATTGCCGGGGCCGGCCCACCCCGCTGCGCGCCTTCCGGGTCGAACGCGCGCAGATCGAAGGACAGGCGGCGCTGCTGCTGGCCGAAGGCAGCGAGCGCGGCCGCGTGCAGGGCGTCACCGAGGACGGCCTGCGTCCGCTGCCTACTGGATCCTTCTCGGTCGAGGAGCCCTGGCGGGTGGTGGACAACGCGATCTGGACCCTGCAGCCCGGCGAGGCCGGCAGCCTGGTCCTGGTGGAACACCCGCTTCGCGAGGGTGGCGCGCGCCAGCTGGCCACCCTGCACGGTCTGAACCTGCTGCTGGGCGAAGGCTTCCAGGTCGGCGCGGACCGCCGCCACCTCGTGCTCCCGGTGGTGACCGAGAACCGCACCGATATCGGCGTGTCGCCCCTGCGTCCGGCGAGCCGCTGAGGCGGGCGCGAAACCGCAACTTCGGCAACCCCACTGCGCATCCCGCGCAACCCGGATGGCGACGCGCAGCGCGAGACTGTGGGCAAGGGTGCAAAGCCCGACCAACAGTCCAAGTGAGTCTTGCGCACGGCCCCCCTCTCTCTCCCCCCGGGGCCGTGCGCATTTTTTTGTCCAGGTGGCGGAGCCGGCCTGTAAGCCGGGTTCTGTCGAGGACAGTCATTCCTCTAGGCGCATCGTCGCCGATACGCTCAAGCAACCTACCCGGAGACACCGCGGGCCGCGGCATGGTCTCCCTATTTGGTCTTGCTCCCGGTGGGGTTTGCCGTGCCGGCCTGTTACCAGGCTCGCGGTGCGCTCTTACCGCACCATTTCACCCTTGCCGGCCTTCCGAAGAAGACGTAGGCGGTATCTTTCTGTTGCACTTTCCGTCGGCTCGCGCCGCCCAGGGGTTACCTGGCACCGTGCCCTGTGGAGCCCGGACTTTCCTCGGCATCCGCGAGGGATGACGCGACTGTCCGGCCGACTCCGCCGCGCGTATTGTCGCACGGGCCTGACCGGCACGATGAACCGCTCAGCTGCCGTAGAGGGCCTTGCGCGGCGCCCCGGTGATCTCCGCGGCCAGCCGCGCAGCGGCCGAGGGCGGCAACTGCGCGCTGAGCAGCGCGTACACGCGCCGGCCTTCGGCAAGCCGCGCATCGGCATCGTCGCCCGCGCCTTCCACCACCAGCACGAACTCGCCCTTGCGCTGGTGCTCGTCCGCCCGCACCGCAGCCAGCAGCGCGGCGAGTCCGCCGTCGAGCACGGTTTCGAACAGCTTGGTCAGTTCGCGCGCCAGCACCGCCGGGCGCTCGCCGCCCAACAGCGCGGCCATGTCCTCGAGCGTCTCGACGATGCGGTGCGAGGACTCGTAGAACACCAGGGTGCGCGATTCCGACGCCAGCTGCCGCAGGCGTTCGCGGCGCGCGGCCGCCCTCGCCGGCAGGAAGCCCTCGAACGCGAAGCGGTCGCTGGCCAGCCCGGCCACGCTCAGCGCTGCGATCGCCGCGCAGGCGCCCGGCACCGGGCTCACGCGCACGCCCGCCGCG
>JAEXLY010000304.1 GCA_023444765.1 Pseudomonadota bacterium | reverse complement strand
GTGCCAGCGGCTGCGATCCACGGCGACGCAGGTTCGCCCCGCCCCCGCCACCACCGCCGGGAGCCTCCATCGCGCCGATGTCGATCCTTGCGCCCGGTACGCGTGCGACCTGCGCACCGATCGCGAGCTTGGCGCGCTGCGGCGGATCGAACTGCGGCAGCAGCAGCGGCGAGGGGAACGGGAAGGACGATGGCGACGGTGGCTGCGGGTTGCCGGCCGACACGAGCGGGCTGTTCGCCGTCGGCCGCAACTGCAGCTGACCGAGGTTGGCGAAGCCCGGATCGGTGCCGCGGATCGTACCGGTGAGCTCGGCGGGCACCAGCGCGGCCGAGGATTGCACCCAGTTGTTCGAGCCGGCGACCTTGCGCCCGCTGCTCCACGGCTCGCGGCTGGTCGGAGCGCAGTATGGCGTCTCCACCTCCGAGGCCTCGTGCACGCGCAGGATGTTTGGCGCCGCGCCGGATCCGGTCTGGTAGATCACGTTGTTGTGCATCTCCAGCGATTCCTGGCCCAACTGCACCAGCACCGCGTTGGCGATACCCGGGCGGTTGAAGATGATGGTGTTGTTGACCATCCGCAGGCGCCCCTGGTTGCGGCCATTGAGGTCGCCACCGGCGCGGATCGCATTGCGCCACGAGGAGGTGTGCACGATCACGTTACCCACCAGGTCGACGTCCTCGCGCCGCAGGTTGGGCGTCCAGCCCGACTGCTGCGTCTGGCAGTCCGGACCGATCAGCTCGAGTTCCTGGTAGGCCGAGTTCTCGAACCAGTTGTAGTAGATCAGCGCGCGCTCGTGCCGGTTCTTGAGCAGGCTGCCGCCATTGCCGTCGTGCACGTAGTTGTAGCGCATCAGGAACACCGATCCCGGATACGCCACCTGGTCGGACTGCATGTAGATCGGATGGCGGTGCGTGCCCGACCCTGCGTTGTAGATCTCGCTGTACTCGAGCGTGAACGAGCCGGAGTTGTTGTCCGCGCCGAGGATGCCGTGCGAGGGGCAGTCGCGGACGATGGTGTCGCGCACGGTGACATCATGCGCCTCGCTGAAGATGCACGACGACGTACCGCCACGCACGTCGAATCCCTCGAACACCACGTGGTTGGACTGCTGGAACTTGATGGTGTGCGAGCCGCCGCTCAGCACCGGCCGGGTGGAGCCGGCCGAACGGTTCCAGCGGAAGGTCACCGGGTTTCCCGCGGCGCCGCGATCGCTGCTGCGCACCACGATATTGCCGTTGTAGGTGGCACCGCCGTCGACCAGCACGACGTCGCCGGGCTCGAGATCGACGCTGTCGACCAGGGTCGAGAGCTGGGTGTACTGCCGTCCCGAAGGACCGACGGTGTAGGTCGCGGCCATGGCGAGGGATGGCAGCGCAAGGCAGGCGCAGGCGAGCGCGGTACGGGTCAGGGCATGAGGCATTCAGGCAACTCCGGTCGGTCGATGATTCCCCCTGTCCTGCCGCCGGTCCCTGGACGGCAAGTGGGGCGCATAGTACAGCCGCCCTTCTCCCGCCCCCCGGCCGTGCCATGAATGCCGCTCCTGCGGGGGTTCACCAGGCGCCGGGGCTGACGCGCGTCGGGGTCCGGCCGTGACGGCGGTCGCTCCGGTGCGCAGAAACCCGCGACGGCGCCCCCCAGATGGAACCGGACCCGCTCCGGGCTGGCCGGGTGCGGCGGACGCGTTGCAGGCGGCTGCCATGCCGGACATCGCCTGTGCCGGTCGCCGTGATCGCCCCGGCCCGCATCAGCCACGCGCTGCGCCAGGCCATCAGCGCGACACGTTGGCCAACAGGCAGGAAAGGCGAGCCGCTCGAGGCAGTCACGGGCAGCGGGCAGTCCGGTCGGGCCACCGATCGGGTTGTCCGCGGGGGCGCCGGCGGTCGTTTGCATGCAAAGCCTCCGTGCGGGCGCTTCCGTCGCGCGGGGATTCCGTGGTCGGGCCGTCCCTTGGCGCCAGCGACTGGCGGCTGCTTCGCACAGACAGGATCACGAGATGGATATCGCGCGGAGGGCCAGTCCTTTCCGTTGGCGACGTATCGTCCGCTCCCTTGCGCGAAGTCCGCATCGACGGCACCGGTCGAAAGCAGGGACGACCGGCCTGCTGGCGGGCGATCCCACGCGCCCGCAGGCAAGCAGCTGCCGCGTGCGGAAGCAGCGCTGCGCACGGCGACAAAGCCCGCGCGCACGTGGGATATACGTCATCGACAGGCACAGAGAAGAACCGCTTGGGGCCGGCTGATCTGGCGCGCCCCGGAAGGGTTGGCACCTGCCGCTCGCGAAGCACCGCTTCGCGCAGGTGCGAGCGCCCGCCAGCGGCGGGCCGGAAATCCTGCGGGCACAAAAAAACCGGCCTGTGGCCGGTTGATCTGGCGCGCCCGGAAGGGTGGGCACCTGCCGCTCGCGAAGCACCGCTTCGCGCAGGTGCGAACGCCCGCCAGCGGCGGGCCGGAAATCCTGCGGGCACAAAAAAACCGGCCTGTGGCCGGTTGATCTGGCGCGCCCGGAAGGGTGGGCATCTGCCGCTCACGAAGCACCGCTTCGCGCAGGTGCGAGCGCCCGCCAGCGGCGGGCCGGAAATCCTGCGGGCACAAAAAAACCGGCCTGTGGCCGGTTGATCTGGCGCGCCCGGAAGGGTGAGCACCTGCCGCTCGCGAAGCACCGCTTCGCGCAGGTGCGAACGCCCGCCAGCGGCGGGCCGGAAATCCTGCGGGCACAAAAAACCGGCCTGTGGCCGGTTGATCTGGCACGCCCGGAAGGGTGAGCACCTGCCGCTCGCGAAGCACCGCTTCGCGCAGGTGCGAACGCCCGCCAGCGGCGGGCCGGAAATCCTGCGGGTACAAAAAAACCGGCCTGTGGCCGGTTGATCTGGCGCGCCCGGAAGGATTCGAACCTCCGACCCCCAAGTTCGTAGCCTGGTGCTCTATCCAGCTGAGCTACGGGCGCGTTGCGAAGAAGCGAAATTATGAAGAGCCGACGGACGTCCGTCAATCGTCTCGATGGAACTGGCGGAGACTGAGGGATTCGAACCCTCGATGGAGCTTTTGACCCCATACTCCCTTAGCAGGGGAGCCCCTTCGGCCTCTCGGGCAAGTCTCCGGGTACATCGCACGACAGCCACGCCGCGCACGACAGGGCGCGAAGGATACCGGAGTCGCGGCTACCGCGGCAAATCAATTGCCGTCGGTTTCGGTCTCGCGCGCGGATTCGGGCTCGTCGCCGCGACGGATGCGCTGGTAGATCTCTTCGCGGTGGACGGCCACATCCTTGGGCGCGGTGATGCCGATACGCACCTGGTTGCCCTTCACCCCGAGCACCGTGACGGTGACCGAATCACCGATCATCAGGGTCTCGCCAACGCGGCGGGTCAGAATCAACATCTTGAAAATCTCCGTAGGCCGGTGGCCTGTGCCGAAACGCCGGCCCCGGCGGGTGTACCCGCTGCCAACACACGTTTCAAACTGAAATAGACGGGAAGCATGTCGGGGACCGGACTTCCGGTCAACCGACAGAGGTCATGGAGCAATTACTCGGCGTCAGCCGGGACTCAGTTTGGAGGCCACCCAGGCGGGCACATCGGCCAGCGCCGCCAGCAGTTCCTGGCCATCGGCGCCGCCGCCCTGGGCCATGTCGGGGCGGCCACCACCCTTGCCTCCCGTCCGACCTGCGACGAAGGCCACCAGTTCCCCGGCCTTGACCCGCCCACCCGCAGTGCCGGACACGCCGGCCACCAACGCCGCCCTGCCCTCGCTGACGCCGGCCAGCACGATCACCGCATCGCCGAGCTGCTGGCGCAGGCGGTCCAGCGCGTCGCGCAGCGCCTTCGCATCCAGGCCCTCGACGCGCGCCGCCAGCACCTTCACGCCGCCCACCTCCACGGCCTGGCTGCCCAACTCGGCGGTGGCTCCGCTGGCGGCCCTGGCCTTGTAGGTCTCGACCTCGCGCTCAAGACGCTTCTGCCGATCCAGCAGGCCGCGCAGCTTGTCCGCGACCTCGGCCGTGGTACCCCCGAGCAGGCCGGCCGCCTCGCGCAGGCGACGCTCCTCGCCCAGCACGTGGTCCAGCGCGGCCTGGCCGGTCAGCGCCTCGACCCGTCGCACGCCGGCGGACACGCCTCCCTCGGACACCAGCTTGAACAGGCCGATCTCGCCGGTGCGGCCGACGTGGGTGCCGCCGCACAGCTCGACCGATTCACCCATCTTCACCACGCGCACGCGCTCGCCATACTTCTCGCCGAACAGCGCGATGGCCCCCGCGTCCATGGCCTCCTGCATCCCCATCTCGTCGATGACGACGGGGTGGTTGGCGCGCACCTCCACGTTGACGCGCCGCTCGATCTCGGCCAGTTCCTCGCCGCTGACCGGCTGGAAGTGCGAGAAATCGAAGCGCAGGCGGTCGGGCGCGACCAGCGAGCCCTTCTGCGCCACGTGGGTACCCAGCAGGCCGCGCAGCGCGCCATGCAGCAGGTGGGTGGCGCTGTGGTTGAGGACGATCTCGCTGCGGCGGCCGGCATCCACGGTGCCCGACAGCATGTCGCCCCGGTGCAGGATGCCGGCCTGCAGCGTGCCGAAGTGCGCGAAGAACTGGCCGGCCAGCTTCTGCGTATCGGAGACGGCGAAACGCGTGTCCAGCCCGTGCAGCTCGCCGGTGTCGCCGACCTGGCCGCCGGACTCGCCGTAGAACGGGGTGCCATCGAGGATCACGATGGCCTCGTCGCCCGCCGCGGCCGATTCGACCGGGCGGCCGTCCTTCAACAGGGCCAGCACCTTCAGACCCTCGGCGTGGAGCGCGTCGTAGCCCAGGAACCTGGTGGGCTGGAGCTGCGCGACCAGCTCGGCGGGCAACTGCACGCCACCGCCGAACTTGCCCGCCGCGCGCGCGGTCTCGCGCTGCTTCTCCATGGCTGCGTCGAACCCCGCGGTGTCCACCGACAGCCCGCGCTCGCGCGCGATGTCCTGGGTCAGGTCGAGCGGGAAGCCGTAGGTATCGTAGAGGCGGAACGCGTCGGCGCCGGGAATGGTATCGCCTGACCTGGCCGCCACCTCGTCGAAGATCTTCATGCCCGCGTCGAGCGTCTCGGCGAATCGTTCCTCTTCAGCCAGCAACGCTTTCTCGACCAGCTCGCGCCTGGCCGCGAGTTCCGGATAGGCCTCACCCATCTGCGCGACGAGCGTGTCGACCAGCCGGTGGAAGAACGGCTGGCGCGTGCCCAGCATCCAGCCATGGCGCAGGGCGCGGCGGATGATCCGCCGCAGGACGTAGCCTCGACCTTCGTTCGAGGGAAGCACACCATCGACGATGAGGAACGAGCAGGCGCGGATGTGGTCGGCGATCACGCGCAGCGACTTGTTCTCCAGATCCGGCGTCGCGGTTAGCGCCGCGGCCTCGCGGATCAGGGCCTGGAACAGGTCGATTTCGTAGTTGCTGTGCACGTGCTGCAGCACCGCGGCCAGGCGCTCCAGCCCCATGCCGGTGTCCACGCAGGGAGCGGGCAGCGGCACCAGGCTGCCGTCGGCCTGCTTGTCGAACTGCATGAAAACGAGGTTCCATATCTCGATGTAGCGGTCGCCGTCCTCGTCGGGTGATCCCGGCGGGCCGCCGAAATGCTCCGGACCGTGGTCGTAGAAGATCTCGGTGCACGGACCACAGGGTCCGGTATCGGCCATCTGCCAGAAATTGTCCGAGGCGTAGGGCGCGCCCTTGTTGTCGCCAATGCGTACGATGCGCTCGGCAGGAACGCCGATCATCTCGTGCCAGAGCGCATAGGCCTCGTCGTCGGTGTGGTAGACGGTGACCAGCAGGCGCTCGGGCGGGAGCTTCCAGACCTGGGTCAGCAGTTCCCATGCCCAGGCGATCGCCTCCTTCTTGAAGTAGTCGCCGAACGACCAGTTGCCCAGCATCTCGAAGAAGGTGTGGTGGCGCGCGGTATAGCCGACCGAATCCAGGTCGTTGTGCTTGCCGCCGGCACGCAGGCAACGCTGGACGTCGGCCGCGCGCGGATTGGCGCGCTTCTCCGCGCCCAGGAACACGTCCTTGAACTGGACCATGCCCGAGTTGGTAAACAGCAGGGTCGGGTCGTTGGCCGGCACCAGCGGCGCAGAGGACACGATCTCGTGGCCCTTGCCGCGGAAGAAGTCGAGGAAGTCGCTGCGGATGCGCGCGGTCGTATAGGGGCTGGACGTGGTCATGGCGTGCTTGGAGACGGGCAGGCGGCCTGGCCCCTCCCGCGACACCCCAAGATGAGGCCCATGGCCAGAGCAGACAACCCAGCGAAGCCGCCAGATTAGCAAACCGGCCGTGGCAAGTCGCCGGCCACCGCGACGCCATCCGGGCGGCCCGCCGGGGAGCGACGGGATCCGAACATGCCCGGACCCCCTCTACCCGGCCAGGTCGTCCGGATCTTCCGGGTCGAAGCGGGTGGCCGCGCGGATGCGGGCGACGTCGAACCCCCGCCGCATCAACAGCTCCGCAGCCTTGCGTCGCTGCACGGGATCGCGCGGCCCGGCTTCGCCATAGCGACGCCGCACCAGGTCGCGGGCGACCTCGTCCCAGTCGCCCTCGAAACCGGCCATCGCCGCGTCCACCGCCTCGCGGTCGAGTCCGTGCATGGTCAGCTCGGCGCGGATATGCAGCGGCCCGTAGCCACTGCCTGCGCGGCTGCGCACCAGCGACTCTGCGAAGCGCGCGTCGTCCTGCCAGCCGGCGTCGGCCAGCCTGGCGACGGCCGCCTGCGCGTCTTCCTTCTCCACTCCGCGCGCGGCCAGCTTGCGGGTCAGCTCCTTGCGCGAGTGTTCGCGGCGCGTCAGCAGGCCCAGCGCCCGCTGGACCGGCGTGGGCTCCTGACGCCGCCTGTGGCGCCTGGGTGCGTGGTCGCTCATGCCGCGGGAACGAGTCCGTGGCCGCCGATCGGGCGGGTTTCGGTGCGCTGGCCGAAGCCCGCAAGCAGTGGTCTGGCGCGCGCAATGGCGTCTTGGACAGCCGGCAGCGCCAGCGAGGCGCGGTGGCTGTCGCTATTGTCCCAGACCTCGGTGATCCAGATCGCGTCCGGGTCGGCCGGATCCTCGGCGACCACGTAGCTGCGGCATCCGGGCAGCGCGTCGACACCTTCCAGCAGGATCGCCACCAGCGCATCGCGCTGGCCCGGTTTGGCCTTGGCACTCCCGATCAGACCGTACATGGTGTTTCCTCCGGACGTTGCGACCAGCGTGGGACAGGCGGTGGCCGCCATCGCCGTGGCGGACAAGGCGAGGACGCCGCGCCGGCTCACCACGGGGCGTGCCGATGCGCCGTCATGGCGCAGCGCCCTCGCCCGCCATACCGGCGCGCAGTGCGCCAGGGTCCCGCCCCGGAACCGGGGCGGGGCGCGAGAGGAGGCCGTCCCTGGCCGCGAAGATCATCCGATTCAGTCGTTGGCGCCAGCATCTTCCTCTTCGCGCTTGGCATCGGCCGGCTGGAACTTCTCGCGCAGTTCCGCCTCGAGCCGCTTCGCCACCTCGGGGTTCTCCTTGAGGTAGTTGCGGGCGTTCTCCTTGCCCTGGCCGATGCGCTCGCTTCCGTAGCTGTACCAGGCGCCGGCCTTGTCGACGAGCTTGGCGTCCACGCCCATGTCGATCAGCTCGCCTTCGCGGCTGATGCCCTCGCCGTACAGGATCTCGGTGATGACCTGCTTGAACGGGGGGGCCATCTTGTTCTTGACCACCTTGATGCGGGTCTGGTTGCCGATGATCTCGTCGCCCTTCTTGATCGCGCCGATACGGCGGATGTCCAGGCGCACGGAGGCATAGAACTTGAGCGCGTTGCCGCCAGTGGTGGTTTCAGGGCTCTGGCCCGGCATCATCACGCCGATCTTCATGCGCAGCTGGTTGATGAAGATCACCATGCAGTTGCTGCGCTTGATGTTGCCGGTCAGCTTGCGCAGCGCCTGGCTCATCAGGCGGGCCTGCAGGCCGGGGAGCTGGTCGCCCATCTCGCCCTCGATCTCGGCCTTCGGGGTCAGCGCGGCGACCGAGTCCACCACCACCACGTCGACCGCGTTCGAGCGCACCAGCATGTCGGCGATCTCCAGCGCCTGCTCGCCGGTGTCGGGCTGGCTGACCAGCAGGTCGTCGATGTTGACGCCGAGTTTCTGCGCGTAGGTCGGGTCGAGCGCGTGCTCGGCGTCGATGAACGCGGCGGTGCCGCCGGCCTTCTGGCACTCGGCGATGGTCTGCAGGGTGAGCGTGGTCTTGCCCGAGGACTCGGGACCGTAGATCTCGACCACCCGGCCCTTGGGCAGGCCACCGATGCCCAACGCCATGTCCAGCATCAGCGAGCCGGTGCCGACCACTTCGGCCGGCTCGACGCTGCCATCGCCCATGCGCATCACCGAGCCTTTGCCGAACTGCTTCTCGATCTGGCTCAGGGCCGCGGAAAGGGCGCGCTTCTTGTTCTCGTCCATCGTGGTGGTCCTTGTCATGTTGAATTCTTGTGGGATGCATCCTTGCAGGCACCCATCGCAGGAGCTGCGACGCCGGCGCCGGGATCGACACTAGCCGTGCGATCGGGGCATGGATACCGGGCGGATGCGCGCCCCGCTGTCGGACAACTCCGCGCCCGGATCAACGGTTCGGCCTCACCAGGCCGCAATACAGGCCCTCGATGGCGAAGTCCTGGCCGGGCTGCACCTCGATCGGCGCGTGGTCGGGATTGCGCGGCAGCAGGCGGAGGCGGTCCCTGCCGATCCTGAGCAGCTTCACGGTGATGGCGTCGTCCACCCGGGCCACCACGATCTGGCCGCTGCGGGCGTCGCTGGTGCGGTGAACCCCGATCAGGTCGCCTTCGAAGATGCCCTCGTCGATCATCGAATCACCCTTGACCTTGAGCAGGTAATCCGGCGCGGGCGAGAACAGCGCGCGGTCCATCAGCACCATCTGCTCGCTGCCGATGTCGGCGCCGATCGGCAACCCGGCGGCGACCTGTCCGAGCACCGGCAGATGCAGGGCATCATCGCCGGCCGCGCGCGCCTCGGGGCCGGTGGCCTGGGGCACCGGCACGAGCACGCGGATGCCCCGCGCACGTCCCGGCACACGACCGATCGCACCCGCGGCCTCGAGCGCTTCGAGGTGGTACTGGGCGGCGCGCACGCCGCTGAAGCCGAATGCGCGCGCGATCTCGGCCTGCGAAGGCGGCACGCCCTCGGCCTCGATGCGTTCGGCGATCAGCGCCAGGATCGCCTGCTGGGTCTCGGTCAGCGTCATGGTTAGTAGTAATACTACTAATCGCCGGCAAGGGCAAGCCTCCGCGCCGGCGTCGGCGCTAGCGTCCGCTCCGCCAGATCGAGAACAGGATCCAGATGCCGCCTAACGCCGCACCGACGAAGCCTACCGTGCCGAGCAGGCGCAGGCCCGTGCTCGAGACCCCGCCGGCGCTGTTGAGCACGATCGAGGAGCCGACGATCAGCGCCGCGGTCACCACGCCCATCGTGAGCCGGCTCACGGCGCGGTCGATCTGGTCACCGAAACCCTTGAGCGAGTCGACGTCGACGTGGACGCGCAGCTTGCCGCGCCGCGCGGCACGCAACAGCCGGTGCACGTCCTGCGGCATGTCGCGCACGAGGTCGAGCAGTCCCGCAAGCGCGCGCCTGCCACGCCTGGCCAGCACGCCAGGGGCATAGCGTTGCAGCATCGCCCGCTGAAGGAACGGGCGCGCCGCGCTGGCCATGTCGAAATCCGGGTCGAGCTGTCGACCCATCCCTTCCAGGGTCAGGAAGGTCTTGATCATCAACGCCAGGTCCGGCGGCAGGGTCAGCCCGTGTCCGCGCAGGATCGCGACCACGTCGCCCAGCATCTGGCCCATGCGCAGGTCCTTGAGCGGCACGCCACGGTACTGGTCGACGAAGCGGTCCACCGACTCCTGCAGGCCACCCTCGTCGATGTCGGGGTTGTCGCCGGTCCAGTCCACCAGTACGTCGGACACCGCGCGCGCATCCTGTCCGACAAGCCCGTGCAGCAGGCGCACGATCTGGAACCGGCGCTGCTCGGACACGTGCCCGACCATGCCGAAATCGATCACCCCGATCGCCCCGCCCGGCATGTAGAAGATGTTGCCCGGGTGCGGATCGGCGTGGAAGAAGCCGTCCTCCAGCACCATCTTCAACACAAGGCCGGCGCCGGTGAGCGCCAGCGCGCGCCGGTCCAGGCCCAGCGCGTCCACCGCGGCCAGGTTGCGACCTGGAATGCCTTCCAGCCGCTCCTGCACGTTGAGCCGTTCGCAGGTCCACTGCCAGTAGACCGTCGGGATGACGATGTCGTCGCGGCCCTGGAAGTTGCGCGCGATGCGCTCGGCGCTACGGCATTCGGCGGCGAAATCCAGTTCGCGCCGCAGCGAGACGGCGAACTGGCGCAGCGTGTCGGCCGGATGGAAGCGGCGCAGCTCCGGCATCTGCTTCTCGACGATCGTCGCCAGGTGAGAGAGCAGGCGCAGGTCGGCCTCGACCACGTCGCGGATGCCCGGTCGGCGGACCTTGAGGATCACCGGCGTGCCGTCGGCCAGGGCGGCCCGATGCGCCTGCGCCAGCGAGGCGGCCGCCATCGGCGCGTGCTCCAGATAGGCGAATACCGTGTCGGGATCGGCGCCGAGATCCTCGGTGAGCTGCGGGCGGATCAGTTCGAAGTCCACCGGCGGCACCGCGTTCTGCAGTTCCGACAGCTCCTCGATCCAGCGCGGCGGCAGCATGTCCACGCGGGTGGCGAGTACCTGCCCGAGCTTGACGAAGGTGGGGCCAAGGTCCTGCAGGGCCGCGCGCACGCGCTCGGGCACTTCAAGCTGCAGCAACCCCTCCTCCACCGCCTGCCAGTGCACCAGCCGCCCGGCACGTTCGAGCGCACCGGCCAGGCCGACGCGGCGGACCATGTCGCCGAAGCCGTAGCGGACCAGAACACGGGCGATGTCCTGCAGGCGTCCGAGGTCGCGGACCGTGCCCAGCGTCTCCCACATCATCCACCCCACCGGGCCTGGGCGCGGCTCACGACAGTACGTCCCCGATGCCGCGCAGCGCGGCGGCGACGGTCTGCCTGCGCACCGATTCGCGATCGCCGTCGAACTGGAACAGCGCTGCGTGCGCATAGCCGCCGCGCCGCTTCCAGGCGATCCAGACCGTGCCGACCGGCTTGTCGGGGCTGCCGCCACCGGGACCGGCGATGCCGGTGACCGCGACCGCGACCGAGGCGCCCGAATGCACGAGGGCACCCGACACCATCTCGATCGCGGTTTCGCGGCTGACCGCGCCATGCAGCTCCAGCGTCTGCGGCGCGACGCCGAGCAGCGCCTGCTTGGCCTCGTAGCTGTAGGCGGCCATGCCGCAGTCGAACCATTCCGAGGATCCGGCGATGTCGGTCACCACCTTGGCGATCCAGCCCCCGGTGCAGCTCTCGGCCGTCACCAGCATGTGGTGTCCCTCGCGCAGCCGCTCGCCCACGCCGGTGGCGAGCTGGTGCAGGTCGTGATCGGAAATCTGCGGGTCGGGCATGCTGGCTGGAGACTGGCGGGACGTGTCTTTGTACCCCAATCCGTGCCGGATCGCAGGGCGGATCCTGCGTCGCGCACATATTCGCCGCGCTGTCCACTCGGCCGCAGCATCGCGCATCCAGGGCCCACCTCGCCTGCACCGGGACGCGAGGATGTCCTGCGGATCGGGCGCGGTGATCCTGCCTTCGATGCAGGCCGGGAACGCCCTCCCGGCGAGCGAGTCCTCTCCGCGAACGTCCTCCAACATCCGCAGTGGCGGATGTCTCCCCGTTGATGTCGCTGCGAGGACCCGCCGGCCGGGACAGTGTTCGGCTTGCGGATATCCGGGGCGCCGGCCGTTTCGCGCCGTCGATGCCCTCACGGGGCATCGGGAGATGGCCGCGCCCGCGGTGTTCTTCGCGCGTGCGACTTCAAGTCACCGCCAGGACGACGCGTCCGCAAGGAAACAGGGCCCCGCTTTCGCGGGGCCCTGCTGGCGGTGACATGCACCTCAGCGGAGGTCGAACCGGTCCAGCTCCATCACCTTGTGCCAGGCCGCGACGAAATCGTCGACGAACTTCTGCCGCCCGTCCTCGCTGGCATACACCTCGGCCAGCGCGCGCAGCACCGAGTTGGAACCGAACACCAGGTCGACGCGCGTGCCGGTGAACTTCTTCTCGCCGCTGGCGCGATCGCGGCCCTCGAACAGATCGGCGGCCTTGGACGTGGCCTTCCATTCGGTCCGCATGTCGAGCAGGTTGCGGAAGAAGTCGTTGCCGAGCACGCCGGGCTGGTCGGTGAACACGCCATGCGTGCTACCGCCATGGTTGGCGCCGAGCACGCGCAGGCCGCCGACCAGCGCGGTCATCTCCGGCGCGGTGAGCGTGAGCTGCTGCGCCTTGTCGATCAGCAGATGTTCCGCGGGCACTGCGGTCGGACCCTTGACGTAGTTGCGGAAACCATCGGCGAAAGGCTCCATCACCAGGAACGACTCGACGTCGGTCTGGTCCTGGCGCGCGTCGCTGCGACCCGGCGTGAACGGAACGCTGACCTCGATGCCGGCCGCCTTCGCGGCCTGCTCGATGCCGACGCCGCCAGCCAACACGATCAGGTCGGCCAGCGACACCTGCTTGCCGCCTTCGGCCTCGAGGTTGAACTCCATCTGCACGCGCTGCAGCGCCTTGAGCACTTTGCCGAGTTGCTCGGGCTGGTTGACCTCCCAGTCCTTCTGTGGCGCCAGGCGGATGCGCGCGCCATTGGCGCCGCCGCGCTTGTCGCCGCCGCGGAAGCTCGAGGCCGACGCCCAGGCGGTAGACACCAGTTCGGAGACGGTGAGGCCGGTCGCGACGATCCTGTCCTTTAGCTCGGCGATCTCGGCGGCACCGACCAGCGGATGGTCGACGGGAGGCACGGGGTCCTGCCACACCAGTTCTTCCTTCGGCACTTCCGGGCCGAGGTAGCGCGAGCGCGGTCCCATGTCGCGGTGGGTCAACTTGAACCAGGCGCGCGCGAAGGCTTCGGCGAACGCCTGCGGGTTCTCCAGGAAGCGCCTGGAGATCGGCCCGTAGACCGGATCGAAGCGCAGCGAGAGGTCGGTGGTGAGCATGCGCGGGCGATGCTTCTTTGCCGGGTCGTGCGCATCCGGGATCACCGCGCCGGCATCCTTGGCCACCCACTGGTGGGCGCCGGCCGGCGACTTCTCCAGCTCCCACTCGAATCCGAACAGGTTCTCGAAGAAGTGGTTGCTCCACTGCACGGGCGTCTGTGTCCAGGTCACCTCCAGGCCGGAGGTGATGGTGTCGCCGCCCTTGCCGGTCCCGTAGCTGCTGTGCCAGCCCAGCCCCTGCATATCGGCGTCGCAGGCCTCGGGCTCGGGACCGACGTTGTCGGCCGGACCGGCGCCGTGAGTCTTGCCGAAGGTGTGGCCACCGGCGATCAGCGCCACGGTCTCCTCGTCGTTCATCGCCATGCGCGCGAAGGTCTCGCGGATGTCGTGCGCGGCCAGCAGCGGATCCGGATTGCCGTCCGGACCTTCAGGATTCACGTAGATCAGACCCATCTGCACCGCGGCCAGCGGATTCTCCAGCCGGCGCGTGTGCACCTTGCCGTCGGCGTTGTCGTCCGCCACCAGGACGGCCTCGTCCGCGGGCTTCTCCACACCCTCAGAACCGCGCGCATAGCGGACGTCGCCACCCAGCCAGGTGGTCTCGCGCCCCCAGTACACATCCTGGTCCGGCTCCCAGGTGTCCTCGCGCCCGCCACCGAAACCGAAGGTGCGAAAGCCCATCGTCTCCAGCGCGACGTTGCCGGTGAGGATCATCAGGTCGGCCCAGGAGATCTTCTGGCCGTACTTCTGCTTGATCGGCCACAGCAGGCGCCGGGCCTTGTCGAGGTTGACGTTGTCGGGCCAGCTGTTGAGCGGCGCGAAACGCTGCTGGCCACGGCCTCCGCCGCCGCGCCCGTCATGCACGCGGTAGGTGCCTGCGCTGTGCCAGGCCATGCGGACGAACAGGCCGCCGTAATGGCCGAAATCGGCGGGCCACCAGTCCTGCGAGTCGGTCATGAGCCGGCGCAGGTCGGCCTTGAGTGCGTGGTAGTCGAGCTTGCCGAATTCCCCGGCGTAATCGAACGCCGCACCCATCGGGTTGGAACGTTCGGAGTGCTGGTTGAGCAGGTCGAGGCGCAGCTGGTGGGGCCACCAGTCGCGGTTGCTGGTGCCGCCGCCGGCGGTCTGATGGAAGGGGCACTTGGCTTCGGACGCGGTCATGGCGGGACTCCCCGTGGATGTCGGGATCCACCTTAGTCCTGCGCTCTACATAGAGGAAATCGATTTATGTAAAGGCAGGTATAGACGCTGCCTATCGCCCCCCCCCCGCTCAGCCTCAGACCGCGCTTCCCGCCGCGTGCCCCGAGGCCCAGGCCCACTGGAAGTTGTAGCCGCCCAGCCAGCCGGTCACGTCGACGACCTCTCCAATGAAGTACAGCCCCGGCACGCGCCGCGACATCATGGTGCTGGACGACAGCCCATCGGTATCCACGCCGCCCAGGGTCACTTCGGCGGTGCGGTAGCCTTCGGTGCCGCTGGCCACCAGCGACCAGCTTCCCAGCGTGGAGGCCGCTTCGCGCAGCTGCGAGGGCGTCAACTGTTTCATCGGGCGGTCCGGCAACCACAGTTCGCACAGCCGTTGCGCGAACCGGCGCGGCAGGACTTCCGACAGCACGCTGCGCAGCCCTGCCTCGGGCCGCTCGCGCTGCTGCCGCGCGAGCCAGTCTGCAATGGCCAGTCCCGGCAGCAGGTCCAGACACAGATCGTCGCCGGGCTGCCAGTACGAGGAGATCTGCAGGATCGCCGGCCCGCTGACGCCGCGATGGGTGAACAGCATGCGGTTGCGGAACGCCATGCCGTTGCAGCGCGCCTCGATTTCGCATGCCACGCCCGACAGGTCCCGCAGCCGTTCCAGGTGCTTGCCGCTGAGGGTCAGCGGCACCAGGCCCGCGCGCGTGGGCAGCACCTCGTGCCCGAACTGGCGAGCCACCGCGTAGCCGAAGCCGCTCGCGCCCATGCTCGGGATCGACAGGCCGCCGGTGGCGACGACCAGCGCTCCGCATTCGACCACGCCCAGCGTGGTGCGCAGGCGGAAGTGCCGCTCCCTGGGATGCTCGATCGCCTCGATACTGCAGTGGCTGTGCACCCGCGCGCCCACCGCCTCCGCTTCTTCGAGCAGCATCCGCACGATCTGCTTCGAGGAGTCGTCGCAGAACAGCTGGCCCAGTTCCTTCTCGTGGTAGCCGATGCGGTGGCGTTCGACCATCTCGATGAAGTCGGCGGGCGTGTAGCGCGCCAGCGCCGACTTGCAGAAATGGGGATTGGCCGAGATGTAGTTGGCGGGCGTGGTGCCGATGTTGGTGAAGTTGCAGCGCCCGCCGCCGGACATCAGGATCTTCTTGCCGACCTTGTTGGCATGGTCCAGCACCAGCACGCGGCGCCCGCGCGTGCCTGCGGCGATCGCGCACATGAGTCCGGCCGCGCCGGCACCGATGACCACTACGTCGGCATCGACAGGGGCGGCCGCTTCCGCCGCCGGCACAGGTACCATCGCTCAGCGCTTGCCGCCCAGCAGGCCGCCGCCGATCTTCAGCACGTCGCCCAGGCCGAGCTGGCCGTCGCCGTCCTGGTCGAGCACCGCGCCCAACAGGCCACCGCCGAGCCCGCCCTGCTGGCGCACCTGCTGCTGCTCCTGGCCGAGAACCGCGCCGAGCAGCTGCGCGCTCGCGTCGCGTTGCGCCAGCTCGCCCTGCCCCTGGTTCTGGAACAGCTGCCGCGCCAGGAAGGCGAGCACGATCGGCGCCAGGATCTTCATCAGCTGGCCGGCCTTGTCGTTACCCAGTCCGGTGGCCTGGCCGAGCCCGGCTTCCGCACGCGGGAGCCGGCCACCCAGCACGTGGTCGAGGATGCCGGCACCATTGGTCTGCCGCGACTGCGCGCCGCCCAGCACCGCGCCAAGCAGCCCGCCCAGGTCGCTGGCACTGGAAAAATCGTTCTGCAGCGCGCCGTACAGCGCATCGGCTCCCTGCGGCTGGCTGGCATTGCGTCCCAGCGCGCCGAGCAGCAGCGGCAGCGCCGCACTGACCGCCCCGGCCGTCTGCGCCTGCCCGGCGCCGAGCTGCTGTGCGATGCGCTGCAAGGGCGCGCCCTGGAGCTGTTCAAACAACTGGTCGGTGAGCGAACTGGTCATGGCGGCCTCCGGTGGGCGGCACATCGCGCGGCCGGCTACTGTAGCGCCTTGAGCCGGTACAACGCCTCCAGCGCCTGCTTCGGGGTCAGTTCGTCCGGGTCGATCGACGCCAGCGCCTCGAGCGCGGCCGAGGACGGCGCGAACAGCCCGAACTGCTGCGGCTGGTCGATGCGCTCGGCCGACATCGGCGCGGCCGCGGGCGCGTCGTGGCCGCGCTGCTCCAGTTCGGCCAGGCGCACGCGCGCATCGCGGATCACCGCTTTGGGCAGGCCGGCCAGCGCCGCCACCTGAAGGCCGAAGCTGCGGTTGGCCGGGCCGTCCTTGACCGCGTGCATGAACACCAGGGTGTCGTCGCCGCGGCCGTCGTGGTGCTCGACCGCGTCCAGGTGCACGTTGGCGATGCCGCTGCCGGGCGTGGCCAGCGCGGTCAGTTCGAAGTAGTGCGTGGCGAACAGCGTGTAGCTGCGGTTGACCGCGGCCAGGTGGCGCGCGCAGGCCTCGGCCAGGGCGAGGCCGTCGTAGGTCGAGGTGCCGCGCCCGATCTCGTCCATCAGTACCAGCGACTGCGCGCTGGCGTGGTGCAGGATGTAGCTGGTCTCGGCCATCTCGACCATGAAGGTCGACTGGCCGCGTGCCAGGTCGTCGCCGGCACCGATTCGCGTGAGGATGCGGTCGATGGGACCGATCTCGGCGCGCGAGGCCGGCACGAAACTGCCGATGTGCGCCAGCAGCACGATCAGCGCGTTCTGGCGCATGTAGGTGCTCTTGCCGCCCATGTTGGGGCCGGTGATCACCAGCATGCGGCGGCCGTTGCCGTCCGGATCGCATTCGAGCAGCAGGTCGTTGGGTTCGAACGGCTCGTCGCGCACCGCTTCGACCACCGGGTGGCGGCCGCGTTCGATGCACAGTCCCGGCTCGGACCGCAGCACCGGACGCGACCAGTCCAGGGACTGTGCGCGCTCGGCGAAGGCGGCCAGCACGTCGAGTTCGCTGAGCGCGGCCGCGCACTGGCGCAACGGCTCGAGCCTGGCGCCTAGCGTGTCGAGCAGTTGCTCGTAGAGCAGGCGTTCGCGCGCCAGCGCGCGTTCGCGCGCGGACAGCACCTTGTCCTCGAACGCCTTGAGCTCCTCGGTGATGTAGCGCTCGGCGTTGGTCAGCGTCTGCCGCCGGCTGTAGTGCGTCGGCGCCCTGCCCGCCTGCGCCTTGCTGACCTCGATGTAGTAGCCGTGCACGCGGTTGTAGCCGACCTTGAGCGTGGCGATCCCGGTGGCATCGCGTTCGCGCGCTTCGAGGTCGACCAGGAACTGGTCGGCGTTCTCGCTCAGCCGACGCAGTTCGTCGAGCTCGGCGTCGTATCCCTCGGCGAACACGCCGCCGTCGCGCGCCAGCACCGGCGGCTGTTCGACCAGGGCCTGGTCCAGCAGTGCCGCCTCGGCGGCGTGCTCGCCGAGCTGCCCGGACAGCTCGCGCAGGCGCGGCGCGTCCAGCGGCGCCAGCAACTCACGCAATGCCGGCAGCATCGCCAGCCCGTCGCGCAGCGTGGACAGGTCGCGCGGGCGCGCCGAGCGCAGCGCGATGCGCGAGAGGATGCGTTCCAGGTCGCCCAGGGACCGGAAGCGTTCGCGCAGCGCATCCTCGATGCGGTGGTCGATGAGCGTGGCGACCGCATCGTGCCGCAGCCGCACCGTGGTCTGCTCGCGCAGCGGCCGGTGCAGCCAGCGCCGCAGCAGTCGCCCGCCCATCGGCGAGACGGTGCTGTCGAGCACGCCGAGCAGGGTGTGGCGGGTGTCGCCGTCGACCCGGGTATCGAGTTCGAGATGGCGCCGGGTCGCGGCGTTCATCGCGATCGCACCGTCGCCGCTTTCCACCGCGATCGAGGTCAGGTGCGGCAGGCGCTGCTTCTGGGTTTCCTCGACATAGCCCAGCAGCGCCCCGGCGGCGGCGATCGCCAACGGCCGATCCTCGATCCCGAAGCCGGTGAGGTCATGCAGGCCGAAGAAGCGCAGCAGCTGGCGCCGCCCGGAATCTGCATCGAACAGCCAGGGCGGCCGCCGCCGCAGGCCACTGCGCTCGTGCAGCGCCGGCGGCCAGCCTTCCTCGTCGGGCAGCAGCACTTCGGCAGGTTCCAGGCGCGCCAGTTCGGCTTCCAGCTGGTCCTCGCTGGGCACCTCGTTGACCAGGAAGCGTCCCGCCGACAGGTCCGCCCAGGCCAGTCCGTATCCGCCCTTGCCGCGCACCAGCGCCAGCAGCAGGGTGTCGCGTCGCTCGTTCAGCAGCGCCTCGTCGGTGACCGTGCCGGGCGTGACGATGCGGACCACCTTGCGCTCGACCAGGCCCTTGCTGGCGGCCGGATCGCCGATCTGCTCGCAGATCGCCACCGATTCGCCCAACGCGACCAGCCGCGCCAGATAGCCCTCCGACGAGTGGTGAGGCACGCCGGCCATCGGGATCGGCTGGCCGCCCGAGCTGCCGCGCTGGGTGAGGGTGATGTCCAGCAGGCGCGCGGCCTTGCGCGCATCGTCGTGGAACAGCTCGTAGAAATCCCCCATCCGGAAGAACAGCAGGACGTCCGGATGCTCCGCCTTGGCGGCGAAGTACTGCTTCATGAGCGGGGTGTGTTCGGGGGACTTGTCCAGCTTCATTCGATCCGGAGCGGGCCGCGCGACGGCAGGCGATTGTATCGGGTCGGTGCCGGACCCAGGTCCGCGTGCTGCGGCATGCCGCCGCGGAAATGTCCGGCCACCGCCGATCCATCGCCGGATTCCCGCGGGCAGTCCTCGGGCCCGGTCAACGCCCGCGCACGGTGCTGCCGTCGCAGGTCGCGCGTCCTTCCTCGACCGGCAGTCGTCTCCGGGCATCGGATCGGTCGCCCGCGCCAGGTCATCGGAGCGACCAGCGCGGGACGCAGGCACGCGGGGCGTCGGTCCGGTCGATGCGCGCGCGAGACCGGTCTCTTCCGGGCACCCGGACCCTGCCCTGGCGGATTTTCCGGGCAGCGGATGGCGGGAACCGGACCCTGGGCGCAGCCACCGCGGGGGCTTTCCATACGCGAAAGCACGGAGGTCTTCCGACGTCCGGAAATTGTGTTAGGTTTTCGTTCGTTCCACCAACCCGGGCACCGGCCAGCCCCCCACGCGGGCCGCCTGCCCGGCTCCGCTGCCGGCCCGCCGGCGGCGGCCGCGCATCGTCGTCGCAGTACCGGCAAGCGTCACCGCATCGCCATTCAATCATTTGGGGGGGTTCCCATGGCATTACGCCATCCGCAGCACACGACACTCGCCATCGCCCTGGTTTCGGCGATCGTTTCCATGGCCGCGCCGGCGGCAGCCCAGGAACCGGCTCCGGCAGACGAGCCCAGAACGCTGTCGACGCTCATCGTCACGGCGCAGAAGCGCGAGGAAGCGCTGCAGGACGTCCCGATCTCGGTCACCGCGCTGGACGAGCAGTTGCTGCGGGACGCCAGCGTGCGCGACATCAAGGACATGCAGATCCTGGTGCCGGGACTCACCGTCACCAGCACCCAGAACGAAGCGATCACCACCGCGCGCATCCGCGGCATCGGCACGGTGGGCGACAACGTGGGTTTGGAATCGTCGGTGGGCGTGGTGATCGACGGCGTCTACCGGCCGCGCAACAGCGTCGGCTTCGGTGACCTGGGACAACTCGAGCGCATCGAAGTGCTCAAGGGGCCCCAGGGCACCGTGTTCGGCAAGAACACATCCGCCGGCGTGATCAACGTGGTCACCCGCCGCCCGGGCTACGCGCAGAGCGCCGAAGCCGAGATCACCGCCGGCAACTACGGCGCGCTTGGCGTGTCGGGCAGCTACAACGATGCCTTCAGCGACACCGCCGCCTTCAGCATCTACGCCGCCAAGCGCAAGCGCGACGGCTGGATGGACGTGGAAACCGGCAACGGGCCGCGCACCGAGGACGAGGATTACGACCAGAATTTCCACACCGTGCGCGGCAAGCTCCTGTTCGAACCGTCCGACACGTTCGAGGTGTTGCTGTCGGCCGATTACACCAGCCGCGATGAGAACTGCTGCACCGCCGTGCAAACCACCGTGGGCGGGACCGCACCGATCCTCAATGCACTGGCCGGTGGCCAGGCCGTCGCCGCGCCCGGCGACGATCCCTTCGACCGGGTGGCCTACAGCAACCGCCCGACCACCCAGGACATCAAGGACCAGGGCGTCTCGGCCGAGATCAACTGGGACCTCGGCGGCTTCGGCGGCGCCACCCTGACCTCGATCACCGCCGTGCGCGAGTGGCAGGCCATCAATGGCCTGGACTACGACTTCAGCACCGCCGACCTTATCTACCGCAACGCCAACGAGGACGAGTCGTTCACCGGCTTCGAGACCTTCAGCCAGGAGCTGCGCCTGACCGGATCGACCGATCGCCTGGACTGGATGGTCGGCATGTTCTATTCGGACGAGGACCTCGACCGCAACGAGAGCTACCGCATCGGCCAGCACTACGAGCCCTACGTGTCGACCCTGGTCTACCAGCTGGTCGGTCAGAGCCTGGCCGCCTCGGGGGTGCCGCTCGACAATCCGCTGGGCATCTCGCCGGCGGCGTTCCTGTCGCAGGTCGGCGGGACCCCGTTCGGCACCGGCTTCACCGGGCTGGGCGCGCTCGACCGTTACCAGCAGAACGCGAAGAGCCTGGCGCTGTTCACCAACAACACCTGGCACGCGACCGACGCGCTCGACATCACCCTGGGCCTGCGTTACACCCGCGAAGACAAGAAGCTGACGTCCAACTACAGCAACCCCAACGGCAGCCTGGCCTGCACCGGCACGCTGACCGACCAGAATCCGCTCAATCCGGCCCGCTACGCGCGTCTGCGCGCCGCGCTCAGTTCGCGCAGCACGGCATTCGCCGGCCTGCCCGGCCCGGTGCAGGACGCGATCATGGCATCGGCCGGCCCGCAGATCGCAGGCTACATGTGCCTGCCCTGGGCCAACGCCCTGCACAACGCGCCCAGCCGCGACACCTTCCAGGAAAGCGAGGAGAAGGAGTGGTCGGGCACGCTGAAGGCGGCGTATCGCTGGAACGACAACGTCATGACCTACGCCTCCGCCGCGCGCGGTTACAAGGGGGGCGGCTTCAACCTCGACCGCGTGCAGTCGGCCGATGGCGACTCGGCCAGCGGCGCGGGCATCACCCCGGTGCTGGATACCTCGTTCCCGGCCGAGTTCGTCGACAGTTACGAGCTGGGCGCCAAGACCACCTGGGCCGGCGGCTCGCTGCTGCTCAATGCCACCGCCTTCCACCAGGAGTACGAGGACTTCCAGCTCAACAGCTTCCTGGGCACCAGCTTCGTGGTCCGTTCGATCCCGAAGGTGACGTCCACGGGCCTGGACGCGGAAATCCTGTGGCAGCCGCAGGCTGTGCAGGGGCTGATGCTGCAGGGCGGCCTCATGTATGCGAAGACCGAGTTCGGTGACGACATCCCGGGCGTCGACTTCCAGCAGCGTACGCCGCTCAGCACCTCGGGCGCGCTTTACAAGCTGCCTGGCGCGACGATGCCGTTCGCGCCCGAATGGTCGGGCTCCATGGCCGTTACCTACGAATGGGATTTCAGCAACGCCATGGTGGGACGCTTCAACGTCGGCGCCAAGTACATGGGCGACTACAACACAGGCTCGGACCTCGACGTCGAGAAGCACCAGTCGTCCTACACGGTGGTCAACGCCCGGCTCGGGATCGGCGCCAGCGACAACCGCTGGATGGTCGAGCTGTGGGGCACCAACCTCACCGACACCGAGTACGTGCAGGTCGGGTTCGACGCGCCGCTGCAGGGCCTGTTCCCTGATCCGGGCAATCCCCTCAACACGTTCAACGCGTTCCCGGCGGCACCGCGGATGTACGGGGTGACGCTGCGCGTGCGCTACTGAGCAGGCGCGCCTGACCGGGCCCGCGCATCGCAGGATGCGCGGGCCTTTTTTCTTGGGCCTCCCGCGAGCAGGTGAGGCTGGCTCGACCAGGACAGCTCCGCCGCATCGGATCGATGGTCCCCGCCGGCCGGGCTTCGCGTTTGCTGCGCGGCATGCCCGCGCAGCCATCGGGCCCACCCAGCCGTGGCGCAAGCGCCGGCTCATCCACCCCTGCACGCCCGCGAACCCCGGTCGCAACCTCGATGCGCGCCGGCCGCGATGGTTCGACGCACGGCCGCCTCGAACCATGCGGCGACGGGACGGAACCGGCTCCGGCCTGGGTCGCGCAGGACAGCGCACGAGCGCTGCGGGTGACGGATCGGCCGGTGGCCAATGCGGCCGCGGGCGCGCGGCAAGCCGGGTGTCGACGTCGCCCTCCGGCCGGGCTGCGTCGCGAAGCCGGCCCACCGGGGCCGAGGCAAACCGGGACGATCGCGGCCGCGGCGTGGATCCAGCCTTTCCCCGCACGGTCATCCCCACAAGCGGGGGAACCCCCTGGCCCCAGGCAACCCGCGATGGCTGCTGGCGGGCCACTGCGCCGCCGGGCGGTTGCGGGCGGTCGACGCCGCCCGGGGTTCAGCTTGCGTCGATATCGCCCAGCGCGCGGATCAGGCGGCGCGCGCGCTTGTCGGGCCTGGTATCCGGCGCGCGATAGCCGGTCCGCTCGGCCCTGGCCAGTTCGCGCGCGGCCTGGCGCCGGGCACGCGATTCCTCCGACTCGGTATACAGCGCCTGCGCGACCGGCGCCGGTCCGCGCGTGTCCGACAGGCCACCCACCTCGATCTCGAAGACCTCGCCGCTGCGCTCGATGCGCATCCCGTCGCCCACCCGCACGGCCCGCGATGGCTTGGCACGCTGGCCCCCGACCTCGACCTTGCCGGTCTCGACCGCCTGCTTGGCCAGCGCGCGCGTGCGGTAGAACCGGGCCGCCCACAGCCACACATCGAGCCGGACGGCATGCATCGTGGACGCTGCTTCTGTCATGGGGACCGATCCTGGAGCCGGGGCCGTGCGGGCGGCGTCGACACCGGCCGCTGCCGCGGCCGCCGACGTGCAGGCGCGTGCGGTCGCTGTCGCCGGCCGCCCGGAAAAAAAGGGCATGGGCGGAAAACGCGAACGGCCGCCATACCGCGGCCGTCGCGGTGAC
>JAEXLY010000284.1 GCA_023444765.1 Pseudomonadota bacterium | reverse complement strand
CCCACCCGCCGCGCGCAAGGCCGCGCGCCCGCGCAGCCGCCTGTCGAAGGCCGAGGTGCACGAACTGTTCTCGCGCCTGGCCGAGATCGATCCCGAACCCACCACCGAACTCGAGTACGGCAGCGCGTTCGAGCTGCTGGTGGCGGTGGTGCTGTCGGCGCAGGCGACAGACGTGGGCGTGAACAAGGCCACACGGCGGCTGTACCCGGTGGCCAACACGCCGCAGGCGATCCTCGACCTGGGCGAGGACGCGTTGCGCAGCCACATCTCGACCATCGGCCTGTTCAACGCGAAGGCGCGCAACGTGATGGCGCTGTGCCGGATCCTGGTCGAGCAGCACGGCGGCGAAGTGCCGCGCAGCCGCGAGGCTCTCGAGGCCCTGCCCGGCGTGGGCCGCAAGACCGCCAACGTGGTCCTCAACACGATGTTCGGCGAGGGCACGATCGCGGTCGACACCCACATCTTCCGCGTCGCCAACCGCACCGGCCTGGCGCCGGGCAAGGACGTGCGCGCGGTGGAGGACGGGCTGATGAAGGTGGTGCCTGCCGAATTCCTGCTGGGGGCGCATCACTGGCTGATCCTGCACGGCCGCTACGTCTGCAAGGCGCGCAAACCGGACTGCCCGCGCTGCATCATCCGCGACCTGTGCCGGTATCCGGACAAGACGCCCGCGCAACGGTCGTCGTCCGACGCCTCCCCGCCCGCGGGCGCGACGCCACCGCGTCGCAAGACGGGTCCGTCGCGGGCCGGCTGATCCTGCACGGCCGCTACGTGTGCAAGGCGCGCACGCCCGACTGCCCGCGCTGCATCATCGGCGACCTGTGCCGGTCTGCGGACAAGACGCCTGCGCAACGGACGTCGTCCGACGCCTCCCGGCCCGCGGGCGCGGTGCCACTCCTCGCATCCCGGCGTCGTCCCGGGCCAGCCGATCACGGACTCCCTGCCCGCAAGGCAGGCCAGCCTGGCCCGGCGTCAACGCGCTCGACGCACAGGGACCTGCGGCCTGCGCCCCCGGAACGTTCCGGCGCGCCCGAAGCGGAACGGCCCGCCACGCCCGGACGTCGAACCCGTCTCCTCCGAAGCGCGCCAGAGTCATCCGCGGCCACCTTCCCACCATCAGGAAAGGCCCCGGGTTTCCCCGGGGCCTTCGTCCATCCATGCCGGTGCGCTTACCAGCTGAACTGCGTGCGCAACGCGTACTGCCCGGTCTCGTCGCCGGTCAAGCCGTTGTCGCCCTGGGTGTAGTTGAACATGAAGCGCAGGCTCGGGTTGACGTAGTAGTTGACGCCGAGGATCCAGCTGCTCACGTCCAGCTGCGGGATGTCCTTGTTCTCGATCGAGTCGTAGCGCGCGGTCAGTTCCCACAGGCCGCGATCGGCGACGGGCGCCGAGCCGAACACGCCCGTCCCCGCCTTGTAAGGCTTGTGGCCGCCGTTGAGATGCCAGCTGCCCTGCAGGTACCAGGTGGCGACGTCCTGGTCGGGGCCGATCGGCTGGCCGAAGCTGGCGTTGGCGTACTCGCCCTGGAAAAACACCGGGCCGAACGAACCGGCCGCTTCCAGGCCGTAGGCCGAGACTTCGTCGCCGCTGGCGCCGCTGACCGTGGCGATGGTCTGCGAGGGGCCACGGCGGCCGGCATAGCTGGCCGAGGCGCGCAGGTCGGCCGAGCCGAGGTTGGCGTTCTCATGGCTCACCCAGCCGCCGAAGTGCAGCGTGCTGTCGGCGGTGTTGATCGGCGCGAACGTCACGCGTCCGGCATAGCCCACGCCTTCGTTGCGCGAGCCGCTGGCACCGCGCAGGTTGAACGCACTGAAGCCGGCGGTGTAGTTGCTCCCCGCCCGCAGGTAACCCACGCCCTGCTGGAACTGGCGGCCGTTGAACAGGCCGGTGGCGGTGGCGAACGGGCGCTCCATCATCAGGATCTCGTTGGAGCTGGTCAGCTCCTCCATCGCGCGGTAGGGCTTGAAGTGGCCGATGGTGAACTTGCCGCCCAGCGCCGACTTGGCGATGTAGGCGTCGCGCAGGCCGTCGAGGTTGGAACCCGCGGAGAAGTCCTGTTCGACCTTGTAATCCCAGCCGTAGGCCTTGCCCTGCAGGGTCAGGCGCGCGCGGCGGAACTCGGTGGTGCCGGTGGTGCTGGCCAGGTCGCGGTCGAAGGCGTAGGCATCGAAATGGATGCGGCCGCCCAGCGACGCCTCGAACTTCCTGTCGGGCGAGGTGATCTTGATTCCACCCTTGGTCGACACGGCCGGCGTGCTGCTGCCGATCTTCTCCAGGTTATCCTGGGTGGCGATGTTGATGTCCGACTGCGCGTCGGTGCGCGTCTCCAGTTCGCCGACCTTGGCCGCCAGCGCGGCGATCTGGGCCTTGAGGTCGGCGATCTCGCGGTCCTGCGCGGACTGCGCCGCGGCGGTGAAGCTGGTCGAACCGAGCGCGGTGGCGAGTGCGGCGGCAAGGATCGTGTGACGCATGTGTTGGTTCCCGAATGATGAGTAGGAAGGGACGCGCGACGTCGATGGCGTGGCGCGACAGGCGCGTGGATCGACGCAGGGTCGGTCCGGGCGTGCACACGATGGGGCGGTTTCGTGACGCGCAGATGACAGGCAGGTACTCGCCGTCCTCGGCGGCGGTGCGCCACACGCCGTCGCCCGTCATGCAACCGTCATCGCTTCGGCATCGCGCTGTCATCTCGTGGTCGTGCAATGGCGACCGCAGCGGGACTCCTCCCGCATTGACTCCAGGAAATCCATGCACGCCATCCTCAAGACCTCGATCGCCGCGCTCGGCCTGACCGCCGCCTTCGTCGCGAACCCGGCCCATGCGAACGACGCGACCGGCGCGGGCGCCTCGTTCGTGTATCCCGCCATCTCGCGGTGGTCGGCCGACTACCAGCAGGCCACCGGCAAGCAGATCAACTACCAGTCGATCGGATCGGGTGGCGGCATCGCCCAGATCAAGGCCGCGACGGTGGACTTCGGCTCCTCGGATGCACCGCTCAAGCCGGAGGACCTGGCCAAGTCCGGGCTGGCCCAGTTCCCGTCCGTCATCGGCGGCGTCGTGCCGATCGTCAACGTGGAAGGCGTCCAGGCCGGGGCGATGAAGCTCGACGGGCAGACGCTCGCCGACATCTTCCTGGGCAGGATCACCAAGTGGAACGATCCGGCCATCGTCGCACTCAACGGCGGGATCGCGCTGCCGGATGCGAAGATCACCGTGGTGCACCGCTCCGACGGCTCGGGTACCAGCTTCAACTTCACCAACTACCTGTCCAAGGTGAGCACTGCCTGGAAGTCGCAGGTAGGCGAAGGCACGGCCGTGAAATGGCCGGTGGGCATCGGCGGCAAGGGCAACGAAGGCGTGGCCGCCTACGTCAAGCAGATCAAGGGCGGCATCGGCTACGTCGAGCTCTCCTACGCGCTGCAGAACCGCCTGGCCTACTCGCGCCTGAAGAACGCCGCCGGCAACTTCGTGAACCCGAGCGACGAAACCTTCTCGGCCGCGGCCGCGAGCGCGGACTGGGCGTCGAGCAAGGACTTCTTCCTGGTCATGACCAACGCCCCTGGCGAGAACGCATGGCCGATCACCGCCACCAACTTCATCCTGATGCGCAAGCAGCCGCGCAATGTCGATGGCGCGAAGAACGCGCGCGAGTTCTTCCGCTGGGTGTACGCCAATGGCGACGACCAGGCGCGCGCGCTGGGCTATGTCCCCCTGCCCGACTCGCTGGTGCGCCAGGTCGAGACCTACTGGACCACCGCACTGACGTACTGATCGATCCCACTCCCTTCCGGCGATCCTCCTGCGCGGGCCTACGGGCCCGCCGTTTTTTAGCCCCCCCGGAGCGGGCGCGAGCGTGCGGCCTGGAATATCCGTGCCGGGCCGGGGGGGCCGGCC
>JAEXLY010000122.1 GCA_023444765.1 Pseudomonadota bacterium | reverse complement strand
GGGTTCAGCTCGCGGTGCCGGCCTTCTGCGCGTTGTGGCGCTCGATCGCGTACACCAGGATCTTCTTCGCTTCCTCGGCGCCGCCCCAGCCCTCGAGCTTGACCCACTTGCCCTTCTCGAGATCCTTGTAGTGTTCGAAGAAGTGGCCGATGCGCTCCAGCCAGTGGGCGCTGACCTTGTCGATGCTGTCGACGTGGGCATAGCCCTGGAACACCTTGGCCACCGGCACCGCCAGCAGCTTCTCGTCGCTGCCGGCCTCGTCGGTCATCTTCAGCACGCCGACCGGGCGGCAGCGGATCACCGAACCCGGGACCAGCGGCAGCGGCAGCACCACCAGCACGTCGGCCGGGTCGCCGTCGCCGCACAGGGTGTTGGGCACGTAGCCGTAGTTGCAGGGGTAGCGCATCGGCGTGGACAGCACGCGGTCGACGAAGATCGCGCCGCTCTCCTTGTCCACCTCGTACTTGACCGGCTCGGCGTCCTTCGGGATCTCGATGATGACGTTGATTTCGTCCGGGGGATTCTTCCCGGTGGAGACGTGGTCGAGACCCATGGGGCGGCAACTCCGGCGGCGCGGGCCAGGCCCGCATTGGTGGGGAGCGCATTCTACGCGACGGATGCTGCATTGCAGAAATCCGGTCGCAGGTCCGCCTCGGGTTGACCCGAGGCAGGGTACGCCCCAGCTGGCCTGGGCCCATACGCCGGCGTACATATGGGCGCCGTCGTCCGAGCCAGCGAGAACCCCGCCATGTCGATCACCGAAAGCGTCCGGGTCGCCGATGCCGCGCCGCCGCGCACCGACGGTTACTGGGACGACCCGGCTGTCGAGCGCGGGTTGCTGGCGTCCCCGGACGAACTGGACCAGCACCCGCTCGAGCCGGGTCAGGTCGACCGGCCCGCCACGGTGGCTGCTCAGCTGTCACAGGACGCCACCCCGATCGACGGCACCCGCAGCAATCCGGCCGAACGCACGCTGGCGCGGACGCCCGACGGCAAGACCATCCAGGTCGACCCGCTGCACCGCGACGGCGACATCCGCATCGCCCGCGAACGCACGCTGGCCGACGCCGGCTTCGGCCAGAGCTATGTCAGCGCCGACCAGCTGGTCGTCACCACCGGGGGCTCCGACGATCGCGTGGGCGTGAGCCAGCGCGACGACGGTACCCTCGACGTGAGCATCAATGGCCGTTCGTTCGCGGTGTCCACCGCCGAAGGGCAGGAGCTGACCATCCGGACCGGTGGCGGCGACGACGTCATCGAAGTCGCCGCCAACGTCACCGTCAACATCGTGGCCGATACCGGCGACGGCACCGACCGGATCGAGATCGCCGGCAGTGGCGACAATCGCGTCGATGCCGGCGCCGGCAACGACCATGTGATCCTGTCCGGCAGCGGCCGCAACGATGTCTTCGGCGGCAGCGGCGACGACGTCGTCCAGGGAGGAAACGGCGTGGATGTGATCCACGGCGGCGACGGGAACGACAGCATCGACGGCGGAGCGGGGCGCAACTTCCTGGAAGGCGGCGCAGACAACGATACGATCCGAAGCCGCGGCACGGGCGACATGGTGTCCGGCGGTACCGGAGACGACGTCATCCATGCGGCACCAGGCGCAAGCGCCGTATACGCCGGCGCGGGGCGCGATACCATCGAGGGAGCCGGCGACGGCACCACCGTCTACGCCGGGATCGGCGATCTGATCAATGCCGCCACGGGCACGCGCCCGACCGTGGTGAATGTCGAGATCGACCCGCAGGCGGGTGCCAGCCTGAGGATCGAAGGCTCCGACGCATTCGTGCAGCGTGTGCAGGCGGAGATCGACTTCCTGCGCAGTTCCCCCAATGGCCAGCGCATGCTCGCCGAGTTCGACGCCACCGCGGCCGGCACCGGCAACACGGTGACGATCAAGGAGCTGTCGAACGAACACAACGGCTATGCGATGCCGGCCGGGGACGGGGTCACCTGGCCCGACGTACAGATCACCAACGGCGTCGCCGGCCCGGGCGTGCAGACCGAGATCCGCTACAACCCCTCGTTCCACATGGACGCTTTCCCGGCGCCGGTGGTGGTGCTGTACCACGAGATGTCGCACGCCTACAACTTCGTCAACGGTACGCTGCAGCCGGGCAACTACAACGGCCCCGACGCTGCCGACCGCGGCATTTCCAACTCCGAGCGGCAGGCGGTGGGCCTGGAGACCACGGCCCCCGCCTACGACTTCGATGGCGATCCGGCCACGCCTCCGACCACCGCCAATCCCGATCATCTGACCGAGAACGGACTGCGCGGGGAACTGGGTCTCCCGGACCGGCCAAGCTACAGGTTGTGATCGCGGCAGGAGGCCATGATCACCTGCTCCAGGGATGGAGGGATGGGCAGTCCGCGTGCGCGCGGCTGCCCATCTTTTTTCCTGCGCTTGCCGCCGGCCGATAGCGGCGGCGGGCGGATGGCGGGAGTGCTGCTTGCGTGGTCGTTGGCCTGCGCCCAGGCCGCGGCCTACGATGGGACGGGCCGCGGCGGGTCGCCCGGCCTGCGGATGGAGTCGATGAACGGGACGTCCAGTGCCATGGTGCGTGTCGAGGCGGACATCGCCGAACTCGAGGTGGCGATCACTGCCACGGCCCCCGACGCCATTCGCCTGCGCTACCGGGTGCGCAACACCGGCGATGCGCCGCTGGCGGTGTTCGACCGTGGCGACAGGCAGGCGATGCTGGCCGGCCGCCTGGCGCCAGGCGCAGTGGCCGCGCCGACCTTCGAGGCCATCGGCGACGATGTCGTCCTGCGTCACGTCGCCCGCGGCACCGTCCCGGGCGGGTTCACCGGGCCGACGGTGCCGGCCACGCCGCTGGCCCTGGAACTGGCCGCCGGCGCCACCGTGGACGGGGAGTTCGGATTCTCGATTCCCACAGCGCGTCCGCCGGTCCGCGTGCGCTGGTGCCTCGGCGTCGCGCCGCTGGCCGGGGACGGGTTCCTCGCGTCGCAGGAGGTCGCGGCGGGGATCCTCTGGCAGGCCGGCGACGAGGCGCTGGTGGGCCAGCTGGAGCTGTGCACGCCCTGGTGGGACATGGCCTCCGGGCAGTTCGCCCCTCACGCGCCGGAATAGGGTGGCGGGCCGGGCCGGGCGATCCCGTCCGGGGTCGCGTTGTCCGGGGCGCCGCCGGGACCGCCGACCGGCCCGTGCTCAGCTGTCGCGGGACGACGGCGGCTTCGTGCTGGCCTGGCGCGTCGCGCCGCAGTCGCCATCGAGCAGGTGCGAGCGGCCGAGCCAGTCGCTGTCGGGGTAGTAGGCGAAGACCAGCGAGCCGCCGCGGATGCGATCGATCAACTGGGGTGCGACATCGGGCCGGACCGCCGGGCAGCCCAGGCTGCGACCCAGGCGCCCCTGCGCACGGGCGATGTCGGGGCTGACGTAGGGGGCGCCATGGATGACGATGGCGCGTTCGCGGGCGCGGTCGTTGAATCCCGGCTCCAGTCCGTCCAGGCGCAGCGAGTACCCGTTCGCGCCGACGTACGACTCGGCCGTGCGGAACGCGCCCAGGCTGGACATGTTGCTGCCCGAGCGGTTGGAGAAGGCGGTCGCGATGTTGCCGCCGGTATTGCGCCCGTGCGCCACCAGTTCCTCGAACAGAAGGGCGTGGCTGGCCAGGTCGAAGACCCACAGGCGCGGTTCGGTGGACGGTCGGGAGAAGTCGATCACGCTCAGCGTGGACGGGGGCGTGCCCGCGCCGGGCTGGCGCATGGTGCATGCGACGGCGCGTGTCGCCAGCGAGAGCACGTCGCGGTCCAGGCCAGGCGCGGCCCGCGCCAGGCGCGTGAACAGTGGGTCGGTCTGCGGGGAGGCTGCAGCGGACGTGCCGGGGAACAGGAGCGCGCCGGACAGCGCGGCGGCGAACAGGCCCCGGACCAGGAATGGCTTCATGCAGGCAGGATAGCAGCGGCGGTCCGCGCCGCCCTGAACGCGGCGGGCCTACTGGACGGGCGGTAGGGCCGGCCCGGCGGGCTGCCCGGTTCCGGTTCCGGTATCGGCCTCGAGCACCGGACGCAGGGGCGGATCCTGTGGATCCGGGCGGACAGCGGGAAGGTCGGTCAGCAGGACGGTGGTGCCGGGGACCAGCAGCGCTTTCACGCGCCCGGCGAAGGCCTCGTCCACCCGCAACGGGCGCTCGCGCAGACGCAGTTGCAGGATGGCCAGTGCGTCGGCGTCCAGCCCCAGGATCGGATGGGCGGACCAGCGCCCTGGCGCCGGCGCGACTGCGCCGCCGCTGTCGGCCGCGGGCACCTGCTGGGCCACCATCAGCACGGTGCCGCCGATCGAGAACCCGTCCTCCACCTGCAGCGCCGCCTCGCCGATGGTGACGCCATTGCGCAGGACGAACACGCGCCGGTCGGCCAGGCTGACCAGGACGCTGACCGGGCCGATCGGGCTGGCGGCGTCGTCCCAGCGGTCGGCGCCGGCTGCTGCCGGCAGTGCGCCCTCGCCGCGGCTGTCCACGGGCGCCAGGACGGAAGGGTGGGCCAGGCTGGCCGGGAACGCCTTGGCATCGGCCACCACGACGGTGTCGCCGTGTCGGGTTTCGGCGAACAGCAGGCGCGCGAACTCCAGCGGCAGCCTCACGCAGCCGTGCGACGCGGGGCGGCCGGGCACGGTGCCAGCGTGCAGCGCGATGCCGTCCCAGGTCAGCCGCTGCATGTAGGGCATCGGCGCATCGTCGTAGAGGTTGGAGCGGTGATCGACGTTCTTCTGCAGGATGGTGAACACGCCAGTCGGCGTTTCCATGCCCGGCTTGCCGGAGCTGATGGTGGACACGCCAATCGCCAGCCCGTTGCGGTACACGTAGGCACGCTGCTCGTCCAGGCTCACCACCAGCACGATCGGGCCGTGGGGCGCGATCTCCGGATGCCACAGGAACCCGCCCGGCCGGAGGATGCCGGCAGCCGCGTCCGGCGCGCGGTCCGTGGCGGTGCCGGACGCGATCGGCAGCAGGGCGACCAGCAGGGCCAGGAGCGCGGAGCGGTGCATGGGAAGGCGGGGCCGGGGAGATCCCATTGTGGTGCGTCCTGTGCGCAGGGGGAACTCCGGCGGCGGGACGGCGACGCAGCCGGCAGTCCCGGCGCGGTGGCGGGGTGCCGCGTGGGCGGCGCGCCGGCCTGTTGCGGGTGCGCCGGTGCGCGCGTGGCCCCGCGATATCACGATCCGACGGGCCGTGCCGCGACCGGCAGGCCCGTCTCGCGGACGGCCCCGCATCGGTGCGCCAGGGGGCTGCTGCCTCCCCGACACCGCTTCGCATGCGGGCCCGCCGCGCCGGAACCCCGCGCTGGTCGGGTCCGGATGTGGCGCAGCGGATCGCGGCCGGTCGCCAGGGCCGTCGTCGCCCCGGGTTCCTGGCGATCCGGCATTGGCGCACGCACGGTGCGACCTGGAACGCGTATCGCTGCCATGCGATCCGTTGCTCGTCCCGGCCAGGGAGCGCGCGGGTGTGATCGTCCGCGCGCGTTG
>JAEXLY010000222.1 GCA_023444765.1 Pseudomonadota bacterium | reverse complement strand
CACGACCGCCAGGCTCAGCACTCGATGACGTTCACCGCCAGTCCGCCGCGGCTGGTCTCCTTGTATTTGTCCTGCATGTCGCGCCCGGTCTGGCGCATGGTGCGGATCACCTTGTCGAGCGAGACCTTGTGCTTGCCGTCGCCGCGCAGGGCCATGCGAGAGGCGTTGATCGCCTTGACCGAACCCATCGCGTTGCGCTCGATGCAGGGGATCTGCACCAGTCCGCCGATCGGGTCGCAGGTCAGGCCGAGGTTGTGTTCCATGCCGATCTCGGCGGCGTTCTCGATCTGCGCCGGCGTGCCGCCCAGCGCCGCGGTGAGGCCGGCGGCGGCCATCGAGCAGGCCACGCCCACTTCGCCCTGGCAGCCGACCTCGGCGCCGGAGATCGAGGCGTTCTCCTTGTAGAGGATGCCGACTGCCGCGGCGGTGAGCAGGAAGTCGAACACGCCCTGCTCGCTGGCGCCCGGGCAGAAGCGGTCGTAGTAGTGCAGTACGGCCGGGATGATGCCGGCCGCGCCGGTGGTGGGCGCGGTGACCACGCGGCCGCCGGCGGCGTTCTCCTCGTTCACCGCAAGCGCGTAGAGGTTCACCCAGTCGAGCACAGTGAGCGGATCGCGCATCGCCGCCTCGGGGCGCGACAGCAGTTCCTTGTACATGGCCGGTGCGCGGCGCGGCACGTGCAGGCCGCCGGGCAGGGTGCCTTCCTCGCGCATGCCACGCGCGACGCAGGCCTGCATCGCGGTCCACAACTCGCGCAGGCCCGCGGCGATCTCGTTCTCGCTGCGCCAGCTCTTCTCGTTCTCCAGCATCAGCCGGGCGATGCCGAGGCCGTGCGCCTGCGCCTGCGCCAGCAGTTCGTCGCCGCTGTGGAACGGATAGGGCAGCGGCGTGGTGTCCGCGACGATGCGGTCCTCGGCCGCCTCGTCCTGGTTGACCACGAAGCCGCCGCCGACCGAGTAGTAGTCGCGCGTCGCCAGCACCTCGCCTGCGGCGTCGAAGGCGGTGAAGCGCATGCCGTTGGTATGGTGCGGCAGCTTCTGGCGCTTGTTCATCAGCAGGTCGCGCTTCTCGTCGAAGGCGACCGGGTGCATGCCGGCCAGGGCGATGCGCCTGTCGCCGCGGATGCGCTCGAGCGCGGCCGGGATGATGTCCGGGTCGATCAGGTTGGGCAGGTGGCCCTCCAGGCCCATCAGCAGCGCCTTGTCGGTGCCGTGGCCGCGGCCGGTCAGGGCCAGCGATCCGAACACCTCGGCGCGCACCCGCGCCACGTCCTGCAGGCGCCCGGGTTCGACCAGCCAGCGCTGGACGAAGCGCGCGGCCGCGCGCATCGGCCCCACCGTGTGCGAGGAGCT
This sequence comes from Pseudomonadota bacterium, assembly GCA_023444765.1. Lineage (GTDB taxonomy): Bacteria > Pseudomonadota > Gammaproteobacteria > Xanthomonadales > Xanthomonadaceae > Luteimonas. Next base: position 9,923 of record JAEXLY010000222.1, on the reverse strand, counting down.
CGGGCCGATGCCGATCTTGTAGAGGTCGAAGGTGCTGACGGACATGGCGGGGTTCCTGATGCCAGTCCCCATTGTATTGGTTGCTGGCGAAACGGCCGCGGAGCGGTGCGGCGGGCACCTGCAGCCGCTACGCTGGTCCCTCCTGCCCACCCGGCCTGCCCGATGCCCCGCTACATCCTCTACCAGCGCGACGACTGCCACCTGTGCGACCAGGCGATCGCCCTGCTGGCCCGGGCGCGCTTCCCCGAGCCCCACAGCGTGTTCATCGATGGCGATCCAGCCCTGGAAGCACGCTATGGCGAGCGGGTGCCGGTGCTGCACGACACCGCGACCGGGTCCGAGCTGGACTGGCCGTTCGACGAGGCGTGGTTGCACCGGGCGGACGTGCGGTGAGGACGCTCCTGCTGGCGGCGGGCATGGTGGCGTCCGGAACCCACGGCGGCGACGTGCACCTGGCCAAACCGGCGGGCGCCGCGGATCCGATGCGCTGGGAAGGGCTGGCCCTGGGCGAGGTGGTGGACGCGACGCAGCTCGAGCGCATTGTCGTGCTCCGGGCGGTGACCAACGCCCCACGCGAGCGCGACCTGGCCAACCTGCGCCGCATGCTTGCCGATGGCGCCGGCGCGCGCCTGCGGGCGGGCGAAGGCGAGTCCGCCCCCTGGCGGACGCGCGAGGGCGTGTGGCATGCCCTGCTGCTGATGCGGTCGGGACAGGTGTTCGAACTGGAGGTCGCCACCGACGGGGACGGGCTGTCCGGTTGCCTGGCTGCCGAAGACGGGGCGTCCGGCTGCTTCAGCGTCCCGTCCCCTTCCTGATCAGGGCGCCGGGCGGAGATAGACGCGGGTGCTGATGGCCACCTCGTCCGGGATCACGCCGGTATCGGACCAGTCGCCGCCGCCCACGCCGAACTCCAGCCGGCGGACCGTGGCCCGGCCCGAGAGCAGGGCGGGGTTGCCCGCGTGCCAGGTGAACTCCAGTGTGACCGGGCGACTCACCCCGCGCAGGCTCAGGGTGCCGTCGGCCGCGTAACGGTCGCCACCCAGGGCACGGACGCCCTCGGCCACGTAGCGGGCGCGGGCGAACTTCGCGACGTTGAAGAAATCCCCGCCCACCAGGGTCGAATCGCGGTCGGCGTTGCCGGTGCTGGTGCCGGCCAGTTCGATGTCGACCTCCAGCCGCGCCGCCTCGGGTCGCGCGGGATCGAAGCTCAGGCGCGTGTCGAAACCGCCGAAGCGGCCGCTGAAGACCTCGCCGTCGTACTTCGTTGCGAAGGCCAGGGACGAGCCCGGAGCCTGTACGTAGTCGGCGGCACGGGCAGGGCTGGCCAGCATCGCCACCAGCATGGCGGTGACGGCGGCGGGGGTGGTGAGCCGGTGGGACATGGTCAGGATTCCGGTTGGGGAGGGGCACGGCGCCGGGGCAGCATGCGCAGCAGGGTGTCGTCGCGCTGGAACAGGTGGTGGTAGAACGCGGCGCCGGCGTGCAGGGCCACCAGCGCCACCAGCACCCAGAACAGGAGGCCATGCGCGTCGCGCGCCAGGTCGGCCAGCCATTCGCTGGGTGCGACCAGCTTGGGCATGTCGAACTGGCCGAAGTAGCGGAACGGACGCAACCCGCTTGCCGAGTCGTACAGCCAGCCCGACAGCGGCATCGCCAGTGCCAGCGCGTACAGCAGCCAGTGGGTGAGGCTGGCGATGGCCGCCTGCCAGCGCGGGGTGCCCGTCACCGGCGCCGGCGCGCCCGCGTACAGTCGCCAGCCCAGGCGCAGCAGCATCAGCACCAGCACGGTGATGCCCAGCGACTTGTGCGCGGTATACACCCAGAAGTATTTCGGCGTGCGCGGGAGTTCGCCCATGGTCAGGCCGACCACGGCGAGCACCAGGATCAGCAGCACGACCAGCCAGTGGAACGCCTGGCTGACCGGGCCCCAGCGGTCGCGGGAATTGCGCAGGCTCACGGCACGGCCTCCGGTTCGGGGATGTCGGTCGGGTCGGTGGCTTCGTCCATCGGTTCGATGTCGTCCGGTGGTGCGGGCGCGGCTTCGGGCGCGGTCGTGGGTTCGTCCGCACCGGCGTCCGCACCCGCATCGCCGGTGCCGCGTGCGCGGATCGCTTCGGCCTCGATGCGCAGCTCCACCGTGTCGCCGATCATCGAGCGCCACGCGGTGATGCCGAAATCCGAGCGGCTGAGCGTCGTGGTCGCCGAAAAGCCGACCGTGCGGCGGAACGGCGGCAGCGGGTGGCGGCGGGCGCCGTTGAACCTGACCGCCAGCGCCACCTCGCGGCTGACGCCGCGCAGGTCGAGCACGCCGTGCACGATGGCCTGGCTTTCATCGAGCGTCTCGACGCGCGTCGAGCGGAACGTGGCGACCGGATGGCTGTCCACGTCGAGGAGGTTGCGCGCCAGCGTCGCGCGGTTCCAGCGCTCGTCGCCGAAATCCAGGCGCCGCAGGGGAATCTCGACTTCCACGCGCGCGCCGGTCCAGTCGCCCGGGCTGAAATGCAGGGTGCCGGTGCTGCCGGAGACCGTGCCCAGCGCGGTGGAGAAACCGGCATGGTCGACGGCCACGAGGATGCGCGTATGCACCGGATCGAGCGCGTAGGCATGGGGCTCGGCGCGCGCGAGGCCGGCCAGGCACAGCAGCAGGCCGGCGGTCGTGGACAGGCGCAACGCGAAAGAAGGCATCAGCGGCTCGTGGACCGGGGAGTCGCCTGCATTCTAGGCCGCGATGGCGCGGACGCCCGGGGTTGCACCGGCAACGGAGCGTTGCGACGATGCCGGGCCGCGTGCCACGGGCACGCCAGGGACGGGCAGGCGAGCGGGGAGGCCGGGGTGCGGGCGATCGTCCTGACAGTGATGGTGTGGTGGCTGGCGATGGCCGGGGGCGCGGCCGCCGCCGTGACGCCACTCGCGCCGCCGCAGTCGCCGATGCCGCGCCAGATCAGCGTCTACGACGGCCTGCCGTCCAACCGCATCAATGCCCTGGCCGAGGACCGCCAGGGCTATCTGTGGATCGCCACGCGCGACGGCCTGGCCCGCTACGACGGGGTGGGGTACCGGATCTGGCGCGTCGGCGACGGGCTGAACGACAACCACGTCTGGACGGTCTTCGTCGACGACCGCGACCGGGTCTGGGTCGGGACGCAGAATGGCGGCCTGGCGATGCTCGACGCCGCGCGGCGCGGCTTCGTCCATTTCGATCGCAGCACGCATCCGCTGATCGGCAGCAACGACGTGTGGTCGGTGGCGCAGACGCACGACGGCGCGATCTGGTTCGGCACCGCCGACGGCGGCCTGCACCGGATCGACGAGGGCGGCGACATCCGGCGCTTCATGCCCGTGGCCGGGGATCCTCGCAGCCTGCCGTCCTCCGCGGTCACCTGGCTGCGCGTGGACCGTGGCGGACGACTGTGGATCGGCACCTACCAGGGGCTGGCGCGCTGGACCGGCGACGGGTTCGACCGCCTGCTGCAGGACGTGCGCCCCAGCCCCGCGGTCAACGCGCTGGTGCTCGACCAGGCCGGCGACCTGTGGATCGGCACCTCCAGCAGCACCTGGGTCCATCGCCAGGCCAGCGGCACGATCGAACCGGCGCCGTGGCGCGATCCCGTGCTGGGCCTGCCGGTGCTGGGCATGCTGGTGCATGATCGCCAGGGAGCGCACTGGTTGGACACGCGCAGCGGCCTGGCACTGGAGCGGGACGGACGGATCGAGGACGTGCCGCTGTACAGCAGTACCAGCCGCGGCCTGGTACGGCCGGCGTGGTCGGCGGCATTGGAGGACCGCGAGGGCGGGCTGTGGCTGGCGAGCTCCGAGACCGGGCTGTGGCACCTGCCGGCGAACTGGCGCAACTTCACCGTGCTGCGGCGGCGGCTCGACGATCCGGCCTCCGCCGGCAATGCCTTCGTCTACAGCGCCACGCCCGCCATCGATGGCGGCTTCTGGCTGGTGGGCACCGGGGGCGTGCTCGACTGGCTCGATCCACAGACCGCGACCATCCGGCACCGCACCGACGGCGTGTGCGGCGACATGCTGCCCTATGCCGTGCGCGAGGTCCGCGACCGCAGCGTGTGGATCGGCTGCCACGGATCGGTGACCCGCTTTGATCCGGCCAGCGGCACGCTCCGGCGCTGGCACCAGGGCGATGCGGTCGATCCGGCGCCGGGCGGCGTGGTCACCCAGGTGGTGGAGGAGCCGGACGGGACGCTGTGGCTGGCCTCCGCCGACGCACTGCAGCTGCGTTCGCCCGATGGCCGGGTGATGCAGTCGATCGCGGCCGGCGGGCCGGAGGGCTTCCCGGCGGGCAACGCCCTGCAGCAGGTGGCGCGCGGCCCCGACGGCGCGCTGTGGCTGGCCACCGCCGGCGGACTGCTGATGTGGAACGCGGGCGCGCGTGCATTCGAGCCCGTGCCCGGCGGGCCCGACTGGCAGGTGTTCGCCTTCGGCGGCGCCCCCGACGACACCGTCTGGGTAGGCGGCAGCGGGATCCTGGTGTCCTATCGCTGGACCGGGGCGGAGCTCATTGCCGAGCGCACCGTCGATGCGCGGCATGGACTGCCGGCGGTCGCGCCTGGCGGTCTCACCGTGGATGCATCGGGCGTGGTCTGGATGAGCACGCCGCGCGGCCTGGTCCGCTACGACGCACAGCGCGAACGCCTGCGCGTCTACAGCGTGCTGGACGGCCTGCCCAGCCAGCAGTTCAGCGATTATCCGTTCGAGGCGTCCGTGCGCGGCTACGTCGCGGTGGGCACCGCCGATGGATTGCTGCTGTTCCATCCGCGCCACGTGCATTCCGGCGAAGGTACGCCAACGCTGGCGATCGAGTCGGTGCGCGCCCGTCGCGGGGAGGAACTCCTGGAGTTTCCGGCCGACGCGCCCATCGTCCTGCACCACGGCGACCGCGACCTGCGCGTGGCCGCACGGCTGCTCTCGTTCACCGACGCGCATGCGCACCGCTACCGGTTCCGGCTGGAGGGCTACGACCCGGACTGGGTGGACATCGACGCGTCCGGCGAACGCATGTTTCCCCTCCTGCGCCATGGGCACTACCTGCTGGAGGTCCAGGCACGCACCGCCGACCACGCATGGTCGCCGGTCCAGCGCCTGGAGTTCGTGGTCCGGGAGCCGTGGTGGCGCACCACGCCGGCCGCCATCGCCTGGGTCCTCGCGGCGCTGGCGCTGCTGGCGCTGCTGGCCCACCAGTACCGCGCCCGGCTGAAGCGACGGCATGCCTGGCAGCTGGCCGAGCACAAGCGCGAACTGGCCGAACAGGCCTCGCTGGCCAAGACCCGCTTCCTGGCCACCCTCGGGCACGAAGTGCGCACGCCGATGACCGGCGTGCTGGGCATGAGCGAACTGCTCGCGGCGACCGAGCTCGACGAGCGCCAGCGCGGTCACGTCGAATCCATCCGTCGCGCGGGCGAGCACCTGCTGCGGCTGGTCAACGACGCGCTCGACCTGGCGCGGATCGAAGCCGATCGCCTGCAGCTCGACCAGCAGCCCTTCGACCTGCACGCGCTGGTGCGCGAAACGGTGGAATTCTGTGCCCCGCAGGCGCTGCAGCGTGGTCTGGCGTTCGACGAACAACTCGACCCCGACGTGCCGCGCTGGGTGCTGGGCGATGCCGGGCGGGTGCGCCAGATCCTCCTCAACCTGCTCGGCAACGCGGTCAAGTTCACCGAGCGCGGCAGCGTCGGCCTGCACGTGGAAGCCATGCAGCCGGCGGGCGTGCGGCTGGTGGTGCGCGATACCGGGCCCGGGCTCAACGCGGAGCAGAAACAGCGCCTGTTCCGGCGTTTCGAGCAGGCCGACGGGTCCCGTACCAGCGCCCGCTACGGCGGCAGCGGGCTGGGGCTGGCGATTTCCCAGGAACTGGCGGCGGCGATGGGAGGCCGCATCGAGATCGACAGCGCGCCGGGACGGGGCACCGCCTTCGTCGTCGAGCTTCCGCTGCAGGCCTGCGACCCGCTGCCGGACCAGCCCGCGCGCGAGGCGTCCGGCGTGGGCGAGAGCCTGTGCCTGCTGCTGGTCGAGGACGATCCGACCGTCGCGCGCGTGGTGAGCGGACTGCTCGAGGCCCAGGGCCACCGCGTGGTGCATGTGGCGCACGGGTTGGCCGCGCTGTCGGAGCTGCCCGCGCACGCCTTCGATGCCGCGCTGCTGGACCTCGACCTGCCCGGCGTCGACGGGCTGACCCTGGCTCGCCTGATGCGCGACAACGGCTTCCAGGCCCCGCTGGTCGCGGTGACCGCGCGCGCGGACGGCGAGGCGGAAGCGGCCGCCGCGCACGCGGGATTCGATGCGTTCCTGCGCAAGCCGGTGACCGGGGCGATGCTGGCCTCGGTGCTCTCCGCTGCGCTCGGACGCTGATCGGCGCCACGCCGGCGGCGTGGAGGCGGACGGTCTCAGCGCGCGCTGTAGGCGTGCACTTCCTCCACCAGCACCGCGACGTGGTCCGGGTTCATGTCCGGCGACATGCCGTGGCCAAGGTTGAACACGTGGCCCTCGCGCGAGCCGCCGTTACCGTCGCGCCAGCTGTCGAGCGCGCGGCGCGCCTCGCGGCGGATGGCCTCCGGCGAGCCATACAACGTGGCCGGATCGAGGTTGCCCTGGACGGCCACCCGGCCGCCGCAGCGGCGCGCGGCCTCGCCCAGTTCCACCAGCCAGTCCACGCCCACGCCGTCGGCTCCGCTGGCGGCCAGGTCCTCCAGGTAGGCGGCCGTGCCCTTGCCGAACAGGATCAGCGGCGCGCGCGATGCGCCTTCGCCGCGTTCGAGCTCGCGCGCGATGCGCTGCAGGTAGGGCAGGGAGAACTCGCGATACATCGCCGGCGACAGCACGCCGCCCCAGGTGTCGAACACCTGCAGCGCCTGCGCCCCGGCCGCGCGCTGCGCGGCGAGGTAGGCGATCACCGCGTCGGTGTTGACCGACAGCAGTGCGTGCAGCGCGGCCGGCTCGGTGAGCGCCATCGCCTTGATCCGGGCGAAGTCCTTGCTGCCGCCGCCTTCGACCATGTAGCAGGCCAGCGTCCAGGGGCTGCCGGAGAATCCGATCAGCGGAACCTGGCCATCGAGCTCGCGGCGGATCACGCGCACCGCGTCCATCACGTAGCGCAGCCCGGTTTCCATGTCCGGAACGCCCAGGCGCGCGACATCGGCCGCGCTGCGCACCGGGCGCTCGAACTTGGGACCTTCGCCTTCGACGAAGTACAGGCCAAGCCCCATGGCGTCGGGGATGGTGAGGATGTCGGAGAACAGGATCGCCGCATCCAGCGGGAACCGGCGCAGCGGCTGCAGGGTGACCTCGCAGGCGATGTCGGGGTTCTTGGCCATGGCCAGGAAGCTGCCGGCCTGGCGCCGCGTCTCGCGGTACTCGGGCAGGTAGCGGCCGGCCTGGCGCATCAGCCAGACCGGCGTGCGGTCGACGGGTTGGCGGCGCAGGGCGCGCAGGAAGCGGTCGTTCTTGAGGGGGCTGGTCATGGCGTTTCCGTGTCCGGTCGCGGGTCCGGAGCTCGAGGGTGGAGGCGGCGGCAGGCGCGCGCGGAGGATGCATTCCGCGCGCATGGTGCGGACCGCATGAAACGAACCGGCATGGGACGCGGCGGGCGTCCCCGGGGAGCGCGGTTCACTTCGGCGCGCCCGCGCCTTCGGCGTACATCAGCTGGAAGCCGCGTTTGAGCTGCGCGTCGCGGGCGTGCTCGAGCGCCGCCAGCGCGCTGGCGTGGTCCAGGTACTGTTCGCGGCGCAGGGTGCTGCGGCCGCCGGTCTGGCCGGTTTCGCGCAGCAGCGTCCACGCGCCCAGCAGGTCCTGCTGCAGGGTCAGCTGGACGAAGCGCGGGGCTTCGCGGCCGTCGGGGCGTTGTTGCAGGAGCAGGCGCATGGGCCGGCCATTGTACGTCGCGGTGCGGCAGCGCCGCTGCAGCCCGCGGGATCAGCCCGCCAGCACCTCCCGCACCGCGGCTTCGGGCACGCCGGCCTCGACCCGGGCCCGGCCCGCGCCCTCCCATACGATGAAGCGCAGGCCGCCGGCCTGGGTCTTCTTGTCCAGTCGCATGTGCGACAGCAGTTCGTCCGGATCCAGCCCCGGCGGCGGATCCACGGGCAGGCCGAAGCGCTGCAGCAGGTGGCGCAGGCGGCCGGTATCGTCCGCCGAGGCCAGGCCAAGCCGCTCGGACAGACGGGCGGCCTGGACCATGCCCACGGCCACCGCTTCGCCGTGGTTGAGCCCGCCGTAGCCCTGTCCGGTCTCGATCGCGTGGCCGAAGGTGTGGCCGAAGTTGAGCAGAGCGCGTTCGCTGTGCTCGAACGGATCGCGTTCCACGATCGCCGCCTTGTGCGCGCAGCTGCGCGCGATGGCCGCGGCCAGGGCGTCGTCGTCCATCGCCAGCAAGGCCTCCGCGTGCGCGTCGAGCCAGTCGAGGAAACCGGCATCGACGATCGCGCCGTACTTCACCACCTCGGCCAGACCGGCACGCAGTTCGCGCGGTGGCAGCGTACGCAACGTGGCGGTGTCGGCCAGTACGGCACGCGGTGGATGGAACGCGCCCACCAGGTTCTTGCCCTGCGGCAGGTCCACGGCGGTCTTGCCGCCCACCGAGGAGTCGACCATCGCTAGCAGGGTGGTGGGCAGCTGGACGCAGTCCACGCCGCGCATCCAGGTGGCCGCGGCGAACCCGGCCAGGTCGCCGACCACGCCACCGCCCAGGGCGAAGACCGTGGCGTCGCGGCGCGCACCCGCGCGGGCGATCGCATCGATCGCCTCGCCGAAGCGGGCGAGGGTCTTGGAGGCTTCGCCGGCCGGCATCGCCCAGTGGCTCACGCGCAGTTCCGGCCGGGCACGCGCCAGCGCATCGAGCACGCGCTGCAGGTACAGCGGGGCGACCGCGTCGTCGCTGGCCACCACCGCGTCGCGCCCGCGCACGGTGCGCGCGAGCAGTGTGCCGTCCTCGAGCAGGCGCGGGCCGATGCGGATGTCGTAGGGGCGTTCGCCGCCCACGGCGACGATGCGGGGGTTCGGGCTCATGCGGTCCTGCTTTCCTGGTGGGGCTCGGGAGGGTGGCGGGTCCAGCTGGCCTGCAGCCGGCGCGCCAGCTGCGTGGCCGCCTGCGACGGGAGCAGCAGGTCGGTGTCGAAGCACAGGTCGGCCACCTCGGCGTACAGCGGCGCGCGCTCCACGGCCAGTCGACGGAGCACCTGCGCACGGTCGTCACCGGCCAGCAGCGGGCGGCTGCGGTCGCGCGCCAGCCGATCGAGCTGGCGCTCCAGGCTTACCTGCAGGTACACCACGAATCCCCGCTCGCGCATCCGCTGGCGGCTGCCGGCATCGAGCACCGCGCCGCCGCCGGTGGCGATGACCAGCCCGTCGCGCTGCAGCAGCTCCGCCAGCGTGGCGGCTTCGCGCGCGCGGAAACCGGCCTCGCCCTCGCACTCGAAGATGGTGGGAATCGTCGCGCCGGTGCGGTGCTCGATCTCGCGGTCGGCATCGACGAAGGCCAGGCCGAAGCAACCGGCCAGGCGCTTGCCGATCGAGGACTTGCCGGCGCCCATGGAGCCGACGAGTACGAGGTTGGGGGCGGGATTCATCGGCCGGATCGTAGCAGCCGCAATGCCTGGCCGCCGCGTTAACACGGGGACGCGCAGGCTGTTGCAGCCGTGACGATCGGTCACGATTCCGGGAGCAAGACCATGTCCGTTGCGAAAGTCATCGAGATCAGTTCCTCGTCCGCCACCAGCATCGAGGACGCGGTCCGGTCGGGGTTGAAGAAGACCTCCGGCACCGTCAAGAACATCCAGGGCGCGTGGATCAACGAGACCTCGGTGGTGACCGACCGCGAAGGCCACGTCACCGAGTGGCGCGTCAACATGCGCGTGACCTTCATCGTCGACTGACCTGCCCGACTGCGGCCCGCGCCGCCCGGCTGGTAC
>JAEXLY010000258.1 GCA_023444765.1 Pseudomonadota bacterium | reverse complement strand
GCGCTACCCCGCGTGCCGCGCGGCAGGCGGTGTCAGGTCGGCGAGGGCGCACGGCAACGATGTCGGCCGTCATGGGCGTCGTTCCGTCACCGGCCGGGGTGGCCCCGCGTCCGGGGCCGGATGGAGCGTCGCCGCGCCGCCTATTCCCATCGCATGCCGTCGAACAGGACGCTGGTGCGCGAGTCGCCCCGGGGCAGCGCCACGCCGACCTGCAGCGCGGCCAGGCGGTAGGCGTCGATGCGGTGGACCTCGGCCAGCAGGGCGTCGTCGCCGGCGGCCTCGGGGGCCAGCCAGCCCCAGCGCCGGAACTGGTGCAGGAACCAGCGTCCATCCGAGAGCCAGGGAAAGTTGACCGTGCCGTCGCCGTGGAAACGCAGGCGGCTTCCGCCGGCCGGCTGCAGGCAGGCGTCGATCTGCGCGGGCGACAGGTCGATCGCGCCGTCCGCCAGCCAGGCGGCGGCCCGGTTGCGGTGGGTCGGGTCCTCGTCCAGCCAGCGGCAGGCCTCGAGGACGGCGGCGGTGAGCGCACTTGCGGTGTCCGGTTCCAGTGCGGCAAAGCTGCGGCGGCAGGCCAGGACCTTCTCCGGATGGCCCGGCCAGATCTGGTCGCTGCGGATCACGCGCACCCCGGTGCCGGTCGCTTCGGCCTGCGCGGCCCAGGGTTCGCCCGCGCAGTAGCCGGCGATCTCGCCGCGCGCCAGCGCCGCCGGCATCTCCGGGGGCGGCAGCGTCAGCGCCTGCACCTCGTGCAGCGGATCGATGCCATGGGCGGCGAGCCAGTAGTACAGCCACAGCGCGTGGGTGCCGGTGGGGAAGGTCTGCGCCAGGCGCGGCACCCGGCCCGGCAGCAGCAACGCCTCGCGCAGGCCCGCGCCGCCGCGCAGGCGCCGCGCCGCGTCCGGCTCCAGCACGATGGCCTGCCCGTTCTGGTTGAGCACCATCAGCACCGCCATCTGGCCGCGCGGTCCGCCGATTCCGGTCTCGATGCCATAGACCATGCCGGCCAGCGCATGCGCGGCATCGAGTTCGCCCGACAGCAGCTTGTCGCGTACCGCAGCCCAGGACCCCTGGCGCAGGAGTTCCAGTTGCAGGCCGTGGCGGCGGTCCATGCCCAGCCGCGTCGCGACGACCAGCGGCGCGCAGTCCACCAGCGGCATGTAGCCCACGCGCAGTTCGCGGAGTCCGGCGGGCGTCATCCCAGCAGGTCCGCCATGGCGACGATCCGCCGCGCCAGCTCCGCCAGCTTCAGGTTCTGCCGCATCGCCTGCTGGCGCAGGGCGGCGTAGGCCTCGCGTTCGCTCATCCCGCGCTTCTCCATGAGAAGGCCCTTGGCCTGTTCGATCGTCTTGCGGTCCTGCAACTGCTGCTGCACGCCCTCGAGCTGCTGGCGCAGCTGCGACTCCTGCTCGAAGCGCGCCAGCGCCAGCTGGATGATGGGGCGCAGGCGCGACGGCGCCAGGCCGTCGACCACGTAGGCGGCCACGCCGGCGCCCACCGCGGCGCGGATCAGCTGCTCGTCGTCGTTGGCCGAGAACATGACCACCGGGCGAGGCGCATGCCGATGCAGCATGGCCAGCTGTTCGAGCGTGTCGCGCGAGGGCGAGTCCACGTCCAGGATCACCACGTCCGGCCGGTGCGATTCCACCGCGTGCAGCAGCGCGGCCGCACCGTCGATGCCGTCGAGCACCTCGTGCCCGGCTGCGACCAGCGCCGCGCGCAGCTCGCCGATGGGCCTGGCGGTATCGTTGATCAGCAGGATGCGCGGCATGCGCGGCTCGGCAGCTGGCGGGGAGGGGCGTTCAACGCTATGTTGCCCTGCAACATAAGCGCAACCGGCGCCGGTTGCCAAGGGAGCCGCCATGCCGCTCTACCCGATATTCGCCGATCTGGACGGCCGCGACGTGCTGGTGGTGGGCGGTGGCGAGGTTGCGCTGCGCAAGATCGAGGCGCTGCTGAGGGCCGGCGCCCGGGTCCAGGTGCATGCGCACGACCTGCATCCCCAACTGGCCGGCTGGCTGGCGGAGGGGCGGCTGGCGCGGCGGGAAGGACGGTTCGACGAAGCCTGGCTCGCCACGGCCTGGCTGCTCGTGGTGGCCACCGACGATGCCGCGCTCAACGCGCGCCTGGCGGCGATGGCCGAGGCCCGCGGCGTGTTCGCCAACGTGGTCGACGATGCGCGGCTGTCGAGTTTCCAGGTGCCGGCGGTGATCGACCGCGCGCCGCTGCAACTGGCGATCTCGTCGGGGGGCGCGGCGCCGATGCTGGCCCGGCGGCTGCGTGAGCGGCTTGAAGCCGAACTCGACCCCTCGCTGGGCGCGCTGGCGCAGCTGTTCGCCGCGCACCGGGCCACGATCCGGCAACGCCTCCCGGACCTGGCGCAGCGGCGCCGCTGGTTCGACGCGGTCATCGACGGCCCGGTGCCGGCGCTGCTGCGCGCCGGCCGCGACGCCGAGGCGACGCGCGCCTTCCTCGGGATGCTCGAGCCCGGTGGGCTGGACAATCGCGGCGGCCGTATCAGCCTGGTCGGTGCCGGCCCGGGGGATCCGGGCGCGTTGACCCTCGCGGCCCTGCGCGCGATGAACCTGGCCGACGTGCTGGTGGTGGATGCCGGCGTGGGCGCAGCGGTGCTGGACCTGGCCCGCAAGGATGCGGCACGCGAACCGGCGGCGGAACCGGCTGCCTGCCGCGCGCAGGTACGCGAACATGCGCAGGCCGGCCGGCATGTTGTGTGGCTGCGTCCCGGCGACGGCTTTCGCGTTCCGCCGTTCGACGCGATGGCCGCGCTGCTGGCGGGCGACGAATGGCCCTGCGAGGTCCATCCGGGCATCGCCTAGGCGAATGCACCGGACGCCGCGCGTGCGTCAGCCGGCGCGCGCGCCGCGCGGAGACCGACGCATCAGGACCGGCTGGATCAGCTGGTCAGCAGGGTGTCGCGCTCGCGGCCCGAGGCCAGTACCAGCCGCTGCAGGTCTTCTTCCAGGCGCGAGATGCGTTCGGCCAGCACTTCGGTCTCGGCCGGACTCACGTGCACCAGGCTCTCCAGCAGTTCGGACATCTGCCGCAGGCGGCTGCGGTGCTCGTTGACTTCGAGGCGGCCGCGCCGGGCGCGCAACTCGTCGGTCGCCGGGGCGGACAGCTCGGCCGCGCGATGGTGGTGGTCGCGCAATACCAGCTGCAGCCGTGCGGCCACGCGCAGGTCGGCATCGCTCCAGGGTTCGCTGCTGCCGCGCACGGTCTCGTGCCAGGTGGCGAAGCTGGCGCGCGGCCCGATGCGGGTGCCGTCGGTGGCGACGACGAAGGGCTGGTCCGGGCGGCCGGCCCAGCGCACGTCCTCGATCTCCTCGCAGCGGAAGAACAGCAGCCACTCCCCCTGGCCGGCGTCCAGCGGCAGCGCCAGCACGCCCGCGATGCCGTCGGTGGCCGACGGATCGGCGCTCCACGCGTCCGCGCGGCAGGTCGGGACCGCCGCACCCGCCTGGCCCGCCCGCGCCAGCCAGGCTTCCAGCCCGGGGATGCAGGCGGCCGGGGGCACCCGGCCGGAGGTCTGCCAGTGGCCGGCCTGCAGCAGGGCCACGCCATCGGAGGGCACGGTCCGGCGCAGCAGGTCCAGCTGGCCAGGCAGCGCGACATGGCCCGCCACCGCGCGGGACAGCCGCAGCGCAAGCGTGTCGCGCACGGTGCGCGCGGCCTCTTCCATGCGCGTGGCGGCCTGCTGTTCGCGCGCGGCCACGCGCATCGAGACGAACAGTCCGAACAGGTCGGCCGCGGCGCGGACGCCCGGCGGCACGTGGCGGACTTCGCGATGGTGGCAGGCGATCAGGCCCCACAGACGCCCGCCGGCGACGATCGAGATCGACATCGACGCGGCCACGCCCATGTTGGCCAGGTATTCCAGGTGGACCGGCGACACGCTGCGCAGCGACATCTGACTCAGGTCCAGCGGCTGCCCGCCGGCGCCGCGGTCGGGCAGCACCGGCACCGGCGCGTAGCGCGCGTCGGGAATCACGCGGATGCGGTTGTGCAGGTACAGCCGGCGCGCCTGCGGCGGGATATCCGATGCCGGATAGCGCAGGCCCAGGTACGAGGGCATGTCCGGCTCGCGCGCCTCGGCCACCACCTCGCCCGAATCGTCGTGGCGGAAGCGGTACACCATCACCCGGTCGTAGCCGGTGAGCATGCGCACCTGCTCGGCCACGCGTTCGTGGAAGGCCTCCTCGTCCTCGCCCTGCGCGACGCGCGCGATCATCGCCTGCGCCACCACGGTGGGCGAACGGTCGCCCGCGCCGCGCTGCTGCGGCTCGACCTCGATGTGGACCAGGCCGTCGGCGGCATGCACGCTCACCTCGCACAGCGCCGCCAGCGGCCCGATGTTGGCCACCGCCGCGCGCTGCGCCGGACCGCCGGGATCGCTGAAGCCCACCGTTTCGGCGATGGTCTGGATGACGTCGGCGGTGATGAACTCGCGCAGGCTGTGGCGGAGCATGGCCTCGGGCGGCGCGCCGGTCAGCGCCTCGATGTTGGCCGAGACATGGTGGATCGACCAGTCGGGCAGGCGGCAGCTGATCAGGTAGCCATGCGGCTGGATCGCACCGGACAGGTGGATGGGCTCGTTCGCGCAGGTCTCCAGCGCGCGCTGCAGTTCAGGTGTCATTGGAGGAACCAGGCGTGGGGGCGAGGGGAATGCGATCGAAGCTGCGTCCAAAGCACGCGCGCACGAGCGAGAAGGCGGTGCGGGCGCCGTCTTCCGCGCCGGCCATGCGTGGCGCGTCGTCGACGTCCAGCGCCTGCAGGCGCGTGCGCAGCGCGTCCCACTCGCCCGAAGCGGCATGGCGGGCGAGGAAGGTGGCACCGCGGGCCTCGTCGTAACCCAGGCGCCGCGCGTCGCGCAGCAGGCTGCGCGCGCCCATGCTGCTGCCGGCCATGACGTAGCGCCAGCCCAGCCGGACGGCCGGATCCCGCGTCGCGCGGCGCTCGCCGTGGGCAGCGAGCGGTGCGAGCGAGAGCCGGGTCAGGTCGGCCGCGAGCCAGGCCGAATGGCGCGGTACGGCATCCACCGCGATCTCGTAGTCCACGGCGAAGCGGTGCATGCCCAGCACGTAGCGCCGGTAACCGTCGCGCGAGGCGAGCCCGTCCGGAAACAGCTCGTCGACCGCCGCATGCAGTCCTGCCGTGGCCGCGCGCAGGCGGGCGTGCGCCGCGCCGATGCGGGGGGCGGTAGGACGGGGAAGGGGAATCATGTGCGGCCAGCATACCCAAGGACGCCGCGCGCCGGGCCCGGCGTCGTTCAGTCATGTGAGGGCGGCGGGCGCGCAGGCGCGCCGCTTACAATGCGCCCCCGCTTCCGGTCCCCTTGTCCCGTGCGCTTTCCCGACTACGACTTCGCCAGCCATCACCTCGAAGTGCGGCCGGGCATCCGCATGCACTATCTCGACGAGGGCCCGCGCGAGGGCGAGGTCGTGGTGATGGTCCACGGCAACCCGTCGTGGAGCTACTACTGGCGACACCTGGTGCACGGCCTGCGCGACCGCTACCGCTGCATCGTGCCCGACCACGTGGGCATGGGCCTGTCGGACAAGCCCGACGATGCGGCCCATGCGCTGCCGCGCTACGACTACACGCTGCAGTCGCGCGTGGACGATCTGGGCGCGCTGCTCGCGCACCTGGGCCTCGATGGTCCGGTGACGCTGGCGGTCCACGACTGGGGCGGCATGATCGGCTTCGGCTGGGCGCTGTCGCACATGGACCAGGTGCGCAGGCTGGTGGTGCTCAATACCGCCGCGTTCCCGATGCCGGCGGACAAGGCGATGCCCTGGCAGATCGCCCTGGGCCGCGACTACACGCTTGGCGAGCTGGCGATCCGCGGCTTCAACGCGTTCTCGGCCGGCGCCTCCTGGCTGGGCGTGGAACGGCGCATGCCGGCCGCGGTGCGCCGCGCCTACGTCGCGCCCTACGATTCGTGGAAGAACCGCATCTCGACCGTGCGCTTCATGCAGGACATCCCGCTGTCGCCGGCCGATCGGGCCTGGCCGCTGCTCGAAGCGGCGGGCCAGCGGCTGGCGGGCTACGCCGACCGGCCTGCCTTCATCGGCTGGGGGCTGAAGGACTTCGTGTTCGACCACCACTTCCTGGCGCGCTTCCGCCGCGACCTGCCCGATGCGCAGGTGATGGCCTTCGAAGACGCCGGGCACTACGTGCTCGAGGACAGGCACGAGATGCTGGTCCCCGCCATCCGCGCCTTCCTCGACGGGCACCCGCTGCCGTAGCGGACCCCGGCCGGGCCGGGCTGCCCGCGCGGCTGCACGGCGCCCACGCGAGACCGTCCCCGCAGGGCGTCGGCGGTCTGGCCCCTGCGTCCCGGCTGGCGCTCAGCCAAAACAACCTATTGAAGCTTCACAGCTAGGCGGCCACCGGCGGCAGCCTGGGCGTGGGCGGGCTGCTGCCGTTGTCGTCGGGCCGGTCGTCGTTGTCCGCCCCGTCGCGCCAGCGCCAGTCGGCGGCGGTCAACAGCGGCAGTTCATGCGCCTGCCGCGCCTTGTCGCACTGCGCGCTGGGCGCCCCGTACTCCCATGAGGCGTCCACCTCGCGGCACACGGACGGCCGGCGCGGGTGGATGGTGCAGCGCGAGTACTCGCCGATCCGCGCGTCCAGCGCCACGCAGCGGACCGGCGCGCTGCAGGTGCCGCGCATGCACACTCGGTGGGCGTCCAGGCGCTCGGTCATGGCGGCGGGTACCCCGCCCTCGCTGCTTTCGTCGGACTCCATCCAGTGGAACGCCACCCGGTACTGCGTACAGCAGGCGCCGCAGGTCAGGCAGGGATGGGGCATGGCGGCGGGCCGGCGGACAGGGACGCGGATTCTTCCAGCCCGTCGTGGCGATGCGCAAGATCTCAGGCAGCGTCGAGTCCCATCTGCCAGAAGCCGGCCTCCAGCCGCGCGGCCTTGGCGAAGATCGCGACCAGCTCGGGAAACCGGGCGGGGCTGCCGTAGCGCCGGTCCAGATCGTCCAGCCACGCCTGCGCGCCCGCCGCCACGGACTGGAACGCATCGCCCGCGTACTCGCCGATCCATTCGCGGTAGGGGTGCGCGGCATGGAGGGCGCCGGCGCCCCCGGGTGCGAGCCGGCGTCCGATCTCGGCATAGCCCAGGGTGCAGGGCGTCAGCGCCACCTGCAGGTCGAGCAGGTCGCCGGACATGCCGATGTCCAGCACCCAGCGCGTATAGGCCACGGTGGCCGCGTGCTCCGGA
This sequence comes from Pseudomonadota bacterium, assembly GCA_023444765.1. Lineage (GTDB taxonomy): Bacteria > Pseudomonadota > Gammaproteobacteria > Xanthomonadales > Xanthomonadaceae > Luteimonas. The sequence continues at coordinate 5,032 of JAEXLY010000258.1, read as the reverse complement.
GTGGCCTCGACCTCGGCGGCCGAGAGCCCCCAGCGCTCGCACAGACGCAGGTGCAGCTGCATCTCCACGTCCACGATCGCGGCCAGCCCTTCCTTGGCCGCGCGCATGTCGGCGAGCGTGCGCGCCTTGCCCGCGGCCAGCGCATGCGCGCGCGCGAACTGGATCAGGAACAGGTAATCCTGCACCAGGTACTGGCGGAAGGCGGTCGCCGGCAGGCTGCCGTCGCCGAGGCCGCGCACGAAGGGGTGGTCGATGTAGCTGGTCCAGTCGTCGCTGGCGGCGGCCTTGAGCCGTTCGAGCAGGGACATCAGGTCTCCTCCTGCGCGTACACGGCATCGAAGAACGCCAGCTCCAGCGCCACCGCGCGTTCGAAGAACTCCCGCGTCAGCGCCTCGTCGGCCGGGCCCACGCGGTCGAGCTCTTCGCGCAGGAAGGCGACGAATCCGCGGAAGAAGGGGTTGTCGTGCAGCGTGATCCATTCGGCGTGCACGAAGTAGCCCGGCAGCGGCTGCGGCGCGCGCATGGCCCAGTCCAGGTACAGCCCTTCGGCCACGTTGAGCACGGCCAGCACCGCCGCGTACGAACGCGTCGCCGCCGCTTCCCGCATCAGCGCCTTGAAGCCGCTGGTGGGTGCGGCGTCGGGCACGGCGGCCCGGGTGGCGTCGTCCACGCCCAGGGCTTCGAACGCGCGCAGGAAATAATCGTTCTCCTCGCTGCAGACCACGCCCAGGAAACGGCCCAGGCGCAGCCGCGCCTCGAAGCTGTCGGCGCTGGCGACGGCAGCGCCCAGGAGGGTCACGAAGGCATCGATGAAGCGGTGGTCCTGCACCAGGTAGCGCGCCATGGCCGCGTCCTCGATGCGCCCGCTGCACAGCTCGAGCACGAAACGGTGCTGCACCGCATGCGACCATGCCGGCTCGCTGCCGGCCCGCAGGCGTTCGCTGAAACGTGGGTCCATCTCTCCTCCAGGCGGGGCCACGGGCGCGGCGGGCGATTGTCGGCCACGGCGATGGCCGCGTCCATGCACGCGGGTGCCCGGAGGGTCGGCGATAATCCCGCCATGACCGCTCCCTGCAACATCGCCGCCGCGCTGCCGCGCCTGGCGGCCGAGGCGCCCTCGCGCGTGGCCATGCGCTGCCCGGGGCCGCGCGGCGACTACGCCGTCTCGCTCACCTATGGCGAACTGGATGCGCGCAGCGACGCCATCGCCGCGGGCCTGGCCAGGCGCGGCATCGTCCGCGGAACGCGCACGGTGCTGATGGTGCGGCCCACGCCGGAGTTCTTCCTGCTGATGTTCGCGCTGTTCAAGGCTGGTGCGGTGCCGGTGCTGGTGGACCCGGGGATCGACCGCCGCGCGCTGCGCCAGTGTCTGGACGAGGCGCAGCCGGAGGCCTTTATCGGCATCCCGCTGGCGCAGTTCGCGCGCGTGCTGCTGGGCTGGGCGAGGACGGCACGGGTGCGCATCACCACCGGGCGCCGCGCGCTGCTGGCCGATGCGACGCTGGCCCGGGTCGAGCGCGACGGCGCCGGCGCCGGCCCGCAGCTGGGCGATACCGCACCCGACGAGGTGGCGGCGATCCTGTTCACCAGCGGCTCCACCGGCGTGCCCAAGGGCGTGGTCTACCGCCACCGCCATTTCGTCGCGCAGATCGACATGCTGCGCGGCGCCTTCGGCATCGCGCCCGGCGGCGTGGACTTCCCGACCTTCCCGCCGTTCGCGCTGTTCGATCCCGCGCTCGGGCTGACTTCGATCATCCCCGACATGGACCCGACGCGTCCGGCCGATGCCGACCCGGTGAAGCTGCATGCGGCGATCGCGCGCTTCGGCGTGGACCAGCTGTTCGGGTCGCCGGCGCTGATGCGGGTGCTGGCCGACCACGGCACGCCGTTGCCGACGGTGCGGCGCGTGACCTCGGCCGGTGCGCCGGTGCCGCCGGACGTGGTCGCCCGGATGCTGGAACTGCTGCCGGAGGGCGCGCGCTTCTGGACGCCCTACGGCGCCACCGAGTGCCTGCCGGTGGCGGTGATCGAAGGCCGCGAACTGCTGCAGCTGCGCGCACGCACCGAGCAGGGCGCGGGCACCTGTGTCGGTCGGCCGGTGTCGCCGAACGAGGTGCGCATCATCCGTATCGGCGACGAGGCGGTCGACACCTGGTCGGACACGCTGCTGGTGGCGCCGGGCGAAGTAGGCGAGATCACCGTCGCCGGGCCCAGCGCCACGGATGCCTATTTCAACCGCGACGCGCAGACCGCGCTGGCCAAGATCCGCGAGCGCCTGTCCGACGGCAGCGAGCGCGTGGTCCATCGCATGGGCGACGTCGGCTGGATCGACGGCGATGGGCGGTTGTGGTTCTGCGGGCGCAAGTCGCACCGGGTGGAAACCGCCGCCGGCCCGCTCTACACCGAGCAGGTGGAACCGGTGTTCAACGTCCACGCCGACGTGCGCCGCACCGCGCTCGTGGGCGTCGGCGCGCCCGGCGCGCAGCGGCCCGTGCTCTGCGTCGAGCCGCATGCCGGCACCCGCGCCGGCCAGCACGCGCGCATCGTTGACGAGCTGCTCGGCATCGGCGCGCGGCACCCGCACACGGCGGGCATCGACACGCTGCTGTTTCATCCGCGGTTTCCGGTCGACATCCGCCACAACGCCAAGATCGGGCGCGAGGCGCTGGCACGCTGGGCGGCGGCCCGGCTGGGGAGCACGGCATGAGGATCCTGGTCACCGGCGGCGGCGGTTTCCTCGGCCAGGCGCTGTGTCGCGGGCTGGTGGAGCGCGGACACGAGGTCGCCAGCTTCAACCGCGGGCACTATCCCGCGCTCGATGCGCTGGGCGTGCACCAGCTGCAGGGCGACCTGGCCGACGCCGACGCCGTGCGTGCCGCCGCCGACCGCGTGGACGCGGTCTTCCATAACGCTGCAAAGGCAGGCGCCTGGGGCAGCTACGAGAGCTACCACCTCGCCAACGTGGTGGGCACGCACAACGTGCTCGAAGCCTGCGTCGCGCACGGCATCGGCCGGCTGGTCTACACCTCCACGCCCAGCGTCACCCATCGCAAGACCCACCCGGTGGAGGGCGGCACCGCCGACAGCGTGCCCTACGGCGAAGGATTCAAGGCACCGTACGCGGCCACCAAGACGATCGCGGAGAAGGAAGTGCTGGCCGCCAACGGCCGCGCGCTCGCCGGCGGCGGCACGCTGGCCACGTTGGCGCTGCGGCCGCGCCTGATCTGGGGGCCGGGCGACCAGCAGATCCTGCCGCGCCTGGTGGAACGCGCGAAGCACGGGCGCCTGCGCCTGGTCGGCGACGGGAGCAACCGCATCGACACCACCTACATCGACAATGCCGCGCAGGCGCACTTCGATGCCTTCGAGCACCTGGCGCCGGGTGCGGCCTGCGCCGGCCGCGCCTACTTCATCAGCAACGGCGAGCCCATGCCCACGCGCGAGATCGTCAACGCGCTGCTGGAAGCGGCGGGAGCGCCGCGGGTGGACCGCACGATCCCGTTCGCGGCCGCCTACGCCATCGGCGCGGTGTGCGAGACGCTGTGGCCGCTGCTGCGCCTGGGCGGCGAGCCGCCGATGACGCGTTTCCTCGCCGAACAGCTCAGCACCAGCCACTGGTACTCGATGGAGCCGGCGCGGCGCGATTTCGGCTACGTGCCGCGTGTGTCGATCGAGGAAGGCCTGCGGCGGCTGCGCGTGGCCTGGGGCGACACCCGCTAGCGGCTGTCGCGGCCGGACGCGGACCGTGCCGGACGCGCGCAGCGGGGATCGTCCGGCATGCCTGCACGCACGGCATCGGAGGATTCACGACGGCCTCACCCGGCTCTCACCGGCCGACGACCGTGCCTGCCGTAGCGTTCTACGTGCATCCATTACAACGGGCCACGGGCCCCATGCACGGGAGACAGTCATGCTCAGGTACGCCGTCATCTTTTTCGTCATCGCGCTGATCGCCGCGGTCCTCGGTTTCTCCGGCGTCGCCGGCGCCGCCACCAACATCGCCTGGATCCTGTTCGTGGTGTTCGTGATCCTGGCCATCGTCTCGATGCTGCGGGGCAGGCGCGTCTGACCTGACGTCGCCCTGCTTCGTGGAAGCCCGCCGCAAGGCGGGCTTTTCCTATGTGCCGTCCGGGGCGGGCTGTGGTCGACCGGACGCGAGGCGCCGGCGCCTTCCCCGCCGTCGCGCAACCCGCCGCTACAATGCCGCGCATGCCCAGTCGTCCCCCGTCCCCGTTCGATGCCCTCAAGCCGCTGGCCGGCCGCGCGCTGGAGTTTGCGCTCAACCGTGCGATTGCACTGGACGCCGGCACGCGCACGGCGCTGTCGCGCCTGGATGGCCGGGTTGTCGAGCTGACCCTGGCTGCGCCGCCGCTGGCGCTGCAGCTGCGCGTGGATGGCGAGCGGCTGGCGGTCGGCCCGGTGGTGCCCGACGACGAACCCGACCTCGCGGTCAGGACGACGCTTGGCGGCCTGCTGGCGCAACTGCCGTTCCTGCGCCGCGACGACGCGCCCACCGTCGGCCGGGTGCGCGTCTCCGGCGACGCCGAGCTCGCGCGCAGTCTGCAACGGTTGGCCGAGCGGTTCGATCCGGACTGGCAGCAGCCGTTCGTGACGGTGTTCGGCGAGGTACTTGGCGTACAGGTCGCAAACGCGATTGCCGGCGCCTTCGCACAGGCGCGCACGCTCGGCGGCGGCCTGGCCCGCAGCGCCGCCGAGTACGTCACCGAAGAGTCGCGCGACGTGGTGCCCCGCGCCGAGCTCGATGCCTTCCTGGACGATGTCGACGGCCTGCGCGACGACGTCGACCGCCTCGCCGCGCGTATCTCGCGCCTGTCCGCGGGGACGGCCGCTTGAACAGCGTGCTGCGCGCCGCGCGCATCGGCCGCGTCCTGCTGCGCTACCGGCTCGACGCGCTGCTCGACGACACGCCTGCCGAGCGCTGGCTGAAGCTGATGCGGCCGTTCGTGCCGCGCGCCTCCTCGGCCATCGCCGCGCAGCCCCGCGGCGCGCGCCAGCGCCAGGCGCGGGCGGG
>JAEXLY010000256.1 GCA_023444765.1 Pseudomonadota bacterium | reverse complement strand
GGGCGCCCCGGCGCGCGCCCGGGGCCCCCGCTTGCGTCTGCGTGTCCGCGCCGTCCAGGGAGAGGCGCCGCCCGGCGTCGCGATCCGGTGGCGCTGGGCAGGCAGCGGGAATCCGTTACGGGCCGCTGCGGGAACTCCGCCCCGTTCCCCGCGCCGGCCCGCGGCCGCACGCAACCGGAATGCGCGGCAGATGTCACGAGCCCAGCGGATCAGCCGAAATGCAGATGCGCGACCACCAGCGACCCGATCACGATGATGTTGCTCATCAGCACGCCGGTGCGGCCCCAGGTGAGCCGGTAGGCGAGCACGCGCTGGCGTGCCCCGATCGGATCGCGCCGCGCATCGCGCGCCAGCAGCGGGGCCATGAGTGCCGGCAGGATCATCAGCAGTTGCCAGTTCATGGCCAGCAGGGCGACCGCGATGGCGACGAAGGTATGCGCCGGATCGCGGAACGCCAGGTGCGTGCCGATGATGACCAGGATCATCACGAGCGACAGCGCGATGTAGCGGCGCGAGAACCCCGCCAGCATGCCGCGCTCGGCCTCGTCGTCCGCGTAGTCGAGGAGGATGCTGCGCGCGAACCATGCCGCGACCAGTCCCCCGAGCAGGCCGCCGGCGGCCGCCCCGGCGAACCCCAGCGCGAAGCGCGCGAACAGGCTCCCGGCGAGGGATTTGGTCGCCATGCCCAGCCCCGCGGCGGCGGCCGGCTTGCTGATGCCGAGCGTGGCGGTGACGCCGACCGCGAACGCGGCCGAAGGCGCGCTGCTGCGCGCGAACTCCGCAAAGCGGGTGAGCAGGTCCTCGCGCACGCTCTGCCGCGCGCGCGACAGGCGCTTGCGCACGGCGGCGTCGGACAGGCCGAGCAGCATCGCTACCTGCTTCGAACTCTGGCCTTCGCGGTAGTAGAGCAGCAGCGCCTCGCGGCTCTCGGCCGGCAGTTCGGAGATCAGGTCGGCCGCGACCGCGTCGCGTTCGGCGTCCAGCGCCTGCTGCAGGGGACAGCCGTCCGGATCGGCGGCGTGCTGGATCGCCAGGTCTGCGGCCTCGCCATAGAGCATGCGGTTGCGACGGCCGCGCAGGTGGTCGTGGGCGAGGTTGCGGGTGATCTGGCGCAGCCAGGGCAGGAAGCTCGAGGGATTCTTGAGCCGCGGCAGGTGGTGCCAGGCCGAGAGGAACGCCTCCTGGGCGATGTCTTCGCTCGTGGCCACGTCGCGGGTGATGGCCAGGGCCACGGCCGTCACCGCGTTCTGGCTGGCGACGACGATGCGGCCGTAGGCGTCCCGGTCGCCGCGCACCGCGGCGGGCAGCTCACGCTTGATCAGCAGGTCGATGGCGTCGTTGGACATGCGGCTTCGTCGGGTGACCTGGTGACGTGACGGGCGCTGGCGGCCGATGTGACCGTCAGAGTGTATCCGCCACTAGCCACTCGTCGCCCTCGCGACGCACCTCGATCCGGCGCGGCGCCGCCATGTCGTCCGCACGGCCGACGGTCAGTTCGACCGTGCCGGCGCCGGACCCGTCGGTGCGATAGTCCGCCACGGCGACCCGCAGCGCCTCGCCCGGCGCGGGGCAGGCCGAGTCCGGCGCCGCCTCCACGCCGGCTGCGCGGACCGGTTCCAGCGCGGCGTCGCCCGGGTCCTGCCCGTCGACGGACAGGCATACCAGCGGCGCTGGCGCGCGTGCGTGCGCCGCCAGGGCGAGGGTGGACGCCAGCGCCGGCGGGGTGGGGATGCGGTACACGGCATCGGTGGTGCTGATCGCCTGCAGCGACGGGTCGAGCGCCACGTCCGCGGGCGCGGCGCCGGAATCGCGCGGGGCGGGCAGGTCCCAGCCCGGGTTGCGGAACTGGTTGAGCCAGAGCGCGAGCGCCACCGCGGCGACGATCAGCAGGCCGAAGCGCAGGCGCGTGTTGCGCCGGGGGGACGCGGCCCGCGCCGCGTGGCCGGTCGAAGGCAGGAAGCTGGAGGGATTGGCCGGCGTGGCCTCCAGCAGCCCGGCCTCGTGCAGCAGCTGTCGCGCGCGGGGCTGATCGTCCGAACGCACCACCCAGACCGAGGCGCGTGCGCCCGGCTCGCCTTCGCGGTAGCTGAAACCACGGCGGACCGAGCGCCGGTAGCGCTGGCCATCCTCGATCCGCACCTCGATGCCTTCGCCGGCCAGCAGCTTCGCCACCGCCTGCACGTTCTCGATGCGCGCGCTGCTGAAGACCTGGCGCATGTCAGCGGTTGCCGGTCGCGCCGGCCCCCTGCGCCCGCGCGGTCACCGCGGGCCTCCGGCGGACGCCTGCGACACCACCCGGATCAGCCCTTCCTGCGCGGTGCTGGCCACCAGCCGGCCGTCGCGCGAGAAGATCTGTCCGCGAGCCAGGCCACGCGAATCCTGAGCGCTGGGGCTGTCGATCGAGTACAGCAGCCAGTCGTCAGCGCGGAACGGGCGATGGAACCACAGTGCGTGGTCCAGCGAGGCCATCTGCACGTTGGGCTGGTAGTAGCTGATGCCGTGCGGGAAGGTGGCCGTGCCCAGCAGGTGGAAATCCGAGGCGTAGGCGAGCAGGGCGCGATGCAGCTCGGCGCCGTCGCCGACGCGCTCGGACAGGCGGAACCAGACGTGGTTGAACGGCGGTTGCCGTGCCGGCTCGAGGTCGTTGCGCGGATGCACCTGGCGGAACTCGAACGGACCGGACCGGTCGAGCCAGCGGCGGACCTTGCTCGGCAGGGTCGCCAGCACCTCCGGCGGCGGCGGGTCGGGCGGGCGGATGTCGTCCGGGCCCGGCACCTGGGGCATCGGCGGCTGGTGCTCGGCGCCCGTCTCGGTTTCCTGGAACGAGGCGGCGCAGAAGAAGATCACCTTGCCGTGTTGGACTGCGGTGACGCGTCGCACGGAGAAGCTGCCGCCGTCGCGGGTGCGGTCGACGTGGTACACGATCGGGTGTTCGACATTGCCCGCGCGCAGGAAGTAGGCATGCAGCGAATGCGCAGGGCGCGGCTCGGGCATGGTCGCCTGCGCGGCCGACAGCGCCTGGCCGAGCACCTGGCCGCCGAACACGTAACGGGTGCCGATGTCGCGGCTCTGCCCGCGGAACAGGTCGTCCTCCAGCCGCTCCAGCGAAAGCAGTTCGATCAGTTCGGACACGGTGGAGGTCATGGCGCGGGATTATACGGGCCGCCACCCCGCCGCCGGCGCGTCAGGGGATGCGGCGCAGTCCGCAGGACGCCAGTACCCGTGCCCAGGGGAACAGCGGCCCGGGGTCGCGCTTGCGCGCCACCATCACCGCGGGGTCGTCGCTGGCCGGCACGCGCGCGGTATCGAGGTCTTCGTGCCCGGCGATGCAGGACAGCGCGGGGAGTGCGGCGCGCAACCGGTGCAGCAGCGCCAGCAGCGCCTCGACCTGTGGCTCGGGGTAGGGTTCGTCCATCGCCTGGTGGCCGGCGTCGAGCCAGTGCGGCCAGCGACCACGGTTGACCAGTTCGATGCCGACCGAGCGCGCGTTGTGCCCGCGCACGTGGTGCGCGACGCGCAGCAGCGGCACCCACTCGGCCACGCGGCCGTCGCGGTCGATGTACCAGTGGCCGGCGTCGCCGGTGCCGCTGCCGTAGAGCACGCGCTCGCCATACGTGCGTGCCGTGGCAAGGTCGGGCAGCTCGGTGCAGTGGATCACCACCAGGTCGATCGAATCGGGCGTGCGTGCCTCCAGGCGTTCGACATAGGGCAGGTGCTCGATGTCGATGCCGTCGTCGCCGGTGGGTGGAAGCATCGGCCGATGCTAGCATTGCGCGATGAAAATGCCGCCTCCCGGGACCGAGTTGCACCAGTTGATGTCGCGGTTCCCGCGCGCGGGCCGGCTCGACTGGATCGGCCTGCGTCCCGCGCGCAATGTGGCGATGCGCGAAGTGGACACGGCCGTGGCCACCGCCGGCGCCGGCCTGGGCGGCGACCGCTACACCGGCGGCAGCGGCAAGCGCGGGGTGACGCTGATCCAGGCCGAACACCTGCCGGCGATCGCGGCCCTTGCCGGGCATGCGTCAGTTGCGCCGGCCACACTGCGCCGCAACCTGGTGGTGTCCGGCATCCCGCTGGCAGCGCTCGAGGGACACCGTTTCCGTATCGGCGAGGTGCTGCTGGAAGGCACGGACAGCTGCGATCCCTGTTCGCGCATGGAGACGGCCCTGGGAAGCGGCGCCTACAACGCGATGCGCGGCATGGGCGGGCTGTGCGCGCGCATCCTGGAAGGGGGCACGCTGCGCCTGGGCGACAGCGTGGCCTGGACGGCCGCGTGAGCCTGCGCGGACACTGCATCCTCTCGCACGGATTCGAGAGCGGGCCCGACGCCACCAAGGTCACCGCGCTGGCTGAAGTCGCCGGCCGCCTTGGCTGGAGCCACGAACGCCCGGACTACACCGACCTCGACGCGCGGCTCGAGGTCAGTCGCGTCGGGGACGTGCCGGCACGCGTGGAACGGCTGGCGGGCCTCGCCGCCGTGGCGGCGGCACGCGGGCCGCTGGTGCTGGCCGGATCCAGCCTGGGCGCGTGGATCTCGGGTCAGGTGTCGCTGCGTGTGCCGGTGCGGGGGCTGTTCCTCATGGCACCGCCGGTGCGCATGGGCGAGGCGCCGCCGCTGCAGGGCGCGCACGTGCCGACCAGCATCGTCCACGGCTGGCACGACGAACTGATCGAGGCCGGCGAGGTGGTGCGCTGGGCAGGCGCGCGCAGCGCCACCCTGCTGCTGGTCGACGACAGCCATCGTCTGGCCAACAGCGTCGAGGCGTCCGCGGAGGCGTTCCGCGCGCTGCTGTCGCGGCTGTGACGCGCGCCCGGACCTGCACGCCGTCCCGTCGCATCGCCGCGTGCTGACCAGGCGCCGGATGTGGCGACGAGGTCCTTGCGGCAGAATGTCGCCCACGGCGGTGCGCCGCTCCCGGCAGGATGTCCCTTGAAGTTCTTCGTTTCGTGCGCAAAAGGCCTCGAGTACCTGCTCGTGGACGAACTGCTCGCGCTGGGCTGCGCCCGGGCCACGGCCGCCGTGGCCGGGGCCAACGTCGAGGGCGGGCTGCGCGACGCGCAGCGTGCGGTGTTGTGGTCGCGCCTGGCCAGCCGGGTGCTGTGGCCGCTGGCGGACTACGCCTGCGCCGACGAACATGCGCTGTATGCCGGCGCGCGCGCCCTGGACTGGGCTGCGCATCTCGCGCCGTCCATGACCCTGGCGGTGGATGCTCATGTCTCGGGGACCGCGATCACGCACGCGCGCTACGCCGCGCAGCGCCTCAAGGATGCAGTGGTCGATGCGATGCGCGAGGGCACAGGCGCGCGCCCGGATGTGGATGTCGCGTCCCCGGACCTGCGCCTGAGCCTGGTGGTGCGCAAGGGCCGCGCGATCGTCTCGGTGGACCTGTCGGGCGGGCCCATGCATCGCCGCGGCTGGCGCCGCGCGCAGGGCGAGGCGCCGCTCAAGGAGAATCTTGCGGCCGCGCTGCTGCTGCGCGGCGGGTGGCCGGCGCTGTACGACGGAGGCGGCGGCCTGCTGGACCCGATGTGCGGCAGCGGTACGCTGCTGATCGAGGGTGCGCTGATGGCGGCCGACGTCGCGCCGGGTTTGTTGCGGCATGGCGAGGAACTGCCCAGCCGGTGGACGGGTTTCGACCGCGAGGCCTGGGAAGAACTGGTCGCGGAGGCGACGGTGCGCGAACGCACCGGGCGCGCCGCGCTGCGCCCGGTGTTCGACGGGCGCGATCTCGATCCGCAGGCGATACGCAACGCGCGCGAGAACGCCACCGCCGCCGGCCTGCGCGACGCGATCCGTTTCGAGGTGGGCGACGTCCGATCCCTGGCCGCGCCGCCGACGCCGCGTGGCCTGGTCGTCTGCAACCCGCCCTACGACGCGCGGCTGGCGGCGGATCCGGCGTTGTATCGCGCGCTGGGCGACGCGCTGCGGCGGTCGGTGCCGGACTGGCGCGCCAGTGTGCTGTGCGGCGACCGCGAGCTGGCCTTCGCCAGCGGCCTGCGGGCGAAGAAGAGCTACCAGCTGTTCAACGGCGCGCTCGAGTGCACGCTCATCGTCTGCGACCCGGTCCAACCGCCGGCCCGCGAGCCGGCGGCGCCGCGCGAACTGTCCGACGGCGCGCGCATGGTCGCCAACCGGCTGCGCAAGACGCTGAAGGCTTCGAAGTCCTGGCGCGCGCACGATCGCGTGGACTGCTTCCGCGCCTACGACGCGGATATCCCCGAGTACGCGGCCGCGATCGACGTGTACACCGAGGTCGACGCGGGCACGCGCTGGCTGCACGTGCAGGAATACGCCGCGCCGGCCGAAATTCCCGAAGCGACGACCCGCAAGCGCTTTGCCGAACTGCTCGCCGGCGCCTCGGAAGCGCTGGAGGTGCCGCGCGAACGCATCGCGATCAAGACCCGTGCGCGTGGCAAGGGCGGCAGCAAGTACGGCCACTTTGCCCATCGCGGCGAGTTCATCACCGTGCGCGAGGGCGACGCGCGCCTGCGCGTGAACCTGTTCGACTATCTCGACACCGGGCTGTTCCTCGACCACCGCCCGCTGCGTCTGGACATCGCCGCGCGGGCGCGCGACAGGCGTTTCCTCAACCTGTTCTGCTACACCGGCGCGGCCACCGTGCAGGCGGCGGTGGGCGGGGCTGCCCAGACCACCAGCGTCGACCTGTCCGCCACCTACCTCGAGTGGCTGGCCGACAACCTGCGCGAGAATCGCCTCGGCGGCACCCGCCACCGCATCGCACAGGCCGATGCGCTGGCCTGGCTGCGCGCCGATCGCGGCGAGTACGACCTGGTGTTCTGCGACCCGCCGACCTTCTCCAATTCCGCGCGCGCGGACGATTTCGACGTCCAGCGCGTCCATGTCGAGCTGCTGCGCCTGGCGGTGGCGAGGCTGTCCTATGGCGGAGAGCTGTATTTCTCCAACAACTTCCGGCGCTTCCGGCTGGACGCGGAGGCGGTGGCCGCCTTCGCCGACGTGGAGGAGATCAGCGCAGCGACCATCCCGCCGGATTTCGCGCGCAACCCGCGTATCCATCGCACCTGGCGGCTGCGGGCGCGGTAGCGGGATCCACCGCCTCGCCGGGCCCGGCCCCGGTTCCGGCGCCGCGACACGTGATGGCAAGTACCGTTCCACCCGTGCGCGTTCCCAGCGCCCGAGGGGCGCACCATATTGGCCACATCCCCGCCCCGGAGGCCGCCATGACCACAGCCATTCCCGACCGCCATGCCCGCGTCGTGCGCAAGGTCCGCGGCACGCCCGCCTCGGACGGGGCTGGGGTGCGGCTCACCCGCGTCATCGGCGGCAGGGAGCTGCCCGACCTGGACCCGTTCCTGCTCCTCGACGAGTTCGGAACCGACCGGCCCGAGGATTACCTGGCCGGCTTCCCCGATCATCCGCACCGCGGCTTCGAGACCGTGACCTACATGCTCGACGGGCGCATGCGCCACCGCGACAACCACGGCAACGAAGGCCTGCTGGTCCCGGGTGGCGTGCAGTGGATGACCGCGGGCCGCGGCCTGGTGCATTCGGAGATGCCCGAGCAGGAGGAGGGCCGGATGCGCGGCTTCCAGCTGTGGGTGAACCTGCCGGCGAAGGACAAGATGGTGGCGCCGCGCTACCAGGAGTTCCCGCCGGGCGAACTGCCGGTGGTGGCGCCGGCGGCGGGCGTGGGCGTCAAGCTGATTGCCGGGGAAGTGGAGGGGGTGCGGGGGCCGATCTCGCAACCCGCCACCGATCCGCTCTATCTCGACATCGCGCTGGACGCAGGCGCCGAATGGCTGTTCCCGTTGCCTGCCGGCCACAACGCATTCGCCTACATCTACGAGGGCGCGGCGGTGCTGGGCGATGGCGAGAACGCGCGCGCGACGGACGCGCAGGAGATGGCGGTCCTGGGCGGAGGCGAATGGCTCAGGCTGCGTGGAGGAGATGCCGGCGCGCACCTGATCCTGGTCGCCGGCAGGCCGTTGCGCGAACCGGTGGTCCGCCACGGCCCGTTCGTGATGAACACCCGGCAGGAGGTCATGCAGGCGTTCGTCGACTACCAGGAAGGACGGTTCTGATTATCGGTCGACGGCTCGCGGTCCGGCCATGCCCGGCCCGGATGCCGCGGTGCAGCAGGACGCCGCGCGGCGCGTGGGTATAGTGGGGACGGAAACGGACTTCATTCCCCCTTGCAGGTCGTGACATTCCACGCAGCTGTTGCGGTGCGGCACTTCCCCCATGCAGGACTGTGACCTCGTGGTCCCTTCGCTACATGGAGCCATGTCCGATGAGAATGATGTTCGTGCTGATGGCCGGCCTGCTGTGGTCGAGCCACGTGGCCGCGCAGGCGGCCGACGAGAACTGCCCGGAACTGCCTGTCGGCGCGTCCCTGGGCTGGGAGGTCGCGCAGGGGCCCGACTTCGTGTTCTGCAAGGCGATCAGCCAGACCGATGGCAGCCAGGCATTCTCGGTAATGCTCGGCCCCGATCCCGTGTTCCGCCCCGATCGTGCGCTGCGCGACGACAGCGCCGTGATCGACGGGCACAAGGTGCGCTGGTACCGCGGCGATATCGCCACGCGCCGCGACACCCACGTACGCGAAACGCTGGTGGAGCTCGGACGTCGCAGCAATGCGCACATCGTGGTGCGTGCCGATTCGGAAGACAGGCTCGCGCACAACCGCCAGCTCGCCGAATCGCTCCGGTTCCGTGCGACCGCGGCAGGCGGCGACTGATGCGATGCCGCCGGCCCGGCGGCCGGCGAGGGGTGCGGGCGCGCTAGTGGCTGCCCAGCCGGGTGTCGCCGAAGCGAAGGCCCTCGGCGAGCCGGCGGCTCTCGCCCAGTTGTTCCTCGCTGTCGGCGCGCACCACGATGTGCGCCACCAGGTCGTCATCCAGTTCGATGGCGGTCTCGCGCACCATGACGGCCGCGCTCGACACGTCCCCGCGGTACCAGCGGACTTCGTGGCCGTCGATGCGGGCGCTTTCCTCCCTGAGCGAACTGCGCGCACGCATCGGTGACTGGTCGCGCAGCATCACCGAGAACGCCTGGCTGCCATCGGCCTCGCGCATGGCGCGGCAGTACAGGAATCCCGCGCCTTCCGAGATCTCCCAGGACAGCCCACTGGCGGGCGGCAGTTCCGGGCATGCGCCGGACTGTGCGAGCGCCTGCAGGGGCAGCAAAAGCGCGGCGAGCGGAATCAGGCGCTTGATCATCGACAGGAGTCCATGCAAGGGGGACGTCCCGACCATGCCACGCCCGAGGCGATGATGCAACGCACCAAACGAGATGTACGTCCCCTTTTGCCTGTGCCGCCCGACCGGCGGCCGGACGCATCGCCCGATGGCAGACCGCACGTCAGTAGCGGGTGGTGTCCAGCCGTGCCTTGCCGTCGGACCCGATCCGCACCGTGCTGATCCTGTCGAACTCGGCTTCCGGCATGTCGTCGGCATCGCAGGCGCACAGGGCGCCGACGATGGCGGGCACCGTGTTGCTGTGCCCCGCCACCAGCACCGTCCCCTGCGGATGGGCGGAGCGGAGGCGCGCGACGAAGCTGGCCGCGGGTTCGCGCGGGTCGTAGGTCCGCATCTCCAGTCGTTGCGCAGACGCGACCGGGGCCACCGTCTGGCGGGTGCGGCGCAGGTCGGTGGTGTAGATGGCCGCCAGCGGCCGGTCCGCGAAGCGCTGGGCCAGGCGCACCGCGCGCAGGTGTCCGGCCTCGCTCAGGGCCGGATCCCGGGTGCCGTCCTCGGCCTTTTCCGCGTGACGCACGACGATGAAGACCACCTCGCCGGCGGTGCTGTGCGTCGGCGGCGTGGCGGCGCAGGCCGCAAGCAGGCACGCGGCCAGCGCCGGCAGCAGTCTGGCGCGCCGCGGCGATCGAGTCGTCGCACCGGGTCCGGTCACGGACGTGCTCCCGCGCCTGGCCCGAGCGCAAGCAGCAACCCGCGCGCCGCCTTCAGGCGGGTATCGAAGTCTGGCAGGTCGAGGGCGACGCGCAGCTTGTCGGGTCCGTCCATGCGGTAATGCTTCGGTTGGCCCTGGATCAGGCGGATGACACCCATCGGGTCGATCGCGGGCTTCTCGGCGAACTGGAGGCGCCCGCCGGCCTCGCCCAGGTCGAGCTTGCGGATACCCAGCGCGGTGGCCTGCTGTTTCAGTTCGGCGATCGCGAACAGGTGCTTCGCAGGGTCGGGGAGCAGGCCGAAGCGGTCGATCATCTCCACCTGCAGCTCGCGCAGCTCACCGGCATCGCGCGCCGAACTCACGCGCTTGTACAGCGTCAGCCGGGTATGCACGTCGGGCAGGTAGTCTTCGGGAATCAGCGCGGGCGCGTGCAGTTCGACATCGGCGCCGCGATAGGCCGGTTCGTCCGCGTCGGGCAGCTTGCCCTGGCGGATCGAACGCACCGCGCGCTCCAGCAACTCGGTGTACAGGCTGAAGCCGACCTCGGCCATCTGCCCGCTCTGGTCCTCGCCCAGCAGTTCGCCGGCGCCGCGGATCTCCAGGTCGTGCGTGGCCAGGGTGAAGCCGGCGCCCAGCTCGTCCATGGAGGCGATGGCGTCGAGGCGCTTCTGCGCGTCGGATGTGATCGAGCGCTGGTCCGGCACCACCAGGTAGGCGTAGGCGCGGTGGTGCGAGCGGCCCACGCGCCCGCGCAACTGGTGCAGCTGGGCCAGGCCGAACTTGTCGGCGCGGTTGATGATGATGGTGTTGGCGTTGGGGATGTCGATGCCCGACTCGATGATGGTCGAGCACAGCAGCACGTTGAAGCGCTGCTTGTGGAAATCGAGCATCACCCGCTCCAGCTCGCGCTCGGGCATCTGGCCATGGGCGATGCCGATGCGCGCGTCGGGTACCAGTTCCTGCAGCTGGCGCTGCATGCGGCCGATGCTCTCCACGTCGTTGTGCAGGAAATAGACCTGGCCGCCGCGCGCCAGCTCGCGCTGGAAGGCCTCGCGCAGCATCGCGTCGTCCCAGGCGTGGACGAAGGTCTGTACCGCGAGGCGGTGTGCCGGCGGCGTGGCGATGATCGACAGGTCGCGCAGCCCGGCCATGGCCATGTTGAGCGTGCGCGGGATCGGCGTGGCGGTGAGCGTGAGCAGGTGCACGTTTGCGCGAAGGGCCTTGAGCGCCTCTTTCTGGCGCACGCCGAAACGCTGTTCCTCGTCGACGATCACCAGGCCCAGATCCTTGAAGCGCACGTCCTTCTGCAGCAGGCGGTGGGTGCCGACGATGACGTCGATCTTGCCTTCGGCCAGCTTGTCCAGCTCGGCCTTGATTTCCTTTGTGCTCTTGAAGCGCGACAGCACCTCGACCTTGAGCGGCCAGTCGGCGAAGCGGTCGCGGAAGTTGCGGTAGTGCTGCTCGGCCAGCAGGGTGGTCGGCACCAGCACCGCGACCTGCTTGCCCGCGGCGGCGGCGACGAAGGCCGCGCGCACCGCGACCTCGGTCTTGCCGAAGCCGACGTCGCCGCAGACAACGCGGTCCATGGGCTGGCTGGAGCCCAGGTCGCGGATCACCGCCTCGATCGCGGCGTGCTGGTCGGGCGTCTCCTCGAACGGGAAGGCCGCGGCGAAGGGTTCGTACATGGCGCGGTCGACCTGCAGCGCCAGGCCGGCGCGCGCCTGGCGCTTGGCCTGGATCTCGAGCAGTTCGGCGGCGACGTCGCGCACCTTCTCCTGCGCCTTGCGCTTGGCGCGGGCCCACTGCTCGCCGCCGAGGTTGTGCAGCGGCGCGGTTTCGGGCGAGGCGCCGGAATAGCGGCTGACCAGGTGCAGCTGCGCGACCGGCACGTACAGACGGTCGCCCTTGGCGTATTCGATGTCGAGGTATTCGCCGGGCTGGCCGCCGGCCTCCAGCGTCACCAGGCCGCGGTAGCGGCCTACGCCGTGGTCCTCGTGCACGATGGGCGCGCCCTCGCTGAGCTCGCCGAGGTCGCGGATGATCGCCTCGGGCTCGCGGCCGGCGCGCTTGCGCCGGCGCGGCTGCGCGGCGCGCTCGGGGAACAGCTGGCGCTCGGTGAGGATCGCGACCGGACCGTCGACCGCCGCCTCCGCGTCCAGGGCGAAGCCGTCCTCCAGCGGCGCGACGGCGATCGCGAAGTCCGTCCCGGCTTCGCCGCGTTCGAGGAAGGCCGGCAATCCCGGCAACACCCGCGGGCGGAGATCCGCCGCATCGAGCATCTCGAGCAGCGCCTCGCGACGGCCCGCGGAGTCGGCGGCCACCAGCGTTCGGCCGGCATAGCTCGACAGGAAGCCCTTGAGCGCGGCGCCCGGCTCGCTGTCGCGTAGTGCCAGTGGCAGCGACGGTGCGGGCTGGTCGCCCAAGGGCATGGCCTGCGCGTGGCGTGGATGCGAGGCCGGGCACAGTTCGATGCGCGGGCCGGCATTGAGCTTCTCGCGCAGTGCCTCGGGGGACATCCACAGCTCGGCTGGCGGCAGGATCGGCCGCTCGATGTCGTGGCGCAGTTGCTCGTAGCGCTCGCCGGCCTGCTTCCAGAAATGGTCGGCGGCTTCCAGGGCGCCCTCGTCCACCAGCGGAAGGAAGCCCGGTGCCAGGTAGTCGAACAGCGTCGCCGTCGCCCCGAAGAAGAGCGGCAGGTAGTACTCGATGCCGGCCGGCGCGATACCGGCGCGCAGGTCCTGCATCAGCGCACTGCGGCGCGCGTCCACGTCGAAACGGTCGCGCAACGCGTCGAGCACTCCGCCCAGGGCGTCGGCATCGGTCGGCACCTCGCGGCCCGGCAGCATGCGCACTGCCTCGACCCTGTCGAGTGAGCGCTGGGTTTCGGGATCGAAGGCGCGGATGGTCTCGATGCTGTCGTCGAGCAGCTCGACGCGATAGGGCTCGGATGCGCCCATGGGATAGACGTCGAGCAGGCCGCCGCGCACGGCGAACTCGCCCGGGTCGAACACCTGCGGAACGTTGCGGTAGCCCGCGCCGTCGAGCCGGCGCTTCTCCGCATCCAGATCCATCGTCTGCCCGACGCGCACGTCGAACGCACTGCCGACGGCATAGCGCAGCGGCGGCAGGCGCTGCAGCAGGGTCTGCACCGGCACGATGACGATCGCCTGGCGGCGCAACGACGGCAGGCGCAGCAGCGTGGACAGGCGCTGGGAGATGATGTCCGGATGCGGGCTGAAGCGGTCCCAGGGCAGGGTTTCCCAGTCGGGGAAAGGCACCAGCGGGAGCTCGTCCTGCTCGCCCAGGAGCGTGTGCAGGTCGGCTTCGAGCTGGTGCGCGGCGTGGTTGTCTCGGGCGATCAGCAGCAGCGGTGCATGCTGCGCGCGCGCCGCGCGCGCGGCATGCCATGCCAGGGCGCTGCGGCTGGCCGGGACGCGCCACCAGGCACGGGGCTGGCCGGCGCGGGGCAGGAGGGCGGGGAGGTTGTCCTTCGGGGGCATCGACACCGTGTCCGGAAAAAGCACGACCGCGCCGGCAACGGCGTTGCCAGCGTGCGAAAGCGGCGATTTTACCTTGGGCGCGCGCAGGCCATGAGACGGCCCGTCACCGCGTGCCCGGCGTGCAGGGCGTGCCGGAGACGGGTGACGGGGCGCGGGCCGCCCGGCTCAGCCGGTCTCCTGCCGCAGCCACTGCATGCGGTGGCCGCCGCCATCGGGCGCGAGCACGTCGCGCAGCACGGGCAGCAGCCGCTGCAGCGCCTGGTCGAAACGCCATGGCGGGTTGCACAGCAGCAGGCCGCTGCCGTTCATGCGCAGCGCGGATTCCTCGGGTCGTACCATCAGTTCGGCCGCCAGGACGGAGCGGGCGGGCAGATGCGCGGCGCGTCGCAGGAACGGCTGCAGCGTCGCGCGCTGTTTCACCGGGTACCACAGCATGAACATCCCCTGAGGCCAGCGCTGCAGCCCGGAGCGCAGGGCCGCCAGGATGGGATCGAACTCCGCGCGCTGCGCCTCGTAGGGCGGATCGACGAGGACCAGGCCGCGTCCGATGCGGGTCGATCCGGACCTGGGCGGGAGCAGCGCGTCGATCGCCGCGTAGCCGTCGCGCTGGTGGACTCCGACGCGCGGATCGCCGGCCAGGCAACGCCTGAGCGCGGCGGCCTCGCCGGGTTGCAGTTCGCAGCAGGCGATACGGTCCTGCGCGCGCAGCGCGTGCGCGAGCAGCCAGGGCGAACCGGGATACGCGTCTGCGCCATGCTGCGCCCGGCAGGCCTCGATCGCCGCGCGATAGGGCGCCAGCACCGGGTCCGCGCCCCGTGCCAGCAGCGCCTCGACGCCGCCGGCAGCCTCCTCGGTGCGCCGCGCTTCGTCCCCCGCCAGCCGGTACAGCCCGCGCCCGGCGTGGGTATCGAGCGCGAAGCAGCCCGCAGGCTTCGCTGACAGCGCCTCGCACAGCGCGAGCAGCACCGTGTGCTTGAGCACGTCGGCGTGGTTGCCGGCATGGAAGGCGTGGCGGTAGTTCATGGCGGACGTGGTTGGTGATTGGTGATTCGACAAGACCGACCGAGCGGGCGCGGGCTGACGGCCGGGCCGATTGGCTGCATGATGGCATTCGCCCGGGCTTGCCAGTAGCCCTCCGCTTCATCCAGTCACGCATCACCAGTTCACCAACCACGGCCCCATGCGCATCCTGCTTGTCGAAGACGAGGCCGCCATTGCCGGCACGGTGCTGTACGCGCTGCGCGAGGACGGCTACGAGGCTGTCCACTGTCTGACCGCCGGCGACGCGCTGGCGCAGGCGGCAAGCCGGCACTTCGACCTCGCCATCCTCGACGTCGGCCTGCCGGACCTGGGCGGGTTCGCGCTGTGCCGGCGGCTGCGCGAACGGCGCGACCTGCCGGTGATCTTCCTCACGGCGCGCCAGGAGGAGGCCGACCGGGTGCTCGGGTTCGAGCTGGGTGCCGACGACTACGTGCCCAAGCCGTTCTCGCCGCGCGAACTGGTGGCACGCGTGCGCGCGGTCCTGCGTCGTGCGCGCGCATCCACGGCAATGGATGCGATGCCGAACGCACCGGCGGGGTTCGACCACGACCCGGAGGGCATGCGGATCCGCTACCACGGCCACCTGCTCGAACTCACGCGCTACGAATACGGGCTGCTCGCTACCCTGCTGATGCGCCCTGGCGCGGTGTTCAGCCGCGCGCAGCTGATGGACCGCGTCTGGGGCGATGCGCCGGACAGCGGCGACCGCACCATCGACACCCACGTCAAGACGCTCCGCGCCAAGCTTCACGCCATCGCACCCGCCGCCGATCCGATCCGCACGCACCGCGGGCTCGGCTACTCGCTGGCGGCGGACTGAGCGGTCCCCGGTGCGGATCGGCCTTCGCATCCTGCTGGGATACTTCGTGATCGTTGCGATCGCGGGCTTCCTGTTGCTGCGCGTGTTCGTGCAGGAGGTCAAGCCGGGCGTGCGCCAGGCGATGGAGGACACGCTGGCCGACACCGCCAACGTGCTGGCCGAGCTGGCCACCGACGACATGCTGGCCGGACGCATGGCCGACGGCCGCTTCGCCGCGCGCGTCGCGAAGCTGCGCGAACGCGAGCTCGGCGCGAAGATCTGGGACTTCGACAAGACCGGCGTGAGTTACCGCATCACCGTCACCGATGCCGCGGGCGTGGTCGTTTTCGACTCGGCCGGCCGCGATCTCGGCCGCGACTTCTCGCGCTGGAACGATGTCTACCGCACCCTGCGTGGGCAGTATGGTGCGCGTTCGACGCGCAGCGATCCGGCGGACGACACCTCCTCGGTGATGTACGTTGCCGCGCCGATCCGCGATGGCGAGCGGATCGCCGGCGTGCTGACCGTGTCCAAGCCCAACCGCACGATCGAGCCGTTCATCCGCCGCAGCGAACGCATCGTGCGACGCTGGGGACTGGTGCTGCTGGGGGCGGCCCTGGCCATCGGGCTCTCGGCGGCGTGGTGGCTGTCGCGCCAGCTCGGCGGCCTGCAGCGCTACGCGCGCGCGGTGACCGAAGGCGAGCGCGCGACGTTGCCGCGGGCGGCGGGCGAGTTCCGCGACCTGGGGCTCGCGCTGGAAACCATGCGCGACCGGCTGGAGGGCAAGCAGTACGTGGAGAACTATGTCCACAGCCTGACCCATGAGCTGAAATCCCCGCTCACCGCGATCCGCGGCGCAGCCGAACTGCTCGAGCGACCGCTGCCGGAAGCCGACCGGATGCACTTCGCCGGCACGATCCGCGAGCAGGGCGAGCGCATGACCCGCACCATCGACATGCTGCTGGCGCTCGCGGGGGTCGAGCATCGCCGGCGGATCGAGGATCCGCTGCCGGTGGACGTGGCGTCGCTGCTCGCCGAGGCGGCGGCCGATGCGGCGCTGCAGGCGCGCGAGGCGGGCGTCGCGATCGCGCTTCATTGCGGCGATGCGCTGCCCCCGCTGCGTGGCGATCCGCACCTGCTGCGGCAGATGCTCGGCAACCTGCTCGACAACGCCATCGACTTCTCGCCGCGGGGTGGCACGGTGACGCTGGCCGCGTCCGTCAGCGGCGCCCGGCTGCGACTGGAGGTGACCGACCAGGGGCCGGGCGTGCCCGACTACGCGGTCGGGCGCGTGTTCGAGCGCTTCTACTCGCTGCCGCGCCCGCACGGCGGCACGCGCAGCAGCGGCCTGGGGCTGGGTTTCGTGCGCGAGGTGGCGGCGCTGCACGGCGGCACGGCGGAGCTGTGCAATCTTCCCGTGGGCGGCACGGTGGCGAGGGTGGAACTGCCGCTCGACTGAGACCGCGGGGCGCCACCGTCCCGGCCCCCGCGCCGCCCGTGCCAGCGCTCGGACCAGGCGCCCGGGGGGCGATCCGCACCGGGAGTGCTCCGCGCCCCGTCTTCGCCACTTCATCCCTGCTTCACCGGCTCCCCATCCTCTCCCCGCACGCCGCGTGCATCGTGCCGCCCGGTTCCCTGACGAGGTGGAGTGCGATGCGACTGTGGCTGAAGATCCTGATGGTGGCGGGCATGACCCTGGCGATCCTGGTGCCGTTGCTGCTGATCCGCGGCACCATCCACGAACGGCGGGCGTATCGCCTGCAGGCGGTCGCGGACATCGCCGCCAACTTCGGCGGGCGCCAGGTATTCGGCGGTCCGGTGCTGGTGGTGCCGTATACCGAAACCGTGGAGGACGAGGTGGTGCAGGAGGACGGACAGGTGCGCCGGGTGGTGCAGCGCAGGCCGGGCAGCTGGACCTTCTTCCCGGAGATGCTCGCCATCGAGGGCAGCTTGCAGCCGGACACGCGCCGGCGCGGCCTGCACGAGGTGCGCGTCTACCAGTGGGACGGCGCGGCCATCGCGAGTTTCGACCTGCGCCTGCCGCCGCCGGAGGACGTCGCGGCCAGCCGCGAGATCGGGCGTCCATGGCTGAGCTACGGGATCGCCGACGTGCGCGGCCTGCGTGGCACGCCGCGTCTGCTGGTGGACGGCGCAGCGATGACGCCGCTCCAGGGCATCGGCCATGCCGACGGCCCGGGCCTGCATGTGCGCCTGGATGCGCCGGGCGTCGACGGCCGGATGCGGCTGGAGACCCGGATCGAACTGCAGCTGCGCGGGACCGAAACCTTCGCGATGATGCCCTACGGGCGCAACAACGACCTCAGGCTGGCGTCCTCCTGGCGCCATCCCAGGTTCGAGGGCGTGTCGCCGCAGCACGATATCGATGCCGGCGGCTTCCGCGCGCGTTGGCAGGTGGCTTCGGTGGCGAGCAATGCGCAGCGTCGCTACCTGCACGATCCGGCGGTCGGGATGCCCGGTGGTGTCGGGGACGCGGTGAGCGTGTCCCTGGTCGATCCGGTCAATCCCTACCTGCAGGCCGAACGCGCGACCAAGTACGGGCTGCTGTTCGTGCTGCTGACGTTCGTGGGCTTCTTCATGTTCGACCTGCTCAAACGGCTGCCGATCCACCCCATCCAGTACGCGCTGGTCGGGCTGGCGATCGCGATCTTCTTCCTGCTGCTGGTCAGCCTGAGCGAGCACATCGCGTTCGGCCTGGCCTACCTGTGCGCAGCCGCAGCCTGCATCGGGCTGATCGCCTTCTACCTCTCGGCCGTGCTGCACAGCACCGTGCGCGGCGTCGGCTTCGCCGCCATGCTCGTTGCCCTGTATGCCGCGCTCTACGGCCTGCTGGTCTCCGAGGACAACGCCCTTGTCCTCGGCGCCGGCCTGCTGTTCATGGTCCTCGCCGCGATCATGGCGGCCACGCGCAAGGTCGACTGGTACCAGCTGTCCGCGCGGCCGGTGGCGCCGCGGACCTGACCGGCGCAACGGTAGAATCGGCGGATGCATGAAGGTACCTCCCTGGGCATCCGCAGCCTGACCGGAAGCGAGGCGCGGCGGCATCTGGACGATGTCGCCGCGCTGCGCATCGCCGTATTCCGGGAATGGCCGTACCTCTACGTGGGCGACATGGACTACGAGCGCGACTATCTCGCCGCCTACGCAGCCTCGCCGCGCAGCGTGTTCGTGCTCGCCCTCGATGGCGACCGCGTGGTGGGCGCTTCCACCGGCCTGCCGCTGGTCGACGACGCGCCTGCATTCCGCGCGCCCTTCCTCGCACGCGGGCAGGATCCGGCCCAGGTGTTCTATTTCGGCGAGTCGGTGCTGCTGGCGCCGTACCGTGGCCGCGGAACCGGACATGCCTTCTTCGACCGGCGCGAGGCGCATGCGCGGCGGCTGGGTGGTTTCACCTCGACCGCGTTCGCCGCCGTCGACCGCGATCCGGGTGATCCGCGCCGGCCACGCGACCACCGCGGCAACGAGGCGCTCTGGACCAGGCGCGGCTACGTGCGCCGCCCCGAGCTGCGCATGCAGCTGGACTGGGCCGAGCCGGGCATCGGCGCGTGCAGCCATGCGCTCACCTTCTGGACCCGGTCGCTGGAGCCGGTGGCGTGAGGGTCGCCGCGGCGAAGTACGCGATCCAGGCGCCGGCCAGCTTCGAAGCCTTCGGCCAGCGCCTGCGGGGGATGTTCGAAGGCCTGGCGGCACAGGGCGTGGAGCTCGCGGTACTGCCCGAGTACCTGTCGCTGGAACTGGCGGCGACCTTCGGCCCGGAGATCGCATCCGACCTCCCGGCCTCGCTGGCGGCCATCCAGCGCTACAGGGCGCCCTGGCTGGCATTGTTCTCGACGCTCGCGCGCGAAACCGGGATCGCCATCGCCGCAGGCACCTTCCTGCTCGATGATGGCGGTGGGCGCTATCGCAACCGCGCCGACCTGCTGCTGCCCCGCGGCGGCCATGCCTGGCAGGACAAACTGCAGCTGACCGGTTTCGAGAAGGCGACCGGCCTGATCGACGGCGGCGACGCGCTCAAGGTGGTCGACACGGGCACGGCGCGCCTGGGCCTGGCGGTCTGCTACGACATCGAGTTTCCGCTTCCGGTGCGCGCGCAGTACGAAGCCGGCGCGCGCCTGCTGCTCGTGCCCAGTTGCACCGATACCGCCGCGGGCGCCACGCGCGTGCAGGTGGGATGCCTGGCCCGTGCTCTGGAGAATCGCTGCTTCGTGGCGAAGGCGGTGACCGCGGGCGAGGCGCCCTGGAGCCCGGTGCTGGACATCAACAGCGGCGAGGCGGCGATCTACGCCCCGATGGATGGCGGATTCCCTGCCGACGGCATCCTGGCCCGGACGGCCGCGGATGCCGGATGGGCCATTGCCGAGATCGCGCCCGGTGCGCTGGAGGCATCTCGCGCGCAGGCGCAGGTGGCCAACGATCGCGACTGGCCCGAGCAGTCGCTGCCCGCGCTTTCGCGGGCGCGCGTGGAAAGGCCGGGCTGAAGCCGCTTGCCGCGGCGTTGCTCGACTACTGCAGGGTCCCGACCCCGAGCGAGAGCCCGCCCAGGGCGCCCCCGATGGCGATGGCCGCTAGCACGTCGCTGGGGTAGTGCAGGCCCAGCACCACGCGCGAGGCGGCCACCGCGGTGGTGAACGGCAGCAGCAGCCAGGCCAGTGCCGGGTAATGCGCCAGTGCGACCACGGTGAATGCGACCGCGTGCAGGGTGTGGCCGGAGGGGAAGCTGAATTCGTCCAGGGGTGCCACCCACGCACGGATGCGGCCGTCGACGGCGAACGGGCGCGGGCGACGAGTCCAGCGCTTGAGCCCCTTGTAGAGGCTGAGCGCGACCACGCCGGTG
Organism: Pseudomonadota bacterium; assembly: GCA_023444765.1. Taxonomy (GTDB): domain Bacteria; phylum Pseudomonadota; class Gammaproteobacteria; order Xanthomonadales; family Xanthomonadaceae; genus Luteimonas. Next base: position 14,380 of record JAEXLY010000256.1, on the reverse strand, counting down.
GCCGCAAGGTGGGCGCTTGCCGCCAGTCCGTCCAGGCCGTCGGCCAGGACCATCCCCGCCATCAGCAGGTACCAGAACATGCCGTCGCCAAGCCGGCTGACCACGGCAAAGCACCAGCGGGTGCCCCGCCTGGCGCCGGCGCGATTGGCGCGCAGGCACCAGCCCGTATCGTTCTGCGACCACCAGCTAGGCTGCGGCGTCGTCGACATGGCGGTTCTCCGGAGTCCCCAGTCCCTCCAGCAGGCGGTCCAGATCGGCGGCCACCTGTTGCTGCGACAGCCCGAGCACCGCTTCGCGGGCGGCACGGCCCATGGTCCGCAACCGGCCCATGTCGCTGCCCAGGGTCACCGTCGCGGCAACGAAGGCGGCCTCGTCGCCGCAGTCGATCGCGGCGCCGTGCACCCCGTCCCGCAGATGTTCGCGCGCGGCACCGTAGTCGTAGGCGACCACAGGCACGCCGCTGGCCATCGATTCCAGCGTCACGTTGCCGAAAGTCTCGCTGAGGCTTGGAAACAGGAACAGGTCCGCGCTGGCGAACTGCCGCGCCAGTGCCTCCCCGCGCAGGGTTCCGGTGAACACGCAGTCCGGATTCTCGCGCTGCAGGCGCGCGCGGAGCGGGCCGTCGCCCACCCAGACCATGCGGGCTTCCGGCCGGCGTGACTGCAGTTGGCGGAATGCCCGCACGGCCAGCAAAAGATTCTTCTCCGCGGCCAGTCGCCCGACGTGGATGACCAGTGGCGAACCGGGCGGCACGGCCAGTGCGTCGCGCACGGCCTGGCGACGTCGCGCCGGATCGAACAGCTCCGTGTCCACCGCCCGCGAGATCACACGGACGTGCCGGAAGCCGAGCCGCGCCAGTTGCTCCTGGAGTTCGCGGGTCGGCACGACGGTGGCGGCGGCACTGTTGTGGAACCGGCGCATCCATCCCAGCGCGACAGGTTCCAGCCAGGGCAGGCGGTAGTCGCGCATGTACCCGTCGAACCGGGTGTGGAAGCCGGTAGCTGCCGGCATTCCGAGTCGCCGCGCCGCGCGCAGTGCCGACCAGCCAAGAGGGCCTTCTGTGGCGATGTAGATGGCGTCGGGCCGCGTCCGGCGCCATGTCCGACCGAGCAGGCCCGTGGCAGGGAGGCCCGCCCGCAGTCCCGGGTAGCTCGGTAGTGCCACACCGCGCACCAGTGTCTGCTCCGGATCCGGGGAGGTGCAGTCGCTCTGGCGAGGCCGCACCACCGAGACCCGGTGTCCGCGTTGCCGCAGGCCACCGACCATCGACTGCACCGTCAGGGCCACGCCGTTGACCTCGGGCGGATAGGTTTCGGTGACGATGGCGTAGTGCATGCGGCCTCCGCGTTTGGCGCATGCTGCCGGAGCAGGGTGAAGCGTCCATGGCCGCCGCATGACCGTGCTGTGACGCGTCGGCAGCGTTCCCGTTCACGCCCGTGGCGCGGCCCCGGACCTGTTCGCCGCGCGGATCAGTCCATCGCGATTTCGAGCTGGGCCCCCAGCGCGGCGATGTCCGCCGGCTCGCCTTCCAGGTCGGCGCGCAGCAGCGGCCGCATCTCCAGCCAGCGCCGGTCCATGCGCAGGGTGAGTCGCGATCCGGAGACTTCCAGGTCGAGCCTGGGGATGTCGTCGGCGTCGCGGGCCCGATGCAGCAGTGCCGCCAGGCGCAGCAGCACGGCACTGCGGCGCGCCGCATCGAGCAGGCGGTCGGGGAGGGCATCGAACGCCGACCTGGGGACCCGGCGCCGGTGCGTGCGCACCAGCGCGGCCAGGAACTGCTGCTCCTGGCGGGAGAAGCCGGCGATGTCCGAATGTTCGATCACGTAGGCGCCATGCACCTGGTACTGGCTGTGCGCGATGGCCAGGCCCACTTCATGCAGCCGTGCCGCCCAGGCGAGCATGATTACGTCGTCGGGGTCGAGCTTCCATGCCGGCGCGGCCTGCTCGAACAGGCGGATCGCGGTGGCTTCCACGCGCGCAGCCTGGGCCACGTCGATGCCGTAGCGCTGGGTGAGGGCGAGGATCGAGGCCTCGCGCGGGTCGTGCTCGCCGCCGCGGCCGAGCATGTCGTAGAGCACGCCTTCGCGCATCGCGGCCTTGCTCACCGCCATGCGTGTGAGTCCCAGCGCCGCGAAGGCGGCCTCCAGCACCACCAAGCCGCCGGCGATGATCTGGCGGCGCTCGGTCGACAGCCCCGGCAGGTCGATCGCGTCGATGCGCGTGGCCTGCAGCAGGCGGTCGCGGACCTGGGGCAGCGCCTCTGCGGTGACGGCCCCCTTGGTCAGCTTCATCGCTGCGCAGATCTCGCCGATGGCCTTGTTGGTGCCCGAGGCGCCGATGGCCTCGTTCCACCCCAGCGCGCGGTAGGTATTGGCGAACTGCTGGAACTCCGCCCCCACCTCGATCACCGCCTCGCGCCATCTCCGCTTCGACAGCTTCCCGTTGTCGAAGAAGCGACGGGTGGTCGCGATGCAGCCCACCTGCAGGCTCTCGCGCTCCACGGCCTGGAACCCGCGGCCGATGATGCACTCGGTCGAGCCGCCGCCGATGTCGATCACCAGGCGCAGGCTGCCCGGCCGCGGCCGCTGCGCGTGGGCGACGCCGAGGTAGATCAGGCGCGCCTCCTCGCGGCCAGAGATCACTTCGATGCCGTGGCCCAGCGCGGTTTCGGCCGGCACCAGGAACGACTGCGGCGCGGCGAGCAGGCGCACGGTGTTGGTCGCCAGCGCGCGCACGCGCTGCGGCGGGATGTCGCGGATGCGCTGGCCGAAGCGCGCCAGGCAGGTGAGCGCGCGCTGGCGCACCTCGGCCGACAGGCCTCCACGGCCGTCCAGGCCTTCGGCCAGGCGCACGGTCTCGCGCAGGCGGTCGACGATGCGGAGCTGCCCCAGCGTGTAGCTGGCGACCACCATGTGGAAGCTGTTGGAGCCCAGGTCGATCGCGGCCAGCATGTCGCCATCGCGCAGGGGCGTGGCGAGCGAACCGGCTCTGGGAAGCGCATCCATCATCCGCAGAGTCTGGCCAGGAGGAAGGTCTGCGCGGAATGCGGCAGGGCCTCCACGTCGGGCGCAAGCTTGCGGTAAACGCCGTCGGCGCGCAATTCCCAGGCGTTGAGGTTGTCGGCCAGGTAGTTGTCCAGCGCCTCTTCCTTCACGCGTGCGGCCGCAGCGGGATCGAGGATGGGGAAGCAGGTCTCGACCCGGCGCAGCAGGTTGCGTTCGAGCCAGTCGGCGCTCGAACACAGCAGGTCGGGTTGTCCGTCGTTGCCGAACCAGTACACCCGGTGGTGCTCCAGGAAGCGTCCGACGATCGAACGCACGCGGATGTTGTCCGAGATGCCCGGAACGCCCGGCCGCAGCGAGCAGGCGCCGCGTACGATCAGGTCGATCGACACGCCCGCCTGGGAGGCCGCATAGAGCGCACGCATCACCTGGGGCTCGTTGAGCGCGTTCATCTTGGCGATGATGCGTCCCGGTCGACCGGCGCGCGCGTGCGCGGTTTCGCGCTCGATGCGCGCGAGGATGCCCGCGTGCAGGGTGAACGGCGATTGCAGCAGCCGCTTGAGCGAAATCGAAGGTGCCAGGCCCGACAGCTGCTGGAAGATCAGGTGCACGTCGTTGCCGATATCCGGGTCGGCGCTGATCAGCCCGAAGTCGGTGTACACGCGTGCCGTCCCCGAGTGGTAGTTCCCCGTGCCCAGGTGCACGTAACGGCGCAGCTTGCGGCCTTCGCGGCGCACCACCAGCAGCATCTTGGCGTGCGTCTTGTAGCCGACCACGCCGTACACCACCTGCACGCCAGCCTCCTGCAGGCGGTCGGCCAGGCCCAGGTTGGCCTCTTCGTCGAAGCGGGCGCGCAGCTCAACGACAACGGTCACGTCCTTGCCGTTGCGCGCGGCCTGGACCAGGTGCTCGACGATGGGCGAGTCGGCACCGGTGCGGTAGAGCGTCTGCTTGATCGCCAGCACGTTGGGATCCTCGGCGGCCTGCTTGATCAGCTCGAGCACCGGCGAGAACGCGTCGAAGGGGTGGTGCAGCAGCACGTCGCCGCCGGCGACCAGGTCGAACATCGCGTCCACGTTCTTCGGCACGCGCGGCTGGAAGGGCGGGAACTTCAGATCCGGGCGCTGCACCAGGTCGTAGACCTGTATGACGCGGTTGAGGTTGACCGGTCCGTCGATGCGATAGACCGCATTTTCGGGCAGCTCGAAGTTGCGAAGCAGCGTCCGCACGATCGGCTGCGGGCAGTCGGCGGCGATCTCCAGCCGCATCGCCCGCAGGTAGCCGCGGCCGGCCAGTTCGTCGCGCAGCGCCAGCGCCAGGTTCTCCACTTCCTCCTCGTCCACGATCAGCTCGGAGTTCCGGGTGACGCGGAACTGGTAGGCGCCCTTGATCTCCATGCCCGGGAACAGTTCGTGCACGAACTCGGACAGGACCGCCGAGAGGAACACGAAATCATGTTCGCCGCCGGATACCTTCTGCGGCAGCTGGATGATGCGCGGCAGCGAGCGCGGCGCGCGGACGATGGCGAGGTTGCCGACGCGCCCGAAGGCATCGCGTCCCTTGAGCACCACCACGATGTTGAGCGACTTGTTGAGGATCTTGGGGAACGGATGCGCCGGGTCGAGCCCAAGCGGAGACAGCACCGGCATGATCTCGTCGCGGAAGTAGGCGCGCAGCCAGCGCGTCTGGCGTGCGTTCCACTGCCCGCGCGCGAGCACGCGCACGTCGTTCTCGGTCAGCGCGGGGCGCAGGACCTCGTTCCAGCAGCGGTACTGCGCCTCTACCAGCTCGGCGGCGCGGTCGTGGATCCGCTTGAGTACCGTGGCCGGGGCGAGGCCGTCGGGAGGCGTGGGAACGGTGCCGAAATCCTGCGCGTGACGCACGGTGGCGGCCCGGATCTCGAAGAACTCGTCGAGATTCGTGCAGGAGATGCACAGGTAGCGCAGCCGCTCGAGCAGCGGCACCGATTCCTCCTGCGCCTGCGCCAGCACGCGGAAGTTGAAATCGAGCTGCGACAGCTCGCGATTGAGATAGAGGGAGGGATCGCGCAGCGGGTCGTGCGCCGGCGGATCCGCGGTCGGCGCCACCGGCGCGACGGCGGCTGTGCGTGGCTTGCGCGAAGGCGCCTTGCCGGGTCGGTTCAAGGGACTGCTCCGGGACGTTCGCCCTCTCGCGGCAGGATGCGGTCGGGTCCGAAATGGCAGGAGAACACGCTGCCGTGCCCGACCTGGCTGCTGATCTCCAGCCGCGCCTGGTGCAGGTTCAGCACGTGCTTGACGATGGCCAGGCCCAGTCCGGTGCCGCCCGACTCGCGCGAGCGGCTGGTCGAGACCCGGTAGAAGCGCTCGGTCAGGCGTGGCAGGTGGGCCGGCGGGATGCCGTAGCCGCTGTCGCGGACCGACAGCGTCGCGCCCTCGCCGTCGCGGGCGAAGCCGATGGTGATGGTCCCGCCTGCCGGCGTGTAGCGCACGGCATTGCTCACCAGGTTGGAGAACGCGCTGTGCAGTTCGCGGGTCGAGCCCTCCAGGTCGACGCCGGCACTGTCCTCGATCGTCACCGTGTGGCGGCCCTGGCTCAGCGCCATGGCCTCGCGGCGCAACGTGCCCAGCATCGAGGGCATCGCGACCGGCTCGCTCTCGACGCCGTCCTGCGCCTCCAGCCGCGACAGGGTGAGCAGGTCCTCGACCAGCTGGGTCATCCGCTGCGATTGCTGCTGCATCTCGCCCAGCATCGGCGCCCACTCCGGGTGCTCTTCGGCATCGAGCATGTCCAGGTAGCCGTGCACGACGGTGAGCGGGGTGCGCAGCTCATGCGACACATTGGCCACGAAGTCCCGGCGCATCTGCTCCAGTCGCATCATCTTGGTCACGTCGCGCGCCACCACCAACCACAGGTCGTCCGAGTACGGAATCAGGCGCAGGGTCAGGCGAATGTCCGGGGCGACCGGCGACGGCACGTCGAGCAACGGCTCGGCGTTGCGCCCGGCGGCGAGCCAGTGCGAGATCCGCAGGGGTTGCAGCCGCTCGCCCAGCGGCTGCCCGACATCGGCGGGGTAGCGCAGGCCCAGCAGGCGGGTGGCGGCCTCGTTGAACCACTGCACGCGCTGGCTGTTGCGTTCGACCACCGCCACCGCGTCCGGCAGCGCGGCGGCCACGGCGCGGTAGGCGCGCAGCATGGAGATCAACCGGCGCTTGCGCGCGCGCATTCCTTCCTGGTTGGCCCGGAGCTGCCGCTCGAGTTCGTTCCACACGCCGTTGCCCGACACCTCCGGCAGGCGCTGCCGCGAGCCGAGACGCATCAGCAGGCGGCGCAGCCGCCAGTAGTGCCAGGCAAGCACGCACAGCGCAGCCACCGCGAGCGCGTACCCGGTCTGCCCGAGCAGCAGGCCCGCGGCGAGCGCGGCGGCCAGCACCAGGGCCAGCTGGCCGAGCGTGCGGATCCATGCGGAGCGGGCGGGCAGGGTCATGGGGCGGTGGGGCCGTGGTCGCTGGGGAATGGTTCGAAACCGGGAGAAGCGGATTCGATCCGCGTGTGACCGATCTTGCCGCTTTTGCCTGCCCGAATCACCAGGCCGGGAGTTGCCGGCCGCAATGCAGCCCTTCGCTCACAGCGCCGCCGAGAAGCGGTAGCCGGCGCCGCGCACGGTCTGCACCATGGCGTCCAGTCCGGTCGGCTCCAGGGTCTTGCGCAGCCTGCGGATGTGGACGTCGACCGTGCGCTCCTCCACATACACGCTCCCGCCCCAGACGTGGTCGAGCAACTGGGTGCGGCTGTAGACGCGCTCGGGATGGGTCATGAAGAAGTGCAGCAGGCGGTATTCGGTGGGGCCGATGGCGACGGGCTCGTCGTTGGCGAACACGCGGTGCGCCGCGCCGTCGATGCGCAGGCCGCCGACGCTGACGCTGCCGTCCTCGTCGTCCTCGCGCGAGCGCCGCATCACCGCGCGGATCCGCGCCAGCAGTTCGCGGGCCGAGAACGGTTTGACCACGTAGTCGTCCACCCCGGCCTCGAGTCCGCCGACGCGATCGTTCTCCTCGCCGCGGGCGGTGAGCATGATGATCGGCACGTCGCGGGTCATGGCGTCCTTGCGCCAGCGCCGGGCCAGTTCCAGGCCACTGGTGCCCGGCAGCATCCAGTCGAGCAGGATCAGGTCGGGCACGCGGTCGGCGATGGCCGACTGGGCTTCGCGCGCGTCTCCGGCGTGGGCCGGGTCGAAGTCGCCCTTGCGCAGGGCGAATGCGACCATCTCGCGGATCGCGGGTTCATCGTCGACGATCAGGATGCGTTTCTGCACGTCCGGTCCTGGCAGGCCCGCCACGAGGGCCGATGTCCGGCATTAGACGACAGTTTTATGACGCAATCATGACGGCGTGCGCCCGGGCGCGGCGGCGGAGCAGGCTAGCGCCGATGCAGGTCCGGGTCGCGCAGGCCCTGCCGGCGCAACTCCAGCACGACAGGGGTGATCCGCGCGATGCGCGCGTCGATGCGGGCACGGGCGTAGTAGTCCAGGTCCTCGCGCTTGCGCAGGGTGGTCAGCTGCACCAGCGCCTGTTCCTCGCGGCCGCTCAGGAAGGCCGCCTCGGCCCAGGACTCCCCGGCCCGGACCGGGTCGCCGGCGATTTCGCTGGCGCGGGCGAAGGTCCGCTGGAACGCCGGATCGTCGTTGCTGGCATTGAGCAGCGGCCGCAGTACCGCTTGCGCGCGGCGCCCTGCGTCGGCCGTGTTGCGCGCGACCAGGACGTCGGCGTAGGCCAGCGCCACCGCCGGGTTGCGCGGCATGCGTTCGAGCAGGCCTTCGAAGCGGCGGTCGGCGGCCGCCGACCGTCCGGCATGGGCCTCGGCTTCGGCCAGCGCCAGGGTGACCCACAGATCCCCGGGGTGGCGCTGGAGCAGCTCCGCCAGTCCGGCCGCGGCTTCCGCGCCGCGACCGGCGCGCAGCTGCGCCACCGACAGCCCGTAGCGCTGGGCGTCATCGAGCGGCACGGTGCGGGCGATGCGCTCGTACTCGCGTACCGCCGCGTCCGGGGTGTTGGCGCTCAACACGCGCAGGCGCTCGCGTGCCCAGCCGAACTCGCGGCTGTCGCCGCCAACGAGTCCGCCAGCCAGGGCCAGGGTGGCGGGCAGCAGCGGGTTGTCGCTGACGCGCAGGCTGTCCGGCACCGCGATGCCGTCGAGGCGGATCCGCTCCGTGCGGGTCGCCTGGGGCGTGGACACCGAGCCGGTCACGGTGGCGGGGCCGAGCCGTTCGGCCCGGTCCTTGGCCTCGCTGATGCGGGTCGTGGTGACCGGATGGGTCTTGAGGTAGTCGGGCAGGCGTTCGCGCTCGCCGCCCTGGTTGGTGCGCGACACCGCCTGCATGCGCTCGAACATGCTGGCCATGGCCGCGGGTTCGTAGCCGCCGCGCGCCAGGGTGCGGATGCCGATGCGGTCGGCCTCCGATTCGTTCGAGCGCGTGTAGTTGATCTGGCGCTGCGCAGCCAGCCCCTGGGCGCTGGCGATGGCGGCCATCGCGGCATCGTCCGCCGAATTGCCGCCGGCCGATTGCGCGACCGCGATCGCGCCGAGCATCGCCAGCAGGATCGGGATGCTGTCGCGCTGGGCGCGCTCGACGCTGCGCAGCACGTGCGCCTGGGTGACATGGGCGATCTCGTGGCCGAGCACCGCGGCCACCTCGTCCTCGCTTTCCGCCGCCAGCACCAGGCCTGCGTTCATTCCGATGTAGCCGCCCAGGGTGGCGAAGGCGTTGATGCTGCGGTCCTTCATCATGAAGAACGTAAACCGCTGTTCGGGGTCGTCGCTCACCGCCGCCAGGCGATTGCCGGTGGACTGCAGCCAGGCTTCCGTCAGCGGATCCTCGAGCACGTAGCCGTAATGGCGCAACTGCGCCAGCATCATCCGGCCGTACTCGGCCTGCTGGACCGGCCCGAGCACGCTGCCCGCCGAGGACCCGATGTCGGGCAGGCGGTTCTCCTGCGCCCGGGCGCCGGCCGCCGCCACCAGCACCAGCAGGGTGGTGGCCATCAGGTTGCGGAGGCGGGAGGAGCGGTTGCGCATGTCGTTCCGGAGCGGCGGGGGCGGATGCCGCCTGCGGCAAGCATGCAGGGGCGCCGCGGGCAGGGAGTGAATCCGATGTTAATCGTCCGCATCGTCCTGCGGACGGTGGTGGAAAACCTGGACGCGGGCGGCCACCATTCGACCCATCCCCGCGCCACAGGTTCCCCGTATGACCGACGAACTCCCCACCGCTGCCCCGCATCCGCCGATCGTCATGTACACCAGCGCGATCTGCGGCTACTGCGTGGCCGCCAAGAACTTCCTGCGCAGCCGCGGCCTGCAGTGGGAGGAGGTGCGGATCGACCTCGACCCCGTCGAGCGCGAGCGCATGGTGGCGCGCGCGCGCCGCACCTCCGTGCCGCAGATTTTCATCGGGGACGTCCACGTCGGCGGCTACGACGACATGATGGCGCTGCATCGCGCCGGCCGCCTGGACGAACTGCTCGGTGCCTGAGCCTGCGGGAACGGAGTGTTGCGTCGCCGCCGCCTGTCGCGGCCGCGCGCGGACGCGCTCGACCGGCGATACTCCGCCCTCGGCCAACACAGGAACGGACGGATGAGCGAGTCGGACCGCGTCAGGGAGTTCACGGCGTTCCGCCAGCGGATGAACGAGCGCATCCTGGCCGAACCCAACCAGGTGGTCCGTCGCTTCTTCGCCCTGGACACCCAGACCTACCAGGCCGGCGCCCTGGACGTGAAGACCAAGGAACTGCTGGGTTTGGTGGCGTCGCTGGTGCTGCGTTGCGACGACTGCATCAGTTACCACGTGGCGCAGTGCCGCGAAGCGGGGGCCAGCCGCGAGGAGCTGTTCGAGACGTTCTCCGTCGGCCTGGTGGTGGGCGGCAGTATCGTGATCCCGCACCTGCGCCGGGCGGTGGACTTCCTCGACCGGCTGGAACAGGGCGGGGCGGAAGCGCCCGCGGCGCACGACCACCAGGGCGGCTGAGCGCCGCCCAGACTTTCGTCGGGTTGGGGCCGGGCCCGGGTTTCGGGCATAATTTCAGTTTGAACCATTTCCACGCTGCGCCTTCCGCGCGGCGTCTTTCGCATGGATAACCCCCAAATGACCCAGACAATCACGGTCATCCGCGGCGACGGTATCGGCCCGGAGATCATGGACGCCACCCTGCACGTGCTCGACGCGATGGACCTGGGCCTGCGCTACGAGGACGCGGACGCCGGCCTGGTCGCGCTGGAAAAGCACGGGGAACTGCTGCCGCAGGCGACGATGGACTCCATTCGCCGCAACCGCATCGCGCTCAAGAGCCCGCTGACCACGCCGGTCGGGGAGGGCTTTTCCTCGATCAACGTCGAGCTGCGCAAGCGCTTCGACCTCTACGCCAACGTGCGCCCGGCCAAGTCGTTTCCCAACACCAAGTCGCGCTTCCCCACGGGCGTGGACCTGGTCACGGTCCGCGAGAACACCGAGGGCGCCTACATCGGCGAAGGCCAGTCCATCACCGAGGACGGCGAGACCGCGACGCTGATGCAGAAGATCACCCGCAAGGGCTCCGAGCGCATCGTCCGCTACGCTTTCGACCTGGCGCAGAACACGGGGCGCAAGAAGGTCACGGTAGTGCACAAGGCCAACATCCTCAAGTCGACCTCGGGCCTGTTCCTGAAGGTCGCGCGCGAGGTGGCGGCGCAGTATCCGCAGATCGAATGCAACGAGATGATCGTGGACAACACCTGCATGCAGCTGGTGATGCGCCCCGAGCAGTTCGACGTCATCGTCACCACCAACCTGTTCGGCGACATCATTTCCGACCTCTGCGCCGGCCTGGTCGGCGGCCTGGGCCTGGCGCCGGGTGCCAACATCGGCAAGGACGCGGCGATCTTCGAGGCCGTGCACGGCACCGCGCCGGACATCGCCGGCCAGGGCAAGGCCAATCCCTGCGCCCTGCTGCTGGGCGCGGCGCAGATGCTCGACCACATCGGCAAGCCAGGGGACGCGGCCCGCCTGCGCGATGCCGTGATCGCCACGCTCGAGGCCAAGGACAACCTCACGCCCGACCTGGGCGGCAGCGGCAACACCATGTCCTTCGCGAAGGCGATCGCCAGCCGGGTCTGATCCGCACGGCTGTGCCGACAGCGAACGGGACGCCCCCTGGCGTCCCGTTCTTCGTTTCCGGCGCCAGGTTCGCAGGAAAACGTCGCGCGGGAGCGGCCGGTGCGCCGGCCCGCGCGAAGCCGGCGATCCGCCGGCGCCGCACACGGCGTCCCGTCCCCGGGGACGTGACCCGGTCCCGGGATTGCCCGCACAATCGGCGTTTTCCCCGGCCGTCCGCGATGACCATCCGCCCCAGCGCACTGGCGCTGACCCCGCTGCTGCTGTTCCTGGCGATCTTCTTCGGCGCCGGCCTGCACTACACGCTCCAGGGCGAGCCGATGGGCTTCTACCAGCTGCGCGCGCCGGTGGCGATCCTGCCGGCGCTCGCGCTCGCCGCGCTCGTCGCGTGGCGGCGCGGCATCCGGCCCGGCGAAGCCCTGCTGCAGGGAATGGGCGATCCGAACATCGTGCTGATGTGCCTGATCTTCCTGCTGGCGGGAGCGTTCGCCTACGTGTCCAGCGCGATCGGTGCGGTGGACGCGGTGGTGTCGCTGGGCATCGGCGCGCTGCATCCGGCGCTGCTGCTGCCCGGGCTGTTCGTCGTCGCCTGCGCGGTGTCGCTCGCCATCGCCACCTCGATGGGCACGATCGCCGCAGTCGTGCCGATCGCGGTCGGTGTCGCCGACGCGTCCGGGCTGGACCGGTCGCTGGTGGCGGGGGCCGTGGTGGGTGGTGCGATGTTCGGCGACAACCTGTCCGTGATCTCCGACACCACCATCGCCGCCACCCGCACGCAGGGCGCGCGCATGCGCGACAAGTTCCGGGAGAACTTCCGGATCGCGCTCCCGGCGGCGCTGCTGACGATGGTGCTGCTCGGATTCGCGGGCGACCCGGCGCCGGTGCAGTCCGACACGGCCGCGCCGGCCTGGCTGGCGTTGCCGTACCTGGTGGTGCTGGCGCTGGCGCTGGCGGGCCTGGACGTGCTGCTGGTGCTCGGCCTGGGGCTGGCGCTGGCCGGTGGTTTCGGTCTGCTCCTGGTGGAGGACTACGACCTGGCGCAGTACGCGGGCGACGTCTGGACCGGGTTCGAGGGGATGATCGAGATCCTCCTGCTGTCGCTGCTGATCGGCGGCCTTGCCGGGATGACGAAGGCCAGCGGCGGACTGGCCTGGCTGTCGCAGGTCATTGCGCGGTTCGCGCGCGGCCATCGCGGGCGGCGGACGGGGGAGTTCAGCATTGCCGCGCTCGCGACCGCGGCCGACGTGTTCACCGCCAACAACACGGTGGCGATTCTGGTCGGCGGGAGTGTCGCGCGCGACATCGCCGAACGCCATGACATCAGTCCGCGCCGGTCCGCCAGCGTGCTCGACATCTTCGCGTGCGTGCCGCAGGGACTGCTGCCCTACGGTGCCCAGTTGCTGTTGGCAGGCTCGCTGGCCGCGGTGTCGCCCCTCGCGCTGGCGGGCAACGTCTGGTACTGCTGGCTGCTGGCGCTGATCGCGGTCGGCTTCATCGCCTGGCCGCGGCGGCCGGCGGGCGAGGGCGCCGCTGGCGCGGCTCCACCCGCCTGAACCGGCGGACAGCTACGAAAAAGGCGCCCGCAGGCGCCTTTTTCGTGTCCGGCCGCGTGGCGTCAGTCGCGCGACTGCAGCTTGGCCAGCAGACGCAGGAACTCGATGTACAGCCACACCAAGGTGACCATCAGGCCGAAGGCGCCGTACCACTCCATGTACTTCGGCGCGCCCTGCTCGACGCCGCTCTCGATGAAGTCGAAGTCCAGGACCAGGTTGAGCGCAGCGATCACGATCACGAACAGGCTGAAGCCGATGCCGACGATCCCGTTCTCGTGGATCATCGGAATATCCTTGCCGAACATGCGCAGCACGATCGTTGCCAGGTACACCAGGGCGATGCCGCCGGTGGCCGCGACCACGCCCAGCTTGAAGTTCTCGGTAGCGCGGATCAGGCCGCTGCGGTAGGCGAACAGCAGCGCGAACAGGGTGCCGAAGGTCAGCATCACCGCCTGCATGACGATGCCTTCGTACAAGTGGTTGTAGAGCGCGGAGATCGCGCCGAGGAAGAAGCCTTCCACCAGCGCGTACAGCGGCGCGGTCACCGGCGACCACTCCTTCTTGAATGCCGTCACGATGGCCAGCACGAGGCCACCGATCGCGCCACCCCAGACATAGACGCCGAACCCCGGCGCCGGAGTGCCGTCGGGCCCCAGGGCCTGGTTCCAGGCGAATGCGGCGGTCAGCACCGTGAGCAGCAGCAGGAAACCGGTCTTGTTGACCGTGCCGTTGAGGCTCATCGCCTCGCTGCCGCGCGAGACGACCGCGCCGCTGCCAAGGTCGAGGAAGGTCGATTCTTTGAGTACGGGGTTGCCGCTGCGCATCGTGTCTGTCCGATGTGGTGGATCCGGCATTCAGGATACACGGACCCGGGGCGCAGGCGCTGCCAGCGTGCCGGCCGGTTTGACACCGGAAGGCTGGCTCCGGACAATGTCCGGCTCCTCCGGGCGTGCCCGGGGGAGATCGGTTCGACCGCCCGTCACCGGCCGGGGTATAGCGCAGTCTGGTAGCGCGCCTGCTTTGGGAGCAGGATGTCGGGGGTTCGAATCCCTCTACCCCGACCAATCCCGCGATCCGGGGCAGCTATCATGCGCACACGCGCCCGTAGCTCAACCGGATAGAGCACCGGCCTTCTAAGCCGGTGGTTGCAGGTTCGAGTCCTGCCGGGCGCGCCACGCGGGACTCCGGTCGGCGCGGAGGGCGGATGGCAGGCGGACGGGAGATCACGTGGTCGTGGTCCCTGGTTGCCGCAGGGAACCGGGGTGTACCCGGGGTATCCTGTGCAGGTTCCAGTGGTGGCTGTAGCTCAGTTGGTTAGAGTCCTGGATTGTGATTCCAGATGTCGGGGGTTCGAGTCCCCTCAGCCACCCCATTTTTTTCGTGTGATCAGCGGCAGAGGCATTGCCGCGCGGCGTGCATCTGGTTACACTGCGCGCCCGCTTTTCGGGGCCGTTAGCTCAGTTGGTAGAGCAGCTGACTCTTAATCAGTAGGTCCAAGGTTCGAATCCTTGACGGCCCACCAGTTCACGGAACGCCCGGCTACGGCCGGGCGTTTCCGTTTCCGCGCGTGCATCGCGGGATTCGAACCTGCGGTTCGCCTGCTGCGCAGGCCCGGCCACGCGCAGCGCGCGTGGCGTTCGCCCGGGGCGCGAACCTGCGGTTCGCCGGCGCCCCGGCTCACCCTTGACGGCCCACCAGTTCAC
>JAEXLY010000149.1 GCA_023444765.1 Pseudomonadota bacterium | reverse complement strand
CGCTCCGGGGCCCGGGCGGGGCGGGACCGCGACGCCGGCTGGGTCGATGCCCCCGCCCGCCACGCCCCCGGCTCCGGAGGCATCCGCACCGGCATCGGCCCCGGAAGACCCCAGGGACCTGCTGCGGGGCTACTACGCAGCGATCAACGCCGGCGACTTCGCCACCGCGCATGCCAGCTGGGCGGACGGCGGCCCGGCGTCGCCCGCGCAGCTTGCCGCCAGCCATGCCGACGCGCGCTCGATCGAACTCACCCTCGGAGCGCCGCGCCCCGCCGAGGGCGCCGCCGGTTCGGTGTACGTGGAAGTGCCGGTGACCGTGACGACCACGCGCCACGACGGCAACGTGCAGCACCAGGCGGGACGCTACACGCTGCGCCGTTCGCAGGCGGACGGCGCGACGGCGGCGCAGCGTGCATGGCGCATCACCGCGGTGGACCTGCGCGACGCGGCGCGCTGAGTCCCTGGCGGGGAAGCCCGCTGCCGCATCCGGATGGCCCGCCTGCCGCAGCTCCGGCGGCACGCATGGATGCGGAGACGCGGAACGCGGACGCGGTTGCGGGTCCGGTCACGCTCGCCGGCAGGCACGCAAGCGGGACGCCGGACACGACGCCATGCCATCCGATCCCGGCGGAAGATTCCGCAATTCCGCCCCGTCGCCGGCGCCGGAAAGTCCGTGCCCGACCGGTTACAGCTCGAAGCGATAACTGAGCTTCACCAGCAGCTGTTCGTCGTCGCGCAGGCCGAAGCTGTCCAGCAGGGCGCCGTCGACGCCGTCGGCCACGTCGGCGATCGTGCGCCGGTCGAAGCCGCCGCGACCGTAGACCACGTACAGGTGCGACAGCGGCGCAAGTTCGTAGCGGTAGCGGATCTGGAACGCCAGGTTGTGCACGCTGAAGTCGTCGACCGGGTCGGCTGCCGGCAGCGCGCGCCCGGACGGATCGAAGCGCCAGGCCTGGCGCATGCGTGCCTGGATGCCGATTGCCTGCAGTTTCACCCGCAGCTCCTGGCGCGGACTCATCGTCCAGTCGAGCCCCGCCAGCAACTTGGCCTCCTTGCCGTCGAAGCCGCCCACCAGGTCGCCGCTGTCCTCGCCCTGCCAGATCAGCCAGTCCGGTCGCAGGATCAGCGCGGCGCCCGCGTTCAGGCTGAAGGCATCCGTGACGAAGTACGTGGCGCCATACCAGAGCGCGCCGCCGAGACGGTGGTTGCCCGCCAGTCCGCCGCCGAAAGCCTCCGCCTCCAGGTCGTGCGCCCAGCGGCCCTTGCGCGGACGTTCGAACTCGTAATAGGCGTTGAAGTTCGGCGGCAGGCGCACGATCCCGTGGCCGCGCAGCAGGGTGTCGTTGATGCCCGCGCTGTTGACGTTGAGTTGCGCGAACGCGCTGCTGCCGTCGCGCAGGCGCGCGTCGCGGCTGACGCGCAGCTGGTCGTTGAGCCGCTCGCCATGGTTGTTGTAGTTGCCGCTCACGCGCGCGCGCCAGTCGACCGATGCGGCGCGCGACTCCTCCGGCAGGTCGGTGAAGCGGCGCGAGACCTGCCAGTGCAGGTAGTTGACGCTGTTGCGGGCGAGGTAGCCGGCGTCGTTGATCTCCAGCTCGTCGCCGAAATGCATCGCGATCCACTGCTGGCGCCAGCCATGGTCCATCTCGTAGTCGGCCCACAGCGTCGCACCCAGGTCGCTGCTGCGCGTGCGGTCGTGATCGATGCGACTGGAGAACAGGCGGCTGCGCAGGTTCCAGCGCGGCGTCGGCCGCCAGTTGTGGTCCAGGCCCACCACGGTGGCCTCGCGGTCGAGGTGGGGCCGTTCGACGCGGGTAAGCATCGCCCCCACGTTCTGGTTCTCGAAATCCCGCACGAGGCGCAACGCCTGGAAGCTGCGGCCGGCCCCGCCGGACTCGTCGGCCGCGAACAGGCCGTACTTCATGCCGCCCAGCGCGCCGTTGAGCTTGGCCGCGGCCGCGATGTCGCTGGCGCCGCTGCCGTCGTCGGCCGGGCCGCCGATGCGGCGCGTGTACAGCAGCTGGCTGAAGTCCGACGGCGTGGTGTATTCGAAGATGCCCTGGTTCTCGGTGAAGAACGGGCGCTTGTCGCTGACGAAGGTCTCGGTGGCGCTGAAGTTCACGACCAGGTCGTCGCTTTCCACCTGGCCGAAGTCGGGATTGACCGTGGCAGACAGCTGGAATCGTCCGCTGGGCTTCCAGAACAGGTCGGCGCCGGCGTTGCCCTCGCTGCCACCACGCACCTGGTCGTACAGCCCGGACACGTAGGGGGTCACGGCGAGCAGCGACTGGTCGTAGGCAGGCACCGCGACCGGCGCGAAGTCGGAGAGGAAGCGCGGCCGCTCATAGCTCGCCACCGGCCACGCCATGCGCTCGCCGGTGCTGCCGATCACCCGCGCCAGATACACCCGCAGCGTGCGTTCCCCGCCCTGTGCCTCGCGCATCGGCGCGGTGTGCCAGGGCACGAGGATCTCGACGCTCCAGCCATCGGCGTCCTCGCTGACGGCCTGGCGCCAGAGGCCATCCCAGTCGGAACTGAACTGGTTCTCGTTGGTGATCACCTCGTCCGCCATGCCGCCGGTGGAACTGACGGTGAAGGCATATCCGGTGCGGCCGCCGCCGTCGAAATCGACGAAGACGTTGACCCGGTCCACCTGTTCCTGGAAATCGCGCCGGACCTTCTGCCGCGTCCGCGGCACCTGCGGCGGCTGCAGGTTGCGGAAGGCGATGGCCAGCCCCTCGGGCGCGGCCATCACCCAGGCCTCGGTGGCCAGCGAGCCGGGTTCGCCGGTGAGGGGCTGCACCTTGCGGAAATCGGTGACGTGGCGGGCCCCGGCCCACTCGTCCGGACCGATGCGACCATCGATCTCGAGCGCGAGCGCCGGCGCGCAGCACATGCCCAGAAGCACCGCCCGGCAAATGAAACCTCGATACAGCACGCCGTCCGCTCCCGACCCGTCCAGGCCCGCAGCCTAGGGACGATGCCGGGACGCAGCGCGTCCCATCGGTCATGGCAACCCTTGCGGCGCGGCGGGCATCGCCGCCGCCGGGCTCAGCGCTTGCGCTTGGGCTGGAGCATCGTGCCCGTGCAGTTCTTCGAGCCGCACCGGCACGCCCACAGCTTCTTGGCCTTGGCGGTGTGCGGTTCGTCCAGCACGATGCCGTAGTTGTAGGTCAGTTCCTCGCCAGGCTTGATGTCGCGCAGCGCGTTGATGAAGACCTTGTCCTTGTGCTTGCGACCCTTGGCGTCTTCTTCCACCTCGGACTCGCAGTTGGGGTTGCAGCTGTGGTTCATCCAGCGCGCGACGTTGCCCTCGACGTTGGCGTCGATCACGTACTCGTCGTTGAGGGTGAACAGGAAGGTGTGCCCGTTCTCGTCCTCGTCGCCGTACTCCTCGTCCACTTCCTCGTGGGTGCGCAGCGCGCCCTTGTAGCGGATCACCCGCTCGCCCTTCCGGATCAGCTCGGTGGCGAATATGCCGTTGCCGTGGATCGGCGACAGGCGGGCTTCGATCTTCTTCTTCTGCTTGGGCATCGCGGACGGGTATGGCTGCGGGAAGCGGCATTGTGGCATGGCCGGCCGCCATGGCCGCATCCGGCCATGCCGATCGTCGTCATGACCGGTGGCAGGGGTGGCCGCACGCGCGTCCGCTAGCGCGCGGCTCCCGCGTTGTCTGCGGCACATCAACCCCTCGAGGCCATACCCGCATGCGTCGCCACTTGCTTCCGTTGCTCACCACCCTTCCACTCGTCGTCGCCGGTTGCCAGCGCGCCGCCGTCGAGGTCGCGCCGCAGACCCCGCCTGCCTCCGTCGCGGCCACCCAGCCGGCGGCCGACCCTGCGCACGGCGAGTACCTGGTGGTCCTCGGTGGCTGCAACGACTGCCACACCGACGGGTACGGCGAACGCGCGGGCGAAGTCCCCAGGGACCAATGGCTCACGGGCAGCCCGGTCGGTTTCCACGGCCCCTGGGGGACCAGCTATCCGACCAACCTGCGGCTGAGCGTGGATGCGCTCGATGAATCGCAATGGCTGGCCTACACCGCGAACCTGCACACCCGTCCGCTCATGCCCGACTACATGCTGCGGGCGATGCGCGAGGACGACCGCCGCGCGATCTACCGGTTCATCCGCTCGCTGGGCCCCGCCGGCGAGCCGGCGCCGGCCGCGCTGCCCCCCGGGGAGGCGCCGCCGCCGCCCTACTTCCAGATCGTGCTGCCCCCGGTCTGAGCGGACTCACCACGGCCACAGACCGGTCCAGCGGGCCGCCAGCGCCAGGCCGACGGCGCTCCATGCCGCGCCCTTGAGCCCGCGGGCCGCCCGCCACAGCAGGAAGACCGCGCCCGCCACCAGGGCGGCCCTGAACAGGCCGTCGTCGCGCGTGGATCCGTGATTCCCGACCGTCTGCATCTCCAGGCTCCCGCCGCGTCCGCCGTTGGACCGGCCCCAGCATCGCAGCGCGTGCGTGCCTGCGGCAGGTCCGGCTGTCAGCCGCCTGCGCTGACAGCCGTCATGTCGCGCCCACTGAACGCCGCCCGGCAGGCATTTGAGCGGCGCGCGCCTAAAGCGTACAATTTTGGTCCCCATTCAAGGCCGGACCCCATGCTCCGCGTCACCAGGCTCACCGACTACGCCACCGTGGTGCTGACCGTGCTCGCGGCGCGGCCGGATGCCGTGCTCAGCGCGAGCGAGCTGGCCGAGCGCGCCGGACTGGAGGTTCCCACCGTGAGCAAGCTGCTCAAGCCGCTGGCCCAGGCGGGACTGGTGGAGGGTTTTCGCGGCGCGCACGGCGGCTACCGCCTGGCGCGTCCGGCCGCGCAGATCAGCCTGGTGGAGATCGTGGAGGCGATGGAAGGCCCGCTGGCGATGACCGAATGCAGCCTCGACCACGGCGAATGCGGCATCTCCGGTCGCTGCGGCGTGCGCGGGAACTGGCGCCGGATCAACGACGTGGTCGCCGCCGCGCTGCGCAGCGTGAACCTGGCGCAGATGGTCGACGACGGCACTCCCCCGCAACCCCTGACTCCCGGCCGCCGCCTCCAGGCGCGACTGGCCAACGCATGAACCCCACAGGCAGCCGCATGGCCACCCAACTCCAAGAACCCGTCGCCAACAAGGAAATCCACGAGCAGCTCGGCCGTCGCTACGACGCCGGCTTCGTGACCGACATCGAGTCCGACTCGCTGCCGCCCGGCCTGGACGAGGACGTGATCCGCGCCCTGTCGGCGAAGAAGGGCGAGCCGGGGTGGATGACCGACTGGCGCCTGGCCGCGTATCGCCACTGGCTGACCATGCCGGTGCCGCACTGGGCCAAGCTGCGCATCGCGCCGATCGACTTCCAGGCCATCAGCTACTACTCCGCGCCCAAGGGCCCGAAGTACAAGTCCTTCGACGAGGTGCCGAAGGAACTGCTGGATACCTACGACAAGCTGGGCGTTCCCCTGCACGAGCGCGCCAAGCTGGCCGGCGTCGCCGTGGACGCGGTGTTCGACTCGGTCTCGGTCGGCACCACCTTCCGCAAGGAACTGGCCGAGAAGGGCATCATCTTCTGCTCGATGTCCGAGGCCATCCAGGACCATCCGGACCTGGTGCGCCAGTACCTCGGCACGGTGGTGCCGGTGGGCGACAACTACTTCGCGGCGCTCAACTCGGCGGTGTTCTCCGACGGCTCGTTCGTCTTCATCCCCAGGGGCGTGCGCTGCCCGATGGAGCTGTCCACCTACTTCCGCATCAACGCCGGCCACACCGGCCAGTTCGAACGCACCCTGATCATCGCCGAGGAACGCTCGCAGGTCTCCTACCTCGAGGGCTGCACCGCGCCGATGCGGGACGAGAACCAGCTGCACGCGGCGGTGGTCGAGCTGGTGGCGCTGGACGACGCGGAGATCAAGTACTCGACCGTGCAGAACTGGTACCCGGGCGACGAGGAAGGCCGCGGCGGCATCTACAACTTCGTCACCAAGCGCGCCGAGTGCCGCGGCGCCCGCAGCAAGGTGGTGTGGGCGCAGGTCGAGACCGGCTCGGCGATCACCTGGAAATACCCCTCCTGCGTGCTGCTGGGCGACGACTCCTCGGGCGAGTTCCACTCCGTTGCCCTCACCCACCACTGCCAGCAGGCCGACACCGGCACCAAGATGGTCCATGTCGGCAAGCGCACCAAGAGCAAGATCGTCAGCAAGGGCATCAGCGCCGGCCGCGGCCAGAACACCTACCGCGGGCTGGTGAAGGTGGCCGCCGGAGCCGAGGGCGCGCGCAACTACACCCAGTGCGACAGCCTGCTGATCGGCAAGAAGTGCGGCGCGCACACCTTCCCCT
Source organism: Pseudomonadota bacterium (assembly GCA_023444765.1). Classification (GTDB taxonomy): domain Bacteria; phylum Pseudomonadota; class Gammaproteobacteria; order Xanthomonadales; family Xanthomonadaceae; genus Luteimonas. The sequence continues at coordinate 4,035 of JAEXLY010000149.1, read as the reverse complement.
ACATCGAGGTGAAGAACCCGACCGCCACCGTCGAGCACGAGGCCACCACCTCCAAGATCAGCGACGACCAGATGTTCTATTGCCGCGCCCGCGGCATCTCCGAGGAAGACGCGGTGAGCCTGATCGTCGACGGCTTCTGCAAGCAGGTCTTCCGCGAGCTGCCGATGGAGTTCGCGGTCGAGGCCAAGAAGCTGCTCGACGTCAGCCTGGAAGGTTCCGTCGGCTGACGCCCGTGCGTGATTCGTGATGGGTGACCGGTGGTTCGAAAGAACACCGCCCAACCGGATCAAACCTCTCCCGGCCTTGCCAATCACCAATCACGAATCACCAATCACGGCCCTCCCATGCTCAAGATCGACAACCTCCACGCCACCATCGGCGAGCGCGAGATCCTCAAGGGTCTGTCGCTGGACGTGAAGCCAGGACAAGTGCACGCCATCATGGGGCCCAACGGCGCGGGCAAGTCCACGCTGGGCAACATCCTCGCCGGCCGGGAGGGCTACGAAGTCACGGCCGGCAGCATCGAGTTCGAAGGCCGGCCGCTGCTGGACCTCGAGCCGGAAGAGCGTGCTGCCGCGGGCATCTTCCTGGCGTTCCAGTACCCGGACGAGATCCCGGGCGTGAACAACACCAACTACCTGCGCAGCGCGCTCAACGCGCAGCGCAAGGCGCGCGGCCAGGACGAACTGGACTCGATGCAGTTCCTCAAGCTGGTGCGCGAGAAGCTGTCGGTCCTGCACCTGGACGACAAGCTGCTGCACCGCGGCGTCAACGAGGGTTTCTCCGGCGGCGAGAAGAAGCGCAACGAGATCTTCCAGCTGGCGGTGCTGGAACCGAAGCTCGCGATCCTCGATGAAACCGACTCGGGCCTGGACATCGACGCGCTCAGGCACGTCGCCGACGGCGTCAACGCCCTGCGCGCGCCAGACCGCTCGTTCGTCGTGATCACCCACTACCAGCGCCTGCTCGACTACATCCGCCCGGACGTGGTCCACGTGCTGGCCGATGGCCGGATCGTGGAAAGCGGCGGGCCGGAACTGGCGCTCGAGCTGGAGCAGCACGGTTACGCCTGGATCGCCGACCGCGTGGCGCCGGAGGCCGGCGCGTGAGCAGCCCGCTCCTCGACTCCCTGGCCGAAGGCTTCGCGGGAGACGCGACCCGACGTGGCCTGCTCGATGCGGTCCTGCACGACGGGCTGCCAGGTCCGCGCAGCGAGAGCTGGAAGTACACCTCGCTGCGCGCGCTCGAGCGGCGCCGCTTCGCGCCGGCAGGCGATGCCGCGACCGCGATCGACCCGGACCTGCTCGACGGCATCCCGGCACCGCGCCTGGTGTTCGTCAACGGACGCCACGACCCCGCCCTGTCGCGCCTCGAAGCGCTGCCAGCCGGCGTGGAACTGACCGCCGCGGCCAGCGAAACCGCGTACGACGTCGCCGTCCCCGCCGACGCGGTGTTCGCGCGGCTCAACGCCGCCCTGGCCGAGGGTGGCGTGCGGCTGCAAGTGGCCGCGGGCGTCCAGGTCGAGGCACCGCTGCACCTGGTGTTCGTGGGTGCTCCGGCCGGGGCCGACCTGGCCTGGCACCTGCGCCATCGCATCGAACTCGGGGAAGGCGCGAGCCTGCGCCTGCTCGAGCACCACCTCGCCGCAGGCGACCATCGCCACCTCGACAACCATGCGCTGGCGGTGGACCTGGGCGCACGCGCCACCCTGCTGCATGCGCGCGCGCAGCACGGCGGCGACGGCGCCACCGTGTTCCTGCGCACCGATGCGCGACTGGACGAGGACGCGTGCTACCGGCGCGTGGATCTTGAGCTTGGAGCCGCGCTCGCGCGCCACGAACTCAACGTGCGCCTCGCGGGCGACCGCGCCAGCCTGATCGCCAACGGCGTGCTGCTGGCCGGCGGTCGCCGCCATATCGATACCCGACTGGGCATCGAACACCTGGCTCGCGACACGCGTTGCGAACTGGTCTGGCGCGGCGTCGGTGCGGCGCGCGGCCGTGCGGTGTTCCACGGCGGCATCACCATCCACGCCGGCGCCGATGGCACCGACGCGCGGCTGTCCAACAAGAACCTGCTGCTGTCGGCCAACGCCGAGATCGATACCCAGCCGGTGCTGGTGATCCACGCCGACGAGGTGCAGGCCGCGCACGGCGCCACCGTGGGCCAGATCGACCCCAACGCGCTGTTCTACCTGCGATCGCGCGGCCTGCCGCTGGACGAGGCGCGGCAGCTGCTCACCATCGCCTTCTGCCGGGAACCGCTGTCGGCGATCGAGGACGACGAAGTCCGCGAATCGATGGTGGCGCACGTGGACCGCGCGCTGGATGCACTGGAAGGCTGAGCCCATGAACACCCGACCGCTGCCGCCAGGCATCCCTGCAGAGCCCGACTGGGTGCGCGTGCGCGCCGACTTCCCGCTGCTGCAGCGCCAGGTGCACGGCAAGCCGCTGGTCTACCTGGACAGCGCCAACACCGGACAGAAGCCGGCGGCGGTGATCGAGGCGATGGACGACTTCTACCGTCGCCACAACGCCAATGTCAGCCGCGCCGTGCACGCGCTGGGCACCGAGGCCACCGAGGCCTACGAGGCGTCGCGCACGGCGCTGGCGCGCCTGGTCAACGCGCGCAGCGACGAACTGGTCCTGTGCAGCGGCACCACCTTCGCGATCAACCTGGTGGCGTATTCCTGGGCGCTGCCGCGGCTCAAGGCGGGCGACGTGATCCTGGTCTCGCGCATGGAGCACCACGCCTACATCGTGCCCTGGCAGCTGGTGGCGCAGCGCACCGGGGCCACCGTGCGCGTGGCCGAGATCCTGCCCGACGGCAGCCTCGACCTCGACGCGCTGCGCCGGGCGATGACGCCCGAGGTGAAGCTGCTGGCCGTCGCCCACGTGTCCAACGTGCTGGGCACGGTCAATCCCGTACGCGAGATCTGCCGCGAAGCGCGCCAGCGCGGCATCGTCACCGTGGTCGACGGCTCGCAGGCCGTGCCCCACCGCAAGGTGGACGTGGCCGCGATCGGCTGCGACTTCTACGCCTTCACCGGCCACAAGATGTGCGGCCCCACCGGCACCGGCGTGCTGTGGGGCCGGCGCGAGCACCTGCAGGCGATGCCGCCATTCCTGGGCGGCGGCGAGATGATCCGCGAGGTCAGCTTCGACGGCACCGTGTTCAACGATGCGCCGCACCGCTTCGAGGCGGGCACGCCCAATATCTCCGGCTTCGTCGGCCTGCGCGCGGCAGTGGAGTACCTGGAGGGCGTCGGCATGGACGCGATCGAAGCGCGCGAGGCCGATCTGCTGGCGCACCTGACGCAGTCGCTGGACGCTGCAGGTGGCGTACGCATCATCGGCCGCGCGCCCGAGAAGGCGGCGGTGGTGTCGTTCCTGGTCGAAGGCGCGCATGCGCACGACCTGGCCACCCTGCTCGACCTCGAGGGCGTGGCCGTGCGTTCTGGCCAGCATTGCGCGCACCCGCTGCTGCAGTTCTACGGCGTGGCCGCCACCTGCCGCGCTTCTGTCGCCTTCTACAACACGCACGAGGAGATCGACGCCTTCGTCGCGGCCCTGCAGAAGGTGCGCCGCCTGCTGGGTTGATCGCGGCAGGCGGCTTGCCGGACCGGCGCACTCCACCGACCACCGGACGCGGCTGCGGCCGGCCGCGCGCAACTCCTACAATGCGCCCATGCACGCACCCGCCTTCCGCGCCGCCACCCCGCACGACATCCCCGCCCTGGTCGCCCTGGTGACCTCGGCCTATCGCGGAGAGGCCAGCCGCGCCGGCTGGACCACCGAAGCCGACCTGCTCGAGGGCCAGCGCATCGACCCGGAGGTGCTGCGCGCCGACCTCGCGCGTCCGCGCAGCCGGGTGCTGGTCGCCGGCGACGAGGCCGGCCTGGCCGCCTGCGCGCACGTCGCCGACGAGGACGGCGCCGGCTATTTCGGCATGTTCGCCGTCCGGCCCGGCCTGCAGCGCGGGGGGGGGGGGGGGGGCGCGGGGGGCGGGAGGGGGGGGGGGGGGGCCGGGGGGGGG
>JAEXLY010000123.1 GCA_023444765.1 Pseudomonadota bacterium | reverse complement strand
CGCCGGGCACGCCCCACCGGCGTCACGCCTTGACGTGCGCCTTGATGTAGTCGATCGCCTGCTGCACCGAGGTGATCTTCTCGGCTTCCTCGTCGGGGATCTCGCACTCGAACTCTTCTTCGAGCGCCATCACCAGTTCGACGGTGTCGAGCGAGTCCGCGCCGAGGTCGTCGACGAAGGAAGCGCTGGCGCTGACCTCCTCTTCCTTGACGCCCAGTTGTTCGACCACGATCTTCTTGACGCGTTCTTCGATGCTGCTCATTGGCTGTAGCTCCGCGGAGGCTGTTACGGTGACAAGTGTAAGGTCTGATCCGGGGCGAGGATAGCGCGTTGCCGCTGCGCGGCCCCGGTGCGGTCATGCGCGCCGCAACAGCAGGCAACGCATTCCCTTTGAAATCGGCAACTTAGGGGCGCATCGCGAGATCACGGCACGCCCCGGAAGACTGGGCTGGTCAGGGCATGTACATGCCGCCGTTGACGTGGATGGTTTCGCCGGTGATGTACCCCGCGCCCGGACCGGCGAGGAAGGCGACGGCATTGGCGATGTCGGTGGCCTGGCCGAGCCGCGCAAGCGCGATCTGGCCGACGAGGCCCTTCTTCACTTCCTCGGGCAGTGCGGCGGTCATGTCGGTCTCGATGAAGCCGGGCGCGACCACGTTGACGGTCACGCCACGCGAGCCGATCTCCTTGGCCAGCGACTTGCTGAAGGCGATGATGCCGGCCTTGGCCGCCGCATAGTTTGTCTGCCCCGCGTTGCCGGTCACGCCGATCACCGAGGCGATGTTGATGATGCGGCCCTTGCGCGCCTTCATCATCCCGCGCATCGCGGCCTTGGACGAGCGGTACACGCTTGTGAGGTTGGTATCGAGGATGGCCTGCCAGTCCTCGTCGCTCATGCGCATCAGCAGGCCGTCGCGGGTGATGCCGGCGTTGTTGACCAGGATCGACAGCGGCCCGATCTCCTTGCCGATGGCTTCGATCAGGGCCTCGACCTGGCCCGCCACCGAAACGTCGAGCACGCGGCCATGGCCGCCATGCGGGGCGAGCCTGTCGGCGATCGCTTTCGCACCGGCTTCCGATGTGGCCGTGCCGATCACGGTCGCGCCCTGCGCGGCCAGCGTGTCGGCGATCGCGGCACCGATGCCGCGGCTGGCGCCGGTGACGAGCGCCACCTCGCCTCGAAGGGTCTGATCCATGCCTGTCATCCTCGTGTGTGGCCCGCGGGGGTTACGCGCGCGCCCAGTCGGCGAGCGCCGACGCGAATCCATCCACGGTCCCGAGCGCACGCGCGTCCAGGGTCTTGTCGATGCGCTTGGCGAGTCCGGCGAGCACCTTGCCCGGCCCGCATTCGCCCAGCCGCGTGGCGCCCATGCCGGCCAGCGCCTGCACGCAGCCGGTCCACTGCACCGGCAGGTAGAGCTGGCGCACCAGCGCATCGCGGATCGCCTGCACGCCTTCGTGCACCTCGGCATCGACGTTCTGCACCACCGGCAGCTCCGGTTCGCGCCAGGACAGGCCCGCCATCGTCACGGACAGGCGGTTGGCCGCCTCGCGCATCATCGGCGTGTGCGAGGGCACGCTCACGGGGAGCTTCACCGCCTTGCGCACGCCGCGTTCCTGCAGCAGTTCGAGAGCACGGTCGACCGCGGCGGCATCGCCGCCGATCACCACCTGGCCAGGAGAGTTGAAGTTGGCCGCCACCACCACGTCGCTGCGCGAGGCCGCCTTGCACACGTCCTCGACCAGCGCGTCCTCCGCGCCGATCACCGCCGCCATTGCCCCGGTTCCGGCCGGCGCGGCGTCCTGCATCAACTGCCCGCGGATGCGGACCAGATGCGCGCCCTGTTCCAACGACAGCGCACCGGCAGCCACCAGCGCCGCGTACTCGCCCAGGCTGTGCCCCGCGAGGCAGACGGGCGTGCTGCCGCCCGCCGCGAGCCACGCGCGCCAGACCGCCACGCCGGCGGCAAGCAGCGCGGGTTGCGTGTACTCCGTCCGGTTGAGCTGCTCTTCCGGCCCGCCCTGCGACAGCGCCCACAGGTCGACGCCGGCGCCAGCGGAGGCTTCGTCGAAGGTTTCGCGCACCACGGGATGCAGCTCGGACAGCTCCGCGAGCATGCCCAGCGACTGCGAGCCCTGGCCGGGGAACACGAATGCGAGTTGCGGATCGGTCACGCGGACACCCACGGAAAATCGGCCGCAGATGATATCGGCCCGCCCGCCGGATTGTCTGTACCCGTGCGTAGGGTGGGCTTCAATCGATCCAGTCCGCCAGGGCCAGCAGCAGTTCCAGGCGCCCGTCGTCCAGGAGGTCGGCCGCCAGCACCGCAAGCAGGAACGCGCTTGCCGAGTGGCGAACGGCCCGCTGCAGGCTTCCGACCGCCTTGCCCAGCGACGCGGCGCCCCGGAACGGCCATCGCGCGAGCCCGCGCAGGAACGAAAGCCGCGCGACCGCCGCGCCCAGGGCTTCACGCAGCCCCCGGGGCCCTTCGCGCAGCGACGGGGCGAGCATTGTCGACAGCTCGTCCTCGCTCAACGGCGCATGACGTGCGACGCCCGCCACAAACAGCAGCCAGTCGCGCGCCTGCGCCTGCGCAAGCGGCATGACCTCGCCCGGATCCTCCTCGAAATCGAGGAAGCCGACGCATCCCTGGCTGTCGATGGCGATATTGCGCCCCATGGGCGCGCCGAGATAGCCGCCGCTCTTGTGGACCCGCGCGATCGCCGTGGCAGCCGAGGCGACCAGGGCACCCGCCTCCTGGGGCGTGGCCTGGCGAAGCCGGTGCGAAAGGGTCTGCCCGAGGTCGCTGAGGATCAGGCAGTCGGCGCCGTGGCCGAGTACGTGCGGTACCCGCACCTGCAGCAGCGCGAGCTCTTCCAGGCGACGCTTCTCGACATCGCGCCCGGCCTGGCCCGGATGCCGGGGCGGCGGCCTGAGCGCAGGCACGCCGAGCCGGCGCGCAAGGAGATCCATCGCCCTCAGGCGCAGCACCCGCCGCTGCCTGCCATAGCGCTTGAGCCAGGCGGCGCGGCCATCGATCCGGACCTGTTGCACCGTCTGCTCCATGACACTCTCGCCGCTGCGGGAGTTCAGTAGCGCAGCAGCGCCGAACCCCAGGTGAAGCCGCCGCCGAAGGCCTCCAGCAGCAGCAGCTGGCCGCGTTGCACCTTGCCCGAACGCACCGCCTCGTCCAGCGCCAGCGGCACCGAACCCGAGGACGTGTTGCCATGCCTGTCGACGGTGACGATCACGCGCTCCATGGGCATGTCCAGCCGCTTGGCGGTGGCTTCGATGATGCGCAGATTGGCCTGGTGCGGGATCAGCCAGTCGATGTCGTGGCGGTCCAGGCCATTGGCCTCCAGCGTTTCCTCCACGACCGAGTCCAGCGCCTTGACCGCGTACTTGAACACGTCGCTGCCGGACATCCGGATGCGCACGCCGGCGTTCTTGGCGTCCTCGTCGAAGCCGACCGACACGCCCACCGGGTTCCACAGCAGCTCCTTCTTGCTGCCGTCGGCATGCAGGTGGGTGCTGAGGATGCCGGTCTCGGAGTCGGCCTTGAGCACGACCGCGCCGGCGCCGTCGCCGAACAGCACGCAGGTGGTGCGCTCGGTCCAGTCGACCATGCGCGTCAGCGTTTCGGCGCCAACCACCAGCACCGTCTTCGCGTCGCCGCACTTGATGAACTTGTCGGCGACCGAGAGCGCGTAGAGGAAGCCCGAGCAGGCCGCGTTGACATCGAACGCGCCGCAGCCGGCGATGCCCAGCCGCTGCTGCAGCAGGCATGCCGACGAAGGGAAGATGAGGTCGGGCGTGGTCGTGCCGACGACGATCATGTCGATCTCGTCCACGCCGGTGCCCGCCGCCTCCAGCGCGCGCACGGCGGCGTGGTAGGCGAGGTCCACGGTGGTCTCGCCTTCGGCGGCGATGTGCCGCTCACGGATGCCGGTGCGCGAGGCGATCCACTCGTCGCTGGTATCGACGATCCTGGACAGGTCGTCGTTGGTCAGCACCTTGCTGGGCAGGTAGCTGCCGGTCCCGGCGATACGTGAATAGATCCGCGCGCTGCTGCTCATCTCGTGGACGGCCCTCTGGTCGAAGCGGGCGGCCCGCGCCGCCGGCACCGCGGGCGCGGACACGGGAGGCGGGCCGATGTCGCCGGACCCGCGCACGGGCCCGGAGCCAGGTCAATCTTCCTCGACGACCTTCGTCTTCGGCTGGATCACCTGCTTGCCGCGGTAGTAGCCGTCGGCCGTGATGTGGTGGCGCAGGTGGGTTTCGCCCGTGGTCGGGTCGGTGGCCAGCTGCTTGGCCGTGAGCGCGTCGTGCGAACGACGCATGCCACGACGGGACGGGGTGACGCGGGACTTCTGCACAGCCATGGGATTGCTCCAGGAACGATTCGGTTGTTGCTATCGCGCTCCGCGCCAACGGGGCGCGAACCGCTTCATTGGTTCTTTTTCAGCGCGGCCAGGCCGGCGAACGGGTTGGCACGCACTTCCTCTTCCGCGGACACCGGCCAGTCGCGCTCCACCGCTTCGGAGCCCGGCTTCACCGGGACCACCGGCAAGGCGAGGATCAACTCGTCCTCGACCAGGTCCAGCGGCCGCAGCGCACCGTCGGCATCGACCAGCAACGGCTCGTAGCCTTCGGGGAGCCCGGCTTCCCCGTCCTCGTCCCGGATCAGCCCCAGCCGCTGCTCCAGCCGCACCGGAAACAGGAACCGCTGCAGGCTGCGCTGGCATTCCAGCGGCAGCTCCGCCTCGATCTTCAGTTCCAGGTACGGCACCCGCATCGCGTCGGTGTCGAATCCGAGTTCGAAAGCCACCTCACCCTCGGCATCCAGCAACGCATCGCGCAGCCGCGGCAGCGCCGCCAGCGCGACCCGGCCCTTGAACTCCCGCCGCGCGGCAACCATCCGCCAGGCGTCCAGGATTTCGGGCAGTTCCGCGGACATAAGCTGGAGGATTTTAAAGGTCGAACCGTGGCGTGTCAAACCAGGCCGCAACCGGCAAGTTGTTGGACGCGCAGGGAATTTGCCCGCCGCCGCCGCCGCGGTCAGACTGCCGCCCAGTCCCGGGGAGTGCCATTGTGACCGTTCTTGTCCTGTCCGTGCTGGTCGTGGCGGCCGCCGCCGCCCTGACGGCGTGGCTGCGCAACCGCGGCGGGCGCCGCAATCGCGCCATGGCGCAGCTGCTGGATGCGGCGGACGCACTGGAGGACCGGTTGCGCACCGCCCGCTCGGAGATCGAAGCCATCGCCGGCGACGAGCACAACCCGGTCCGCGAGGCCATGCAGGAGATGCTGCGCCAGCGGCTGTGGCTGCAGCAGCACGGGCAGGCCGCCTCGCTGGAGCAGCTCGAGAGTGTGCGCGCCTCGATCGAGGACGCGCGGCGCAGCATCGACGCCCAGCTGCTGCAGATCGAGCGCGCCCGCGCTTCCCTGCACTGAACGGCGCGCCTGCGATGCCTGCGCTCGTCCTCGCCTCCACCTCGTCCTACCGCGCGCAATTGCTGGCGCGGCTGCGGCTGCGATTCGACACCGCCCGGCCGGAAGTCGACGAGACCGCCCATCCCGCCGAGCCGCCAGCCACCCTGGCACTGCGCCTGGCGGCCGCAAAGGCCGAAGCCGTCGCCAGCCGGCATCCGGACGCGGTCGTCATCGGCTCCGACCAGGTCGCCAGCTGCGACGGGCAACTGCTGGGCAAGCCCGGATCGCGCGAGGCCGCGATCGCGCAGTTGCGCGCCATGTCGGGGCGCGAAGCCGTGTTCCTGACCGCGGTGGCCCTCGCCGCGCCGGGCGTGGGAACCGTGCAGGCGCTGGATTCCACGGTCGTGCGTTTCCGCCCCCTGGGCGACGATGCGATCGCACGCTACGTCGATGCCGAGCAGCCCTGGGACTGCGCCGGCAGCTTCCGCTGCGAGGGCCTGGGCATCGCCCTGTTCGAGGCGGTCGAGACGCACGATCCGACCGCGCTGGTCGGCCTGCCGCTGATCGCGACCGCGCGGCTACTGCGCGGGGCGGGTTTCGTCCTTCCCTGAACCCCGGACGGCCCCGCCATCCGCGGGCGCACCCCGGAACGGCGCGAAACCACGCCTGCGCAGGGCGTCCAGGTGTGCGGTCGCGGCCGTGGCGCGCCAGCCGAAGGCGGCGTCCATGAGCATGGGATCGACAGCAGGATGGCTGGCGCGGATCTGCGCGGCATAGTCCTCGGCGCGCGCATGCAGCTCCCGCGCCTGCTTGGTCATGTGCACGCCATTGCCGAGAAGGAACACCACCAGCACCGACAGCAGCGGTCGCACCCGGCGGCGCCAGGTGGTGGACGCATCTTGCCAGGCCACCAGCATCAGTCCGATCCAGCCGAACCAGAACAGCGAGGACAGGCTGACGTAGCGCGTTGCGAACGCATGATCCGGGCCGTACTCCCCCGCCCTGCCCAGCGCCGTGAGCAGTGCGCAGCCCGACGCGAACAGCATCAGCGCCAGCCACGGCAGGAGCGCGTGCTGCCAGCGCCGGCTTGCGGTCCAAGCCGCCGTCAGCAGCGCCACGACAGCCCATGCCGGCGCTGCCGCAGTCGCCAGACGCGACACGCCGGCCCCCAGGTAGTTCAGGACGTAAAGTACCAGGGTGCCCACGCCCGGAACGCCGTCCGGCGGTGTCGCGCGGCCCGCCGCCAGCCAGGCCAGCAGCGCCGCGCAGGCCAGCAGCCAGGGAACGGCCATCAGCAGGCGGCGACGGACGGTCAGCGCGGGATGCAGTGCAAGCAGGAACAGGGCCACCGGAAACACCGCCAGCGTGGTCGAGAATCCCAGCACGCCGATGCAGCCCGCGGCAACCGCGAGCAGGTTGCTCGTCACCGGCAAGTTCTCGCGGGTCAGCAGCGCGATCGCGACGACCGCGCCCAGCGTGCTGATGAACACGGCGACCTGCCAACCCCATTGCAGGTTGGCCAGGTGTCCCGGATACAGCGCGACGAGCAGCAGAACCAGCCACCACGGGCCCTGGATCCTGTGCCCGGGCGCCGCTCCGGCAATGCGCATCAGCACCACCGCCTGCAGCACCAGCAGGACCAGGCTCGCCAGGCAGTCCAACCACGGTTGCCCGCCCGACGCCCAGGTCGTGGCCAGCAGCACGGCATAGGCGGCCACGTGCAGGTGGCTGCCGTCGTGGACCTGCCAGAAGGCGGACGTGGCGAGCGTGCCGTCCTGCCAGGCCTCGTACATGGGCACCAGGTCGATGTGGTCCCAGAGCATCATCGGCAGGTGCCAGGCCAGCGTGGCCGCGAGCAACAGCGCCGTCGACGCGGCGAACGCCATCCGGATGCGCACGGGAACCGTCGTCATTGCGTCCTCCCCCTTCGCCGGGCGCGCACCCGGCGCGTCCTGCTTCATTCCCCGGGCAGCTCCACCGGCTGCCCCGCGAAGCGCTCCACGCTGCCGTCGCGGCCCACCACTTCCAGCCCCAGCCAGTAGCGTCCGGCGGGCAGGCCGGAGGCATCCACCCGGCCGCGGAACCCCACCAGTGGGTGCCCGGGATCCTTCAGGCGGCCGCGATAGAAACGCTGCGGCAGTTCGTCGCGCAGTCCGTACTCCGCCTCGGCCACGACCCGGCCATCGAGCGTGAGCGAGACGCGCTCGACGCCCGCCACGTCCTTGATCGCCCAGCCGCTGGCCTCGAACACCGCCGGCAACCGCGCGCCCGCCCGCGGTGCGTTGAGATACGCGATGGCCGGCGGCACGCAGGCGTCGGCTTCGACGTCTTCCCCGCCGCTGGGGTCGGGCAGCGCGAAGAGCAGGAAGCGCTTGCCTCCACCATCGGCGTCGACCACCTGCGGCGCCGGCAGCGTCCCGAACCGGCGGCACAGGGCCTGGTAGTGGTCGAGCAGTTCGCTGAGCTTGACATCGCTGGGCGAGACCACCAGCAGCGCGGGGCCGTCGACGCCGGCCCTGCCGGCCACTTCCAGTCCCCACAGCTGCAGCTGTGGGGCGCGGCCATGGGCGCGGTTGAGCGCATGCGGCAGCACGGGGATGGACGGATCGCCGAGGGCGAAGCCCAGTTCGGCACCGACCTTGAAATTGTCCGCGATCACGCGCGTGTCCTCCGGCATGCCGGCCTTCGCCGTGCGCACCGCCGCCGCGAGTTCGTCCCATCCCGAGAAGTTGTGCGGGTACCACTTGCCCGCCGCGCTGCGTTCGCGCAGCTGCGGGGACGACACCGCCGCGTAGTAGCCCAGCATCGACAGCATGCCGGCCAGCGCGATCGCCCAGGTCAGGATGCGCAGCCAGCGCGGCCAGGTCGCCAGCACCAGCGGCAGCAGCGGCAGCAATGCGATGTAGCCCGGCAGCGGCCAATGGAAGCTCACCCGCTCGGTGTCGGCGAAGAAGCCCAGCGCGAAGAACCCGAGCACCACGATGCCGCCGGCCAGCGCGAGCAGTCGCAGGGCGTCGTTGCCATGGCGGCGGTAGCGCCAGGCGCCCGCGAGCAGTGCCGCCAGCAGCAGCGGGGTGACGAACGCGGCCTGGATCGGCACGAAGTTGACGCCGTCGCGATGCAGCGCCCACGGGTGCCGGTCGACCAGCTGGAAGCGCAATCCCGCCTCGGCGTTCTCGATGTTCCAGGCCAGCAGCGGCATCCACGCCGCGGCCCCGAAGGCGATGGCGATGATCACGCGCGGATCGCGCAGCAGCGCGCGGCCACGCGCGATCAGCAGCAGCGCCACGATGCCCGCGCCGATGGCGGCGATGAAGCGGTAGTGGCTCAGGGCGCCGATCGCCAGGCCCACCGCCAGCTGCACGGCGACGCCGTAGCTGACCTGGCGCAACATCCGGGTCAGCGCATCCAGGCACAGCAGCGTGGCCAGCGCCATCAGCACGTCGGGCAGGGCCATCACCCCGATCGATGCGAACAGCGGCAGGACCAGCGCTCCGCAGCCGGCGATCCACGCCTGCTCCGGCCCGAGTTCGCGCCGTGCGATGCGGACCACCAGCCAGGGCAGCGTCGCGGACACCAGCACGAACAGCGACCGCGCAGCCAGCACGCTGTCGCCGAACAGTTCGCCGCCCAGCCGGATCGTCCACGCCGTGAGCCCCGGCAGGTCCGAATAGGCCCAGGCCAGGTGCCGGCTTTCCTGCCAGTAGAACGCCTCGTCCACGAACAGCGGCAGGCGCGCGGCCACCAGCAGCTTGGCGACCACCACGCCGGCCCACAGCGCGATGAACGCCGTCCGCTGCACGCTCCGTTCCTGCATCCGACGCTACCCCGCTACACTCGAATTCCGCCCGTCCAACGGAGAGCGTCGTGTCCGCCGCCATCCACGAACCCGCCATGCTAACCGAGTCGGATCAAGACGCGTTGACGGCGGCGCAGGCGCAGGTCAATGCCCTCGTACTCGGCAAGACGCGCGAGGTGCAACTGGCCTTCGTAGCGCTGCTGTGCGATGGGCACCTGCTGATCGAGGACCTGCCCGGCCTGGGCAAGACCACCCTCGCGCACGCACTCGCCTCGACCCTGGGCCTGGGTTTCCAGCGCGTGCAGTTCACCTCGGACCTGCTGCCATCGGACATCGTGGGCGTGTCGATCTTCGATGCGCAGGCGCGGCGCTTCGAGTTCCACCCCGGCCCGGTGTTCGCCAACGTGCTGCTCGCCGACGAGATCAACCGCGCGCCGCCGCGCACCCAGAGTGCGCTGCTGGAGGCGATGGCCGAGCATCAGGTGACGGTGGATGGCACCACGCACCGCCTGCCCGAGCCGTTCTTCGTGATCGCCACGCAGAATCCGGTGGACCTGTCGGGCACCTACCCACTGCCCGATTCGCAGCTCGACCGTTTCCTGCTTCGCCTGTCCCTGGGATACCCGGACGAGGCGGCCGAGCGCGCCCTGCTGGCCGGCGAGGACCGGCGCGATCTGATCGCCCGCGCCACGCCCCTGCTGGGCGGCGAGGACGTGCTTCGCCTGCGGCGTGCGGTGGCCGCCGTACACGCCAGCGAGGCGCTGGTGGCCTATGTGCAGGCGCTGCTGGCGCGCAGCCGCCATGCGCCCGGCGTCCGCGTCGGGCTGTCGCCGCGCGCGGGCATCGCGTTGCTG
>JAEXLY010000040.1 GCA_023444765.1 Pseudomonadota bacterium | reverse complement strand
GCGCGGCAGCCTCGGCGAGCCGGCGCTGGCTCCGGCGGGCGGGACACGCGGTGCGCTGCGCGTGCTCGATGCGCTGGCGCGCTGGTACGCCGCTCCGCCAGGGGACGATACCGGGCTGGCGGACGGGCTCGAGCGCGCGCGGCGCCTGTTGCGTCCCGGGTCCCGCGTGGTGGTGGTGGCCGACGCGGGCAGCCTTGGCGACGTTGCCGATGCCACCTGGGCCGCACTGAGCCTGCACCACGATGCCGTCGCGCTGCTCATCGACGACCCGCTCGAACGGGAACCACCCCGGCAGCGCCTGCCGATGCTTGCCGGTAGCCAGCGCATCGAACCGGATCTCGGCAGCGAAGCCGTTCGCCGCCGCTGGCAGGACGCCTTCTCCATCGCGTCCCGGCAGGCCGCCACGCGCCTGCGGGCGCGCGGTGTCCGCGTCCATCTGCTGTCGGCAAGTGCGCCCAGCCAGTCCTGGCTGCTGCCGGAGCCGCAGCCGGAGTCGCAGCGGTGACCCCCTTCCAGCTGCCGCTGCGGGACGTGCACGAACCGGCGGCGCCGCCATGGTGGCCGCCTGCGCCCGGCTGGTGGATGGTGCTCGGCGGCGTGCTGCTCGTCATCGGGTTGCTGGCGTGGCTGCGCTGGCGCAGGGCGCGCCATTGCCGGCGGGCGGGTGCGCTTTTCGACCGCACCGTCGCGGCCGCCCGTACGGCGCCCGAGCAGGTCGCGGCGATGTCCGCGCTGCTGCGCCGCGCGGCGCGGCGACAGTTGCCCGATGCGGCAACCCGGCAAGGCGAATCCTGGCTGCAACTGCTCGACGAGGGACTGGAGCAGCCCGCCTTCGCCTCCGGTGCGGGCCGGCTGCTGCTGGACGGCGCGTTCCGCCCGCAGCTCGATGATGCCGAAGTGGAAGCGCTGCGCGCGATCGCACGCGCGCGATTCATCGACTGGATGCAGGTGCGCCGATGAGCGACCTGGCGACATCCTGGCCGGAGTGGCTGCCGCATCTGGCCTGGCCCTGGATGCTGCTGGCGCTGCCGCTACCCTGGCTGGCGCGCCGCTGGCTGCCGCCGGTGCGACCGGGCACGGCCGCGCTGCGCGTCCCCTGGGGGCAACGGATTGCCGGTCTGGCCCAGCCGGTCCCGGGCCTGCCGATGCGCGGCATGCCGCCGCTGGCGCTGCTCGCCTGGTGTCTGCTGTGCGTGGCGGCGGCAAGACCGCAGCAGGCCGGGGACGTGCTGCAACCGCCGGCGTCCGGACGTGAACTGATGCTCGCGGTCGACCTGTCCGGCAGCATGGGCGAGCAGGACATGCGTCTGGGGGGGCAGGTGGTCGACCGCCTGACCGCCGCCAAGGCGGTGATCGCGGATTTTCTGCAACGGCGCGAAGGCGACCGTGTCGGTCTGATCGTGTTCGGGCAGCGTGCCTACGCGCTTACGCCGATGACGCGCGACCGCGACAGCGTGCGGCAGCAGTTGCTCGACAGCGTGGTCGGACTGGCCGGGCGCGAAACCGCGATCGGCGACGCGATCGGCCTGGCGGTCAAGCGCCTGGGCGGCGCGGAGCCGGAAGCCCGCGCTCCCGGTCCCCAGGTGCTCGTGCTGCTGACCGATGGCGTCAACACCGCGGGGCAGCTCGATCCGGCGAAGGCGTCCGAACTCGCGCGCGACCGTGGCGTGCGCATCCATACCATCGCCTTCGGCGGCGACGACACGATGACGATGTTCGGCATCCGCGTGCCCGCCGGAGAGGCCGAGATCGACGAGGAAGCGTTGCGCAGGATCGCGGAAACCACTGGTGGGCGCGCGTTCCGCGCGCGCGATGCCGACGAGCTTGCCGGCATCTATGCCGAGATCGACCGGATCGAACCGGTGCTCCGTCCTGGCGACCGGCTGCGACCGATGGTGGAGCAGTATCACTGGCCGTTGGCGGCAGCCCTGCTCGTCGCACTGCTGTCGTTCCTGCCCCGCGGTGGGATGCGCGGGGCGGGACGGGGCATCGGAAGCGAGCCGGCATGAACGAAGCCCTGGCCCAGCTGCAATTCCTGCGTCCGGACTGGCTGTGGACGCTGCTGGCATTGCCGTTGCTTGCCGCGGGATGGTGGTGGCGCCGCCGCAGCGCCAGCACCTGGCGCCGGCATGTGGATCCCCACCTGCTGCCGTACCTGATCGCGTCCGGTGCGGCGCGCAGGGACATCGCCGGGCTCCTTGCGCTGTTGCTGGGATGGGCACTGGGCGCGCTCGCGCTGGCCGGCCCGAGCTGGCGCCAGTCCGAAGCGCCGCTGCAGGCGCAAGGCGACGCGCTGGTGGTCGCGCTCGACCTGTCCGATGCGATGCTGGCCTCCGATCTTCCGCCGTCGCGCACGCTGCAGGCACGCGCCAAGCTCGCGACGCTGCTGCAGGAGCGCGACGCCGGCGACGTGGCGTTGCTGGCGTTCGCCGACGATGCCTATACGGTGGCGCCGCTGACTGCCGATGCGGCCAACGTCGCGCTGTTCCTCGATGCGCTGGCGCCGGACGTGATGCCGCTGGACGGACACCGGCCGGACCGCGCGATCCTCGCGGCCATGCGCCTGTTGCAGCAGGCAGGCCATGCCACGGGCGGGATCCTGCTGATGACGCATGCCGCCGACGACGCCGCGGTGGCGGCGGC
>JAEXLY010000034.1 GCA_023444765.1 Pseudomonadota bacterium | reverse complement strand
CGTCGGCATTGCGCGCCGCGCGGCGCTTGAGGCCTTCGACGGAAATCTTCACCGCTTCACGGGCCAGGTCGCGCCCGCTGCCAGTGCGGAACGGCAGGTTCATCGCATGCTTCGGCACGCCGTCGCGCAGGGCGTGCCGCTCGGCGCGACTGAAATCCTTCACCAGGTCCCAGGCGGCATCGAGCGCCGCGTCGTCGTACAGCAGGCCCACCCAGAACGCCGGCAGCGCGCACAGCCGGTTCCACGGCCCGCCGTCGGCGCCGCGCATCTCCAGGTACTTCTTCAGCCGCACCTCGGGGAAGGCGGTGGTCATGTGGTCGTTCCAGTCGCGCAGCGTCGGCAGCGCGCCGGGCAGTACGTCCAGGCGGCCGGCCATGAAGTCGCGGAACGACTTGCCGGCCGCGTCGATGTAGCGGCCGTCGCGGTAGGAAAAGTACATCGGCACGTCGAGCAGGTAGTCGACGTAGCGCTCGTAGCCGAAGCCGTCCTCGAACACGAAATCGAGCATGCCGGTCCGGTCCGGGTCGGTATCGGTCCAGATGTGCGAGCGGTAGCTGAGGTAGCCGTTGGGCCTGCCTTCGGTGAACGGCGAGTCGGCGAACAGTGCGGTCGCCACCGGCTGCAGCGCCAGCGACACGCGGAACTTCTTCACCATGTCCGCTTCGCTGGCATAGTCGAGGTTGACCTGCACCGTGCAGGTGCGGGTCATCATGTCCAGTCCGAGGCCGCCGACCTTCGGCATGTACTCGCGCATGATCCGGTAGCGGCCCTTGGGCATCCACGGCATGTCCTTGCGCCGCCATTTGGGCTGGAAGCCCATGCCCAGGAAACCCAGCCGCAACTCGTCGGCCACCGCCTTGACCTCGCGCAGGTGGCTGCCGACCTCGCGGCAGGTCTGGTGGATGTCTTCCAGCGGCGCGCCCGACAGTTCCAGCTGTCCGGCCGGCTCCAGCGTCACCGAGGCGCCGTCCTTGTACAGCGCGATCACGCGGCCGCCCTCCTGCACCGCCTCCCAGTCGAACCGGGTGAGGCCCTTGAGCAGCGCCTCGATGCCGCGCTCGCCATCGAATTCGGGCGGCCGCAGGTCGTCGAGGCGGAAGCCGAACTTCTCGTGCTCGGTCCCGATGCGCCAGTCCGCGCGTGGCTTCTCGCCCGAGGCGAGGACCGCGGCTAGCTGGTCGCGGTGGGTGACCGGCGTATCGCCGGCGTGGCTGGGGCTCGACATGCGGATCGTTCCTGGGGAGGGCGCGATGCCCGGAGCCGCCCGGCGTTCGCGGGCGCATTATGGGGCGCCATGGCCGGTCGCGGCATTCCGCCACTGGAACGCAGGCAGATCATCGACGCCGCCCGGCGGTGCCGCGCGGGGTCGATGCATACGAATTCATCGGCTTGCGCGTTGCCTCGGCGCGGACGCGGCCGCTAGCCTCGGGCACTCGCCAGACGGGGAATGCATCATGACGCGAGCGGCCCTGCCGTTGTGCCTGCTGTTGTGCCTGCTGTTGCCCGTCCTGTCGCCGCTGCACGCGGCCGGCATCGCGCGGGTGGAACCGGCCAACTGGTGGGTGGGCATGCGGCACCGGCAGGTGGAACTGATGCTGCACGGGCGCGGCATCGCCACGCTGCAGGCGCGCATCGACCATCCGGGCGTGCGCGTGACCGGCACGCAGGCGCTGGACAGCCCCGACTACCTGTTCGTCACCGTGGACATCGACGACAACGCGCGCCCGGGCGCGCTGCGGATCGAACTGCTCGACGGCGAAGTGGTGGCCGCAAGCCATCCCTGGCGCATCGACGCCCGCGAACCTGCGCCGCCACGCGGCTTCGACGGCCGCGACGCGATCTACCTGATCACGCCCGACCGCTTCGCCAACGGCGACCCGGGCAACGACAGCGTGCCCGGCATGCGCGAGGCGGCAGACCGGGGCAACCCCGACGGCCGCCACGGCGGCGACCTGGCCGGCATCCGCGCGCGCCTGGACTACATCGCCTCGCTCGGCTTCACCCGCATCTGGCCCACGCCGGTGCTGGAGAACGACCAGCCCTCCTACTCCTACCACGGCTACGCGATCACCGACCTGTACCGCGTCGATCCGCGCATGGGCAGCAACGAGGATTTCCGCGCCCTCTCGCGCGAGGCCCGTGCGCACGGCATCGGCATCGTGATGGACGTGGTGCTCAACCACATCGGCTCGCAGCACTGGTGGATGCGCGACCCGCCCAGCCGCGACTGGATCAACCACGGCGGCCGCTTCTCGCCCACCAACCACCGCCGCACCACCATCCAGGACCCCCACGCGGCGCCCGGCGACCGCGCCGGCTTCACCGATGGCTGGTTCGTCGAATCGATGCCCGACCTCAACCAGCGCAATCCGCAGCTGGCCCGCTACCTGATCCAGAACACGCTGTGGTGGATCGAGTACGCCGGCCTGGCCGGCATCCGCGAGGACACCTTCGGCTACGCCGACACGGATTTCCTGTCGGCCTGGGCGAAGGCGGTGATGGACGAGTACCCGGACTTCGGCATGGTCGGCGAGGAGTGGAGTCCGAATCCGGCGATCGTCGCGCACTGGCAGCGCGGCAAGGCCAATGCGAGCGGCCACGTGCCGCACATGACCAGCATGATGGATTTCCCCACCCATCGCGCGCTGCGCGATGCGCTGCTGCGGCCCGACACCTGGGAAAGCGGCTGGACCCCGCTGTACGAAGCGCTGGCCAACGACTTCCTCTATCCCGATCCCGACGCACTGGTGGTGTTCGCCGAGAACCACGACAGCACGCGCCTGCTGGCCGAGCTCGACGGCGGGATCGGGCTGTGGAAGCTGGGCATGGCCTGGATCGCCACCACGCGCGGCATCCCGCAGTTCTACTACGGCTCCGAGGTGCTGCTGCGCGGGCCGTCCGAACGCCGCGACGGCGAGCTGCGCGCGGACATGCCCGGCGGCTGGGCCGGCGACGCGGCCGATGCGTTCACCGGCGAAGGTCTCTCGGCCGCGCAACGCGATGCGCAGGAGTTCGTGCGCCGCCTGTTCACCTGGCGCAGGGACGCGACGCCGGTGCACCACGGCCGCCTCGTGCACTACGCACCGGTCGATGGCGTGTACGCCTACGTGCGCGAGCACGATGGCCGTCGGGTGCTGGTCGCGCTCAACCGCAACGAGGCGGAGACGCCGCTCGCGTTGGCGCGCTTCTCCGATTCGCTGGGCGGTGCGCGCGGTGGCCGCGACGTGCTCGGCGACCGCCGCATCGCGTTCGGCGACACCCTGCTGCTGCCGGCACGCGCACCGCTGATCGTGGAGCTCGACTGAACCAGTCGCCGGGCATGCCGCGCCGGCGCGGGCGCTCAGCTCGCCCGCGA
>JAEXLY010000335.1 GCA_023444765.1 Pseudomonadota bacterium | reverse complement strand
TTTCGTGGGCGACCGCTCCGTCCGCTTGGAGGGGCGGGATGCCGCGGTCGCCGCGCCGGGCGGCGCGAAGCTGGGCATGACCGCGGACGAGGTGCGGAGGCTGTACGACGGTCGCGTGGACGAGCAGCCGCACAAGTACGACCCGCAGGGCAAGGTGTTGCGCGTGGTCGACCCCGACGGCGGCAGCGGCGTGCTGGTGCTCGAGCTGGATGCGGCAGGACGCGTGGACGAATGGCGCGTGGGTATGCCGCCGCAGGTGGACTACGTGGAGGGCTGCTCCTGAGCAGCCACGCGCCTCCGGCATAATCGTGCGACTTGCCGGGCTGGGGACACGACCATGGCCGCTGCGCTGTTCTACTTCGTCGCGGGGATCGTGCTGCTCGCCGTGGGTGGCGACGCGCTGGTCAGGTCCGCTGCCGGGCTGGCGCGGCGCGCGGCGATCTCGCCCTTCACCACCGGCCTGGTGCTGGTGGCCTTCGCGACCTCGATTCCGGAGCTGGCGGTCAACCTGCGCGCCATGGTCATCGGCGACTACGCGCTTGCGCTGGGCAACGCGGTCGGCAGCAACATCGCCAACTTCGGGCTGACCCTCGGCGTCGCGGCGCTGGCCGCGCCGCTGGCCATCCGCTGGAAGGCGCTGCCCTCGATGGTGGTCTGCCTGGTGGTCGCCACCCTGGCCACCATCCTGCTCGGACAGGACGGACGGCTGACGCGCCTGGACGGCGCGGTGCTGCTGCTCGCCTTCGCCGCGGTACTCGGCTTCGCATGGGCGTTCGGACGACGCCAGCCGGAGCTGCGCGCAGAGTTCACCGGCTTCGCCCAAACGCGGATCACGCCCCCGCTCAACCTGGTGCGGCTGGCGGTGGCGGCGGCGCTGCTGTGGTACGGCGCAAAATGGGTGGTGCAGGGCGTGCTGGCCCTGGGGCCGCTGCTGGGAATGGAGTCGCTGCTGGCCGGCCTGCTGCCCCTGGCCATCGGCACCGCGCTGCCCGAGGCCGCAGCCGCCATCGCGGCGGCGCGCCGCGGCCAGGGCGACATCGTCGCCGGGCACGTGATCGGCTCGAGCCTGGTCAATCTCCTGCTGGTGATCGGCGGCATGGCGCTGGTGCGCGACGTGCCCGTGCCGGCGTCGTTCCTGCAGCTGGAACTGCCGGCTGCCCTGGTGTTCGCGGCCCTGCTGCTGCCGATGTTGCGTGGCGAAATGCTGCTCAGCCGCGCCGAGGGCGCGGTGCTGCTCGTGGCGTTCCTGGGCTGGGTGGTTCTGGAGCTGTCGCTGTTCTGAGCGGCGTGCCGCTGTTCGCCGCTCGACGAAGGCGCATCCCCGCGCTTGCGCAACGGTTCAACGAAGACGGCCGCGGATCGGCGCGTGGCGCGCTACGTGGCGGCAAAGGCAGGTGTCAGCCGTCGTCGCGGCCTTCCTCGCGTTCGCGCGCCTGCTGTTCGGCACGCTCGTCGGCATCGTCGCGAATGTGGCCTTCCGGTTCGGTGCCGCTGCACGGCGCCTCCGGGCGGCGATCCATCAGCGACAGTGCCGCGCGCGACATCAGGTGCGCGGCCACCGGCGCGGTCAGGAACAGGAAAACGGTGATCAGCAGTTCGCGCGGGTGCAGGCCGGTGCCATGGATCGCGCGGTGCAGCACCGAGGCGGCCAGGATGCAGCCCACGCCCAGGGTGCTGGCCTTGGTCGGACCGTGGATGCGGTGGAAGAAGCTCGACAGCTTGACCAGGGCGAAGCTGCCCAGGAACACGAAGAAGCAGCCCACCACCAGCAGGAACAGGGTGGCGATGTCGATCGCGAGCCTCATTCGACGATATCCCTGCGGATGACGTACTTGCTCAGCACCACCGTGCCGAAGAAGCCGAGCATGGCGATGATCAGCGCGATCTCGAAATAGACCTCGGTCTCGTCGAGCATCCCCAGAAGCACCACCTCGGCAATGGTGGCCACATACAGGGTGTCCAGCGCGAGGATGCGGTCGGGCGCGGTCGGTCCGCGCACCAGGCGCCACAGCGCCAGCAGCATGGCGCAGCCCACCGCCACCATCGCGACGCTGATCACCAGGTTCATCAGGTCGATCATGGGAACACCCTGCGCAGTGGCGCCTCGTAGCGTTGCTTGATTTCCTGGATCATCGCCTCCGGATCCTCGACGTGCAGGCAGTGCACCAGCAGGTGCCGGCGGTCGGCCGACAGTTCGGCGGTGAGCGTGCCGGGGGTGAGCGTGATCACGCTGGTCAGGGCCGAGATCCCGTGGATGTTGGTCAGCTCCAGCGGCACCCAGATGAAGCCCGGCCTGAGCCGGTCTTCCGGGCCCAGCACCTGGCGCGCCACGGTGACGTTCGCCACCACCACGTCCCACAGCAGCCTGGCGCCCAGCGGCAGCAGGATGTGCCACTCGCCGATGCGCGCGAACTCGCGTTCCAGCCGCGCCGCGATCTGCGGCATCAGCCAGGCCAGGAACGCGGCCAGCACCAGCGTGCCGGGGCTGGCGTCCTCGGCCATCAGCAGCCAGAAGATGAAGACGGTGATGCTCTGCGGTACCGAGGGGAAGATGCGGGCGATCATGTCCGGCTCCTCATGGCGCGCGCAGCTGAGGCGAGGTGCCGCGCACTTCGCGCACGTAGTCGGCGGGGGCGAGCAACTGGTCGGCCGTGGCCGTGGTGTAGCGCAGGATCGGCGCGGGCGCCAGGCTCATCGCCACGCCATAGGCCAGCAGCAGTGCCGTGGCCCCGATTTCCATCGCGCCCACCTTGGGCTGGCTGTCGACCGAATCGGTGTCGCGCTTGTCCTCGGCGGTGCGCCAGAACAGGCGCGAGCCGCTCCGGCTCAGGCCCACCAGGGCCAGCAGGCTGCTGCCCAGCACGGTGAAATAGACCCAGCCGGTGTCCGCGTCCGGCACCGCGCCCAGCAGCAGGAACTTGCCGATGAAGCCCGACAGCGGCGGCAGGCCGATCAGCGCGAGCGCGGCGACCAGGAACAGCAGGCCTGTCTTCAACGGCAGGGCCAGCCCGGTCGGCAGCACGCGGTCGCCGGCGCGGCCGCGCTGGCGCTGCACGATGTGCGCGATCAGGAACATCGCCGCGGCCGCGAAGCAGCTGTGCGGCAGGTAGTACAGGCCCGCGGCGATCGTGCCCCGCTCCCCCAGTGCGAACGCCACGAACAGGGTGCCCGAGGACATCAGCACCAGGTAGGCGGCGGCGATGCGCAGGCGCAGCGCGCCGATCACGCCCAGGCTGCCCAGCAGCATGGTCGCCATGCCCAGCACCAGCAGCGGGCCGCGGCCGAAGTCCTCGAACGGGCCCGCCATCGCGCCGAACCACAGCGAGCCGGTGCGCAGCAGCGCGTACAGGCCCACCTTGGTCATGATCACGAACAGCGCCGCCACCGCGGCCGGGGCGCGCGCATAGGCTTCCGGCAGCCACAGGTACATCGGCAGCAGCGCGGCCTTGGCGCAGAACACCACCAGCAACAGCCCAAGCGTGACCCGCACCAAGGCGACATCCTCCGGCGCCACCTCGGCAACGCGCACCGCGAGTTCGGCCATGTTGAGCGAGCCGAGCATGCCGTACAGCAGACCCAGTGCGATCAGGAACAGGGTCGAGGCGGCGATGTTGAACACCACGTAGTGCATGCCCGCCGCGATCCGCTCGCCGCGCGCGCCCGACAGCAGCAGGCCGTACGAGGCGATCAGCATCACCTCGAAGAACACGAACAGGTTGAAGATGTCGCCGGTCAGGAAGGCGCCGTTGAGCCCGGCCAGCTGGATCTGGAACAGCGCATGGAAGTGCAGGGCGCGCCGGTCCCAGCCGGCGCAGGCATAGAGCAGCGCCGGAATCGCGAGCACGGTGGTGGTCAGCACCATCAGCGCGCTGAGCCGGTCGAGCATCAGCACGATACCTAGCCGCGAGGGCCAGTCGCCGAGCAGGTAGGCCTCGATGCCGCCGCCGTCGGCGCGCAGCAGTAGTGCCACCGCCGCGGCCAGCAGCAGCGACATGCCGAGCCACGCCCCGGTGCGCAGCACGCGCACGTCGTGGCGACGCTCGAGCAGCAGCAGGATCGCGCCGGTGACCAGCGGCAGCACGATCGGGGCCAGGACCAGGTGCTGCATCATGCGTCGCGGCTCCGCTCGTGCTCCGGTCCGGCCTCGGGCCTGCGCTCGGGCTCGCGGCCGTCGACGTGGTCGCTGCGCAGATCGGCGTGGTTGCGCATCGCCACCACCACCACCACGGCGGTCATGGCGAAGGCGATCACGATCGCGGTCAGCACCAGCGCCTGCGGCAGCGGGTCGGTGTAGTTGTCGCGGATCGGCTCGACCAGGGCGCGCAGCACCGGCGGCTTGCCGACCACCATCCGCCCGGAGGCGAAGATCAGCAGGTTGGTGGCATACGAGAGCAGGGTCAGGCCGAGGATCACGTCGAAGGTGCGGGCGCGCAGCAGCAGGTACACCCCGGCCGCGACCAGCACCCCGATGCCGCTGGCGAGTGCGAATTCCATCAGGCGGCTTCCTCCGCGGCCAGCGCGCGGCGCCGCACCGTGCCCATCGTCGACAGGATCAGCAGCGCGCCGGCGAACACCACCACGTACACGCCGGTGTCGAAGACCAGGGCGCTGGCCAGCGGCAGGCTGCCGATCACCGGCAGGTGCAGGTCGACGTGGCCGCTGGTCAGGAACGGCAGGCCGAACAGCAGCGATCCCAGGCCGCCGGCCGCGGCAAGCAGCAGGCCGATCGAGATACCGCGCACGTAGTCGAAGCCGAACGTGGCCTCGACCGCGCGCGCGCCCTGCAGCACGTACTTGATCAGCACCGGCACCGCGATCGCCAGGCCGGCGATGAATCCGCCGCCGGGCGCATTGTGGCCGCGCAGGAACAGGTAGATCGAGACCGTCAGTGCCAGCGGGAACAGCAACTGGGTCAGGTCGGCCGGGATCGGCAACTGCGCCGGCGGGCCGGGCATCACCTCGTCCGGCCGCATCCGTGCCCAGCGCAACATGGCGTGCACCACCAGCGCGGCGACCGCGAACACGGTGATCTCGCCGAAGGTATCGAAACCGCGGAAGTCCACCAGGATCACATTGACCACGTTGGCGCCGTAGGCCTCCGGCAGCGAGCGCGCGAGCATCTCGGCCGAGACCGCGTCGCTGGGCTCGCGCACCAGCATCGCGTAGGCCAGGCCGGCCACGCCCACGCCCGCGACGATCGAGATCAGCGCGTCGCGCCAGCGGCGGAACGGCGTGCGCGCCTGCTTGGACTGCTTGGGCAGGTAGTTGAGCGCCATCATCATCAACGCGATGGTCACCATCTCCACCAGCAGCTGGGTCAGGGCCAGGTCGGGCGCCGAGAGCATCGCGAAGGTCACGCTCACCAGCAGGCCCACTGCGCCGATCACGATCAGCGCGGTCAGCCGCTTGCCGTGCCAGGCCACGGTGGCCAGGGTGGACGCGACCAGCACCGCCCAGAGGATCCAGCCCAGCCACGGCATCGGCTGCGGCGCAGGGAGGTCGGCCAGCAGCGCCGCCTCGTTGCCAAGGAAGGGCGCGGCAGCCACCACCAGCACCACCACGATCATCCAGAACAGGCTGCGCCTGATGCCGCCGGCGGCCACGCGCGCGGTGAATGCCCAGGCGGCGTTGAACAGCTTCTCGACGTTGACGTGGTACAGGTGCCGGCCCCAGGTGCGGAGCATCGCGTCGTGCAGCGCGAACAGCCGCCGCAGCGCGAAATAGAACAGCACGCCGCCCAGCACGCCGGCGATGCTCATCGCCAGCGGCAGGTTCCAGCCGTGCCACACCGCCAGCGAGAATTCCGGCGCGGCCGCGCCGAGCGTGCCGGCTGCGGCGGTCTTGAGCACCGGCTCGATCACGAGGCCGGGCAGGATGCCGACCGCCAGGCACAGCGCCACCAGTACCCCCACCGGGACCTGCATCCACACCGGCGGCTCGTGCGGCTCCTGCGGCAGTGCGCGCGGGCCACGCCCGAGGAAGGCGTCGTGCACGAAGCGCAGGCTGTACGCCACGCCGAATACCCCGTACAGGAGCGCGGCAATGCTGATCGCGATCCGGAACAGGTTGGGCTGGCCGGCGTCCAGCGCTTCGGCGAAGAACATCTCCTTGGACAGGAAGCCGTTAAGCAGCGGGATGCCGGCCATGGCCAGCGAGGCCACGATCGCCAGCGCCGCGGTATAGGGCATGTAGCGGCGCAGGTTGCCCAGCCGGCGCAGGTCGCGCGTGCCGCATTCGTGGTCGATGATGCCTGCGGCCATGAACAGCGAGGCCTTGAAGGTGGCGTGGTTGAGGATGTGGAACACGCCGGCGACCACCGCCATGGGTGTGGACAGGCCGAACAGCAGGGTGATCAGGCCCAGGTGCGAGATGGTCGAATACGCCAGCAGGCCCTTGAGGTCGTGCTGGAAGATCGCGTACCAGGCGCCGACCAGCAGGGTGATCGCGCCGATCGTGGACACCACGTAGAAGAACAGCTCGGTGCCCGCCAGCGCCGGGTGCAGGCGGGCCAGCAGGAACACGCCGGCCTTCACCATCGTCGCCGAATGCAGGTAGGCCGACACCGGCGTCGGCGCCGCCATCGCCTGAGGCAGCCAGAAGTGCACCGGGAACTGCGCGCTCTTCGTGAACACGCCCGCCAGCACCAGGGCCAGGATGGCCGGGTACAGCGCGCTGGCGCGGATCGCATCGCCCGAAGCCAGCACCACGTCCAGTTCGTAGCTGCCGACCACGCGCCCGATCAGCAGCACGCCGCCGAGCAAGGCCAGGCCGCCCATCCCGGTGATGGTCAGCGCCATGCGCGCGCCCTGGCGGGCGTCCTGGCGTCGGGTCCAGAACCCGATCAGCAGGAAGGAGCTGATGCTGGTCAGTTCCCAGAACACCACCAGCACCAGCAGGTTGTGCGCCAGCACCACGCCCAGCATGGCGCCCATGAACAGCATCAGGCAGCCGAAGAAGCGCCGCGCGCTGTCCTCCTCGTCCAGGTAGTAGTGGGCGTACAGCACGATCAGCGCGCCGATGCCCAGCACCAGGCCGGCGAACATCCAGGCCAGACCGTCCAGGTGCAGCCCCAGCGCCAGCCCGCCTTGCGGCAGCCAGTCCACCACGTTGCGCAGCGGGATGCCGTCCATCACCGCCGGCGTCAGCCAGCCCAGCAGGGCAAGCCCGAACAGCGGCGCCGAGGCGGCCAGCCAGGCGACGGTGCGGCGGGAGGCGCCGCGGGCCATGGCGATGGCCAGCGCCGCCGCGAAGGGCAGTGCCAAAAGCAGTAGCAGCATCTGGTGTCCGGGATGGGCGGGTCGGCCGCGGCGTGAAATCCGCGGTCGGCCGTCGAGTTTAACCGACGCTTCCGGAGAGCCGGCGTGTGTGGTCCGCCCTTGTCCGCGGAACGCTGAGGCCCGCGAAGGCGGCGCGCGACCGACGGTGCCCCGTATCCTTGCCCCATGTCCGCGCCGTCCTCCATGCCGCAGCCCTCCTCCGACGGACCGCCGCTCGCCCTGGTGTTCGGCGGCAGCGGCCAGATCGGCCGGCCGCTGCTGGCGCGGCTGCCGGCGGCCGGCTGGCGGGTGCTGGCCTTGTCCCGCTACGCGCAGCCGGAACTGCCCGGCGTGTCCTGGCAGCGGGGCGAGCTGGCCGCCACCGGCGCGCTGCCGGCGCAGGTCGGGGCGATCTTCAGCTGCGGGCCGCACGCCGGGGTCGCCCAGTGGTTCGCGCGGGCCGCG
>JAEXLY010000334.1 GCA_023444765.1 Pseudomonadota bacterium | reverse complement strand
GCCGCCGCCTTCGCTGATGCTCACGATGCGGCGCACGCGCAGCCCCAGCGACCTGGCGTACATCTCCGCGCGCGCCTGGGCCTGCGCCAGCGCCGCCTGGCGCGCCTCGTCGTACACCGCTTCGGGCTGGTCGATGCCGAAGCTCGGGCCGTGGACCTGGTTCGCGCCGCTCGCGACCAGCGCATCGAGCACCTGGCCGAGCTTGCCGATATCGCGCACCTTGATGTCGACCGTGTTGCTGGCCTGGTAGCCGGTGATGGTCGGTGGCTGGTTCTCGGCGTGGCGGTACTGCGGATGGATGCTGATGCCGCTGGTCTGGATGTCGCGCTCGGCGACGCCGGCGGAGCGGATGGTGGAGACCACCTGCGCCATCTGCGCCGAGTTGGCCTTCAGCGCGGCGTTGGCGTCCGCGGCCTGGGTCACGACACCGGTGGAGAGCGTGGCGATATCCGGTGTGCGGCTGGCTTCGGCGCGCGCGCTGACCGACAGCAGGGTGCCGTCGGCGGAAACGGGGGGAGCGGACTGGGCGTGACTCATGGCAAAGGGCCCCAGGGCGAGGAGTGCGGCGAGCAGGATGCGCGCGGAGGTGGATCCGAACATGGTGGTCTCCGGTTGGCGAGGAAAGGGTCGTCAGGACCCGGTGAACGGCCCGTGAGCCTGAACGGGGTCGACGCCCCTCCCTCAGCCGGTGGACCGGCCGCCGCGGGTATCCTTCCCGGATGCTGCATCTAGCCTCCCAATCGCCGCGCCGGCGCGAGCTCCTGGCGCGCCTCGGCGTGGATTTCGGCCTCGTCGAGGTCGATGTCCCCGAACAGCGCGCGCCGGGCGAACCACCCGAGGATTACGTGCGCCGGGTGGCCCGCGAGAAGGCCGGCGCCGGCCTGCTGGAGGTGGTGGCGGTGCCGGGTGCGGTGGTGCTCGGCGCCGACACGGAGGTGGTGCTGGACGACGAAGTCTTCGGCAAGCCGCGCGACGCCGCCGACGCGGCGGCGATGCTGCGCCGGCTCTCCGGGCGCACCCACGAGGTGATCTCGGCCGTGAGCCTGGTATCCGCCGGGCGCGAGGCGCAGGTCGTGTCCATCTCCCGGGTCGGCTTCGCGCCCCGGGACGAGCAGGAGATGGCGGCCTACGT
The DNA here is from genome assembly GCA_023444765.1 of Pseudomonadota bacterium. Classification (GTDB taxonomy): domain Bacteria; phylum Pseudomonadota; class Gammaproteobacteria; order Xanthomonadales; family Xanthomonadaceae; genus Luteimonas. The sequence goes on along the minus strand of JAEXLY010000334.1, from coordinate 1,819 downwards.
CGCCAGCGGCGAGCCGATGGGGCGGGCGGGCGCGTACGCGATCCAGGGCGGCGCCGAGCGCTTCGTCAGCAGGCTGGAAGGCAGCTTCTCCGGGGTGATGGGGTTGCCGCTGCACGAGACGGCGCGGTTGCTCCACGACTTCGGCATCAGGACCGGGTTTCCGGTGCCTTCCGTGCCAGCGGGAGCGCAGGGCTGATGTCCGAGGAGATCCTGGTCAACGTCACCCCGCGCGAAACCCGCGTGGCCGTGGTCGAGAACGGCATGTTGCAGGAACTGCACATCGAGCGCGGCTGGCGCCGCGGCGTGGTGGGCAACATCTACAAGGGGCGGGTGCAGCGGGTGATGCCGGGCATGCAGGCGGCGTTCGTCGACATCGGCCTGGAGCGCACCGCCTTCCTGCACGCCAACGACGTGGTCCGCCCGGCCCAGCCCGAAGCCGTCGACGACACCCTGCCGCCGGTGCCGCAGCCGGTGCGGCCGGTGACCGAACTGCTGCGCGACGGCCAGGAAGTGATCGTGCAGGTGGTCAAGGACCCGATCGGCAGCAAGGGCGCGCGCCTGACCACCCAGCTGAGCATTCCCTCGCGCTACCTGGTGCTGCTGCCGCAGTCGCGGGTGATCGGCGTCTCGGCCCGGATCGAGGACGAGGCCGAGCGCGCGCGCCTGAAGGCACTGGTCGCGGAGGCTTCGCCGACCGACGAGCCGCTGGGCTACATCGTGCGCACCAATGCCGAAGGCCAGCCGGCCGACGCGCTGGGCGAGGACCTGGCCTACCTGTCGCGGGTCTGGAACATCGTCGCCAGGCGCTCGCGCGAGGCGCCGGTGCAGACCTGCATTTACGAGGACCTGAGCCTGCCGCTGCGCGCGGTGCGCGACCTGATCCGCAAGGACGTGGAGAAGGTGAAGGTCGATTCGCGCGAGACCTACGAGCGCCTGCAGGCCTTCGTGGCCAAGTACATGCCGGTGCTGGCCGAGCGCATCGAGCTGTACACGGGCAACCGCCCGATCTTCGACCTGTACGGGGTCGAGGACGAGATCCAGCGCGCGCTGGACAAGCAGGTGCCGCTCAAGTCCGGCGGGTATCTCGTGATCGACCAGACCGAGGCGATGACGACGGTCGACGTGAACACCGGCTCCTTCGTCGGGCAGCGCAACCTCGAGGAGACGGTGTACCGCACCAACCTGGAGGCTGCGCAGGCGGTGGCGCGCCAGCTGCGGCTGCGCAACCTCGGCGGGATCATCATCATCGACTTCATCGACATGGTCGACGAGGAGCACCGCCGCCAGGTGCTGCGCACGCTGGAGAAGTCGCTGGCCAAGGACCACGCCAAGACGACGGTCTACGACTTCTCGCCGCTGGGCCTGGTGGAGATGACCCGCAAGCGCACGGTCGAGAGCCTGCAGCGCCAGCTCAGCGAGACCTGCAACGCCTGCAGCGGCCGCGGCATGGTCAAGACCCCCGAGACGGTCACCTACGAGATCTTCCGCGAGATCGTACGCGCGGTGCGCCAGTTCGAGGCCGAGCGGCTGCTGGTGATCGCCTCGCCCAAGGTGGTCGCGCGCATCACCGAGGACGAATCGCCGGCGGTCGCCGAGCTGGAAGAGTTCCTCGGCAAGTCGATCCGCTTCCAGGCCGACGAGCAGTACCTGCAGGAACAGTTCGATGTCGTGCTGCTCTAGAGCCGGGAGCCGGGAGTCGGGAACCGGGAACCGGACGGGCGGCGGCTCGTCGTCCCGGCGGTTGGCGTTGCGGTTGCCATTCCCGATTCCCCATTCCCCATACCCGGCGGCGCGCGGCGCGCGAAGTCCATGACCACGC
>JAEXLY010000333.1 GCA_023444765.1 Pseudomonadota bacterium | reverse complement strand
GACCGGCCCCGCCTTGAGGACGTCGTCGCTCACCTGCGCGGCGCGTCCACCTTGGCCAGCAGGGCCCGCAACACCCGGTCGGCGTCCTGGCCCTCGATCTGCAGTTCGGGCGCCAGCGCGATGCGGTGGCGCAGCGCCGGCAGCGCGATCTCGCGCACGTCGTCGGGAGTGACGAAATCGCGCCCGGACAACACGGCCTGCGCGCGTGCGCTGCGCACCAGCGCCAGGCTGCCGCGCGGACCTGCGCCGAGCGCGATGCCCGGCCAGCCGCGCGTGGCCGCTGCGATGCGCACGGCATAGTCGACCACCGCCGGGTCGAGCGTGGTGGCCGCGGTGCCCTGCTGCACGGCGACGATGCCATCTGCATCGAGCACCTGCCGCACCTGGTCCAGGTCGAAGCCGGCGGCGACGCTGCCGTGGCTGATCGCGCTCACCATCGCCACCTCGTCGGCATGCGCGGGATAGTCGATCATCACCTTGAGCAGGAAGCGGTCGAGCTGGGCCTCGGGCAACGGGTAGGTGCCCTCCTGTTCCACCGGGTTCTGCGTGGCCAGGGTCATGAACGGGGGCGGCAGGGCGAAGCTCTGGCCCTCGATCGTGACCTGCTGTTCCTGCATCGCCTCCAGCAGCGCCGACTGGGTCTTGGCCGGCGCGCGGTTGATCTCGTCGGCCAGCAGCAGGTTGGTGAAGATCGGGCCACGGCGCATGCTGAAGGTCTCGCTGCGCGCGTCCCACACCGCATGGCCGCTGACGTCGCTGGGCATCAGGTCCGGGGTGAACTGCACCCGCGCGTGGCCGCAGCCCAGCGCCCGCGCCAGCGCGCGCACCAGCAGGGTCTTGCCCAGCCCCGGCACGCCTTCGATCAGCACGTGTCCGCCGGCCAGCAGCGCCACCAGGATCTGGTCGAGGACCTCGGCCTGGCCGATGAAGGCCCGCGACACCTCGTCGCGCACGCGCGCGACGCGTTCGACCAGGGCATCGCCGGTGATCGGCGCGGAGGAAGCGGAGCTTTCGGTCATAGTCGTTGTCTCATCTCGACGAGTCGGGCCACGCGCAGCCGGAAATCGCTGGCATCGCGCGGTCGCGGGGAACGCAGGGCGTGTTCGATCTCCGGCGCCGGCAGGCCGGTGCGCGCGGCGATGGCCTCGGCCTGGGCCACGCCTTCGAGCGCTGCGGCCAACGGATCGCGGCGGCGCAGCCGCGCCAGGAACTGCTCGCGCATCGCCGCGTGCAGCAGCGCGGTCAGGCCATGGCGGCGCAGGTGCTCGCCGCTGGCCTGGATGTGCTCGAGCAGCGAGCGCCGCTCTGCCGGCGGCGGCGGCATGACCGGGCCGACGCGCTGCGGGCGCATCCAGAGCCAGGCCAGCAGGGCCAGCAGCAACGGTGCCCAGGCCATCCATGCGCGCTCGAGCAGCAGCCGCCACAATGGCGGCATGTCGGCCGCGTACACCAGGTGCATGCGCCCGTGGCCGTAGTTGGGCGCCAGCAGTTGCCTGGTCAGGGCCAGGTGCGGAACCTCGCTCAGGCCACGGTTCTCCATGAAGTCGGCCGAAGCGAGCACATCGACGACGCCGTCGCCGCGGGCCAGCCGCACATGGACGAAGCCGGCGCTGAAATCGCCCCAGGACAGCACCGGGTCGACCCGCGGGACGAAACGCGTGCCCCCGCAGAACTCCACATGCCGCTCCTGGCCGGGCATGACCAGTTCCTCGCAGGCGGCGTCGCCGGGCCGCAGGGTGAGCTCCAGGCGTTCGAGCAGGTCGTGCTCGCGCGGCGCGGACAGACGCTGGCCACGCGGCGTGGTGACCAGCAGGTGTCCGCCGTCCTCCACCCACTCGAGCAGCGCATCGACGTCGCGGGCGGCCAGGGTGCGCGGATCGCCGAGCAGCAGCACCGTGTCTCGCCGGCCCGGACGGGCGCCCGCCAGGTCGAGCCGCTGGCGCGACTCGGCGTCGATGCCGTCCGCGCGCAACGCCAGCTTCAGCGCGTACAGCGGGTTGTAGGCCGCCTCGCCGGCGGGGGGCAGCGGACGGGTTTCCACCACCCGCTCGTAGGTGTGGTGCCACCACGCCGCCAGCAATGCCAGGAGCAGCGCTCCCGCGATCACGATCGCGATGGTGCGCAGGCGGCTCATCGTACCCATCCGAAGCGCAGCGACAGGTCGGCAAGCAGCGCCTCGAACTCCTCGTCGCGCGGCAGCCGCTGCGCATAGGCCGCCAGCTGCCAGACCCGCACCATGCGCGCGAAGCTCTCGCGGTCGTCCGGCTCGGGCATGCGCCGCGAGGCGCGCAGGCATTCGGACTCGGTGGCGCCGGGCACCAGCGCCGTGCCGATGCGCGCGACCATGGCCTCGACGCTGCCGCGGTAGAGCAGGGCCAGCGCGCGCCGGGGCCTGCCCTCGCGCCACAGCCTGCGCGCCTGCGCGGCGAGATCGGGCGGCAGCACGTCAGGCTCGGCCGCGACGCTCACCGTCACTTCGCCCTCGTCCACGCGCCGGACCGCCACGCCACGCATCCACGGCAACCAGCGCCGTGCGGTGAGGGTCAACGCCAGCACGACCAGGCCCAGCAGGATCCACAGCCCGAACTCCCCGGCCAGCGCCAGCAGCTGTCCGGCCATGCGCAACCACGGCGGCATCTCGCGCGGTGCGGGGGTGGCCCGCTCGCGCCGCGGTTGCCAGCTCGTCTCCGTGCGGCTGCGGGTGAGCAGGGGATCTTCGTAGGCGCGCTTGACCGCCTGCCGGAACGGCGCATGGTCGGCCACCTCCCCGGCGCCGAACACGCGCGGCAGGGTCGGTCGCGCACGCGTTCCCACCTCGTCGGACTTCACCGCCTGGTGCAGCGCCTGCCGATGTCCGTCGGCTTGCGCAGCGGCCTCCGGGGACAGCAGCGGCAGCGCGGCCAGCGCCAGCACCGCCAGCGCGGCACTCGCCAGGCGGGCCCGCATCCGCCGCAGCACGATCTCGATGTCCCAGGCCTCGATCCGTACCCTGCGGTTGAGGTAGAGGCCGAAGCCGGCGCCGACATGGAACGGCTCGACCGCCGAGATCGCCAGCCACAGCGCCGCATTGAATCCCAGTTGCGCGATGCGCGGCGGATCCTGGGTGACCAGGGCCCACATCGCGCGTGCCGATTCGGACAGCAGTTCCTCCGGCACGAACATCAGCACCAGCATCAGCAGGGACACCAGCAGCACCAGCACGAACAGCAGGCAGGCGGTCGCCAGCAGCAGGGCATGGCCCTGGATGCCGTCGACGATCACCGCGCGCCGCCGCGCCAGCATCCCGCCCGACAGCCCCTCGAGCTGCTCCACCGGCATGGCGATCGATCGCCACGGACTGGGTCGCCGCCAGCCCAGTCGCGACAGCGCCGCGCGCCAGCCGCCCTGCCACACTGCAGCCAGCGCCTGGCGCGTGCCGGGCGCCTCGCCGAACACGGCGCGCGCGAGCACCGACAGCACGATGCGGTCGAACAACGGCAGCAGCCACCACATCGCCAGGGCGGCAAGCCACAGCGCATCGATCGCCCAGGCGGCGGCGTTGAGCAGCGCGAACACCGGCAGCGTCGCGATCGTCCACGGCCGCCACACCGCACGCGCGTGGCGGCGCACCAGCGCGGTGCCCAGTTCCATGGCCTCCCAGGGCGACCGCGGTCGCAGCTCGACGCTGATCTGGTCAAGGCGCACGTTGTGGTTCCTTCCTGCTTCCCCGCTGCCGGGACACCGGAATCGCCGGGACGTCCGGCCCGGTCACCCGTGGCCGGTCGCCCGGCATGACGGCGCGGCCGTGCTGCGCCAGCGCGTCATCGCCTCTCCCGCCGAAGCCCAGCCATGCCAGCACCAGCGTCCACAGCAGCGCGCCCGCGCCGAACTTCACCGGTGCGGGAATCGAGCCGGTCGAGGACCAGAACGCCTCGACGAAGGCCGCGAACACCAGCATCGCCAGGATCCCCAGGCACAGCCTGGCGCCGACGCGCCCGGCCTCGGCCAGCGCGTCCACCCGGCGCAGGCGGCCCGGCGCCAGCAGCGCCAGGCCCAGGCGCAGCCCGGCCGCGCCCGCGATCACGATCGCCACCAGTTCCGGCGCGGAGTGCCCGGCGACGAAGCGCCAGAACGGATCGCCGTGGCCGATCGCCTGCAGATGCCCGGCGACCACGCCGAACACCACGCCGTTGAACACCAGCACGAAGGCCGTGCCCACGCCGGCCAGCAGGCCCGAGGCGAAGGTGCGGAAGCCGATGCTGACGTTGTTGTAGATGTAGTAGCCGAACATCGCCAGGTCGCTGTCGCTCTCCCGGCCCTGGCCGTGGCGCGCATCGGACGGGTCGTACATCGACTCGAAGCGCGCCAGCTGCTGCGGGTCGAACACGCTGTGGGCGAGCTCCGGCCACTGCTGCACGGCCAGGAACAGGGCGATGGTGGGCAGCGCAAACAGCATCGCCGCCAACCACAGGCAGCCGCGCTGCGCGCGGACCAGGCGCGGGAAATCCGCTGCCAGGAAACGCAACGCACGCCGCCACTGCGGCGGCGGCGCGCGATAGAGCACGTCGTGCCCGCGCTGCATCAGCGCCTGCAGGCGTGCGGCGACCTGCGGGCTGTAACCGCGCTTCCTGGCCAGCGCGAGCTGCTGGCACAGGCGCCGGTAGCGGGTCGGAATCTCCTCGTCTCCCGGCACCCCCTCGCCGCGCCGGGTACCGCCGCACGAGTCGAGCCAGCGTTCGAATGCGCGCCATTCGGCCTCGTGCCGCGCGACGAAGGCCTCCTGCCTCATGGCCGCCGCCCCAGCAGCCACTGCGCGATCGCCATCAGCCGGTCCACGCCCGCCGGCCCGCGCGCACCGGTCAGCGCGACGGCGATGTCGGCCAGTTCCTCCTGGCGTTGCGGGGTGAGCGCGTACGCGCGTTCGGCGAAGGCGATCAGCGCGGCCTGCTCGGCCGGCAGCAACGGCATGGACGGTGCCTGCGCCGGCGCCGGCGGCAAACCGGCGCCATGGCCTCGCGCCGGCGCATGGACCACCATCGTGCGGGCGACGATGTCGCCAAGGCGCCGGTTCCAGGGATCGGCCAGGCTCGAGGCCAGGCCGAAGGCGTAGCCGAACGGCAGCATGTCCACGGTGCGCATCAGGTTGCGCAGGAACGAGGCCATCCAGCCCACCGGCGCGCCGTCGGCCGAGACCACCCGCAGGCCCAGCGCGCGCTTGCCGGGCGTCTGCCCGTGCCACATCGCCTCGAACACCACCGGATAGGCCCAGACCACCAGGAACAGCAGCACCAGGTACAGGCCCGTGCCGGCCCGGCCCAGCAGCGCGAACAGCATCGAGGCCACCAGCAGCAGGCCGATCCGGATCGCCAGGTCGATGAGCCAGGCCAGCGCGCGCGGCACCGGCCCGGCGGCCGGCAGACGCAGCGCGACGCCTTCGGGGGTGTGGATCTCGCGGACGGTATCGAGCATCAGCACTGCGCGCGCGGACACGCGGCCGCCTCCGGCACGCGCATCCCTGCGTCCCGCCCGCTGCGCCCGCCCTGTCCCCGTCGCTCCCCGTGCACCGGGCTACTGTACGCGACGGCCCCGCTCAGCGGGAGGCGTCGAGCAGGTAGTCGTCCTTGAGCCGCACGTAGTGCTGCGCGCTGTAGTAGAGCGCCTCGATCTGCGCGTCGTCGAGCTTGCGCACCAGCCGCGCCGGATTGCCCAGCCACAGCTCGCCCTCGCCCACCACCTTGCCCGGCGAGACCAGCGCGTTGGCGCCGACGAAGCCGTGCTTCCTCACCACCGCGCCGTCCATCACCACCGCGCCCATGCCGATCAGGCAGGCGTCCTCGATGCGGCAGGCATGGATGATCGCGCGGTGGCCGATGGTGACGTCCTCGCCGATCACCGTGGCGAATCCACCGTCCTTCAGGTGCGGACCGTCGTGGCTGACGTGCACCACCACGCCATCCTGCAGGTTGCTGCGCGCGCCGATGCGGATGAAGTTGACGTCGCCGCGGATCACGGTCATCGGCCAGATCGAGACATCGTCGCCCAGCACCACGTCGCCGATCACCTGGGCGGAGGGGTCGATGAACACGCGTTCGCCCAGCTGCGGCAGGTGGCCGCGGTAGGGGCGCAGGTTGGAGGACGGCGGCGTCATGCCCGCCATTGTAGGGCCTGGCGCCGGGAGCCCCGACTACACTGCCGCGCATGGATTCCGACACGCCGGTTGCCGAGCTCGCCCCCACCCTGGCCCGGCTGCGCCATGCCTGGCAGCAGCGCAAGCCCGACCTCGCCCAGCGCCGGCGCGACCTGGCGCGCCTGCGCGAGGCGCTGCGGGCACGGCTGCCGGAGATGGCCGACGCGATCGCGGCCGACTTCGGCCACCGCTCCCGGCACGAATCGCTGGTGGCCGACGGCATGACGGTGCTGACCGAGATCGACCACCTGCGCCGCCACCTGCGTGGCTGGATGCGGCCGCGCCGGGTGGCCGTGGGCTGGCGCTTCTGGCCGGCCCGGGCGCAGCTGCGCAGCGAACCGGTGGGCGTGGTCGGCGTGATCTCGCCGTGGAACTATCCGGTCAACCTCGCCCTGGTACCGCTGGCCACCGCGATCGCCGCGGGCAACCACGTCTTCCTCAAACCCTCCGAGCACACCCCGCGCAGCGCGGCATTCCTGCGCTCGCTGCTGGCGCAGGTGTTCCCCGAAGGACGCGTGGCCGTGGCCACCGGCGAGGCGGACGTCGCCGCCGCCTTCGCCGCACTGCCCTTCGACCACCTGGTGTTCACCGGCTCCACAGCGGTGGGGCGCAAGGTGATGGCCGCCGCCGCGGCCCACCTCACCCCGCTCACGCTGGAACTGGGCGGCAAGTCGCCGGCGATCGTCTGCCCGGACGTGCCGCCGGCTCGCGCCGCGGCGCGGCTGGCCACCGGCAAGTGGTTCAACGCCGGCCAGACCTGCATCGCCCCGGACTACGTGCTGCTCGTCGGCGACCAGGCGCGCCGCGATGCGCTGGTCGAGGCGCTGCGGGCGGAGGTGGCCGCGCGCTACGGCGAGGCAGGCGGCGGGGAGGATTACAGCCGCATCATCAACGACACCCAGTTCGCCCGCCTGCAGGGCTACCTGGACGAAGCGCGCGCCAGCGGCACGCAGGTGCTGCCG
>JAEXLY010000315.1 GCA_023444765.1 Pseudomonadota bacterium | reverse complement strand
GGCCGGGACTGACGGGATCGTGGACCATGCGCCTGGCGCGGCTCAGGCGGCCGGCGGCGGCACGTCGCGCAGCAGCGCGGCAACGACCTCGTCCGGACGCTTGCCTTCGGCCTCGGCGGCGAACGAGAGCAGCAGGCGGTGGCGCAACACCGGTGCCGCCAGCGCCTGGACGTCGTCGCGGGTGGCGGCCAGGCGGCCATGCAGCAACGCCCGTGCCTTCGCGGCCAGCACCAGCGACTGGCCGGCGCGCGGCCCCGCGCCCCATTTCACGTAGTCGCGCACGATCTGCGGCGCGTGCCCGCCAGGCCGGGTGGCGCGGACCAGGCGCGTGATCCAGGCCAGCAGGTCGTCGCCAAGGTGCACCTGCCGCACCAGCGCCTGCAGCGCGAGCACGTCTTCGGCGCCCATCACCCGCGGCACTTCGACCACGTGGCTGGAGGTGGTCTGGGCGACGATCGCGCGCTCCTCCTCCTCGCCCGGATAGTCGAGCGCGATATGCAGCAGGAAGCGGTCGAGCTGCGCTTCGGGCAGCGGATACGTGCCCGCCTGCTCGATCGGGTTCTGCGTGGCCAGCACGAAGAACGGTTCCGGCAGCGCGTGGGTCACGCCGGCAAAGCTCACCGTGTGCTCCTGCATCGCCTCCAGCAGCGCAGCCTGGGTCTTGGGCGGGGTGCGGTTGAGTTCGTCGGCCAGCAGCAGGTTGGTGAACACCGGGCCCTGCTGGAAGCGGAATGCGCGCCGGCCCGTACCGTGGTCCTCTTCCAGCAGCTCGGTGCCGAGCAGGTCGCTGGGCATCAGGTCGGGGGTGAACTGCACGCGCCGGAACTGCAGGTCCAGCGCCCGGCCCAAGGTGCGCACCAGCAGGGTCTTGCCCAGGCCGGGCACGCCTTCGAGCAGGCAGTGGCCGCCGGCAAGCAGGCCGGTGAGCAACTGCTCGACCACGTGGTGCTGGCCGACGATGGCGGTGGCGATGGCCGCGCGCAGGTCGGCCAGTCGGGCCACGCGGGACTGGATGTCGGATTCGGTGAGTGACGTCATGTGGGAGTCTTGGTTGTGCAGGAGCAAGAACCCGCCGAAACGTGATCCTGGCTTCGGATGGACGCCGCGCCCTGTCGGCCGGGGGTCGCTTTTCGCTCGGTCGGGGCATCCTGCCCCGACTCGCGCGCAAGACATCCATGTCTTGCTTGTCGCGACCCCCGGCCGGCAGGACGCGGCTCACTGGATATGTTGAGCCAACGCTTCGGCTCCCAGGGCCTCTTAGCTTTGCGATCGAGGCCACGACAGCGGACGGCGCATGGCCGTCGCGGCGCTTGACTTGTTCCCCCGGCTTGCTCAGCCCGCTTGGCGGGACAGCCCTGCGCAGCGCACCGGGTGCTGGTGCGCAGGCGCGATGTACCGCGCGCGTTCACCTCCAGGGAACTCGCCGCCGCAGCGCCATGCGCTGCCGTCCGCAACCTCCGGCCCGGAGCGACTGGCGGACTCCGCGCATCGCGGCCTCGATCATTCGGAAACCGGGAAAGCCGCTGCTCAGGGAAGTGTCGACGCAGCAGCCTCGGTGAGCCGTGCCCTGTCGGCCCGAAGTCCCGCCCCAGCTTCGCTGAGTAACGCCCTCGATCCTCTCTGAAGGGAAGAAGGCAAGAACTGGCGTCCGGCTCCCGCTGGAATCGCGATTCCGGTCGGAAGGAGGCCGAAGTCGGGCGGATCGAAGCTCCCATGCCTATGACGTCAGCGCATACACCACGATATTGACCGCGAACCTGGTGTTGTCCTCGGCCAGGAAGCGCTTGTTGCGCCAGTCGTAGTCCCATTCGCAGCCGTAGTCCTTGTTGCTGTAGAGCACGCCGAGGCGTCCGTCGATGCTGATGCCCTTGAGGTAGTCGTGCACCAGGTCGTCGCCCCAGCCATTGAGCTCGTAGCTGGTCGCCGGCGGACCGTCCGGGAACTGGAAGAAGCTGCGGTAGAGCGGATGGCTGTTGGGGATCTTCGCCAGCGCACGCGCGCCGAAGATCGAGGCCATCTGCGCCTCGAAGGATTTCGCGAACAGGCCGTCGATGTCGTGGTTGCAGTCGTCCACGAACACGAAGCCGCCGTTGCGCACGTAGCGCTCGAAGTTGCGCCGTTCGGCCGGACTGAACTCCACCAGCTTGTGACCGGCCAGGTAGCAGAACGGCGCGGACAGCATCTTCGGATCGGCCAGCTCGACCACGTGTTCCTTCGGATCCACGCGCAGGCCGGTGTAGTCGATCAGCGAGGTGATGATGTTGGATGGCATGCGCTCGTCCACGTCCCAGTCGCCCGAGTCGTACTTCAGGCGCGTGAACCAGAAGTCGTAGCTGGCGGTATTCGCGGCGGCAAGCGGCCCGGACTTCGCCGCCAGCCAGGCGCCGGCAGCGGCGCCGAGGCCAAGGCGCAGGAACCGGGCGCGGGTCATGCCGGGGCGCGAACGCGCTCCCCGGGGCGGTTCGATGTCTGCGTGGTGCCGGGCGTTCGCTTGGGTGGACATGCGGATCTGCTGTCGATGCGGCCCCCGGCCCTGCCTGCACGGCGGCGCCGCGCAGGCGGGTCGTCCCTAGGCCCGGCGCACGGGGAAGCGGGCGGACCGGGCGCGGCGCGTGGTCACACCGCGTCGGACAGCGAGGTGAAGGTGAAATCGCGCAGGCGCATCGGCGGGATCATCATCGCGAAGCGCGATTCGTCGCCGCTCACCCGCACCGGCTTGCCGAGTTCGTCGATGTTGTTGAGCATGATCACCGGCGACTCGTTGAAGCGGAAGTTCTTGATCGGATGCCGGATCTGCCCGTTCTCGATGTAGAACGTGCCGTCGCGGGTCAGGCCGGTGAGCAGCACGGTCTGCGGATCGACCATGCGGATATACCAGGTGCGGGTGACCAGGATGCCGCGTTCGGTCTCTCGCACCAGGTCGGCGGTGGACTTGGTACCGCCGGACATGATCAGGTTGCCCGGGGTGGCCACCGCCTCGCGTCCCTGCTGCTGCGCCCAGTAGCGCGAGTACAGCAGGTTGGCGATCTTGCCGTTCTCGATCACCGGCATTCGCCTGCGCGCCATGCCCTGGTCATCCCAGGGCAGGACCGGGGCATCGGGGTCGGCCGGATCGGCCCAGATGTTCACCCGCGGGTCGTAGACCTGTTCGCCGAGCTTGTTGCCGCCACCCTTCTTCGACAGGAAGCTGCGGCCCTCGTCGGCCTGGCGCGCATCGAAGAAGAACATCATGAACGAGATCAGCCCGGCGGCCGCGTGCGGCTCCAGCACCACGGTGTACTTGCCCGGCTCCAGCGCCTTGGCGTCGGCCGACTCGCGTGCCTTGCGGATGGCGATGGCGACATCGCGGCTGGCGTCGAACTGCGAGATGTCGGTGACGTTGCGCCCCACCCAGCCCGAACCGCGGCCGTCCTCGGTGCGCACCGTGCAGGTGTAATCGGCGCTGGTCGAAGTCTGGTAGCCGAAGTTGCCGTTGCTGTTGGCGATGGCGGTGAACGAGCGGCTGTCCTCCAGGAAGCCGGCGGCCACCAGCCCGGCCGGGCGGCAGGGCGCGATCGAGTCGGACGCCACCTGGGCGCGGTACTCGGGGGTGATGGCGGCGGTGGCGGCGCTGTGGGTGCCGGTCGGCGTGTAGGCCTGTTTGCCGATGGCGGGCATGAACTCGGGATTCTCGGGCGCCAGCCGTGCGAGGTCCTCGGCGCGGCGCACCACCCGCTCGAGCGAGGCGTCGTCGAACTCGTTGATGGTGGCGGTGCCCACGCGCTTGCCGAACGCGACCGACACGGCCAGTTCGACGTTGTCGACGATGCCGCTGGTGGATACGTTGTTGAGCGCGAAACGGATGTTGCCGCTGTTGCCGCCCGAGAGCGTCGCGGTGCACTCGTCCGCTTTCGACAGGGCGATGACCTTGTCGAGGATGGCCTTGGCTTCGGCTTCGGTGAAGATGCTCATGTATTCGGGTCTCCTGTGCCGTCAGCCGAGCGAACGCGCGGTGTTGATGACGTTGATGCCGTTGAAACGCGCGGTGCTCGACCCGTGCGAGACCGCCGAGACCTGGCCCGGCTGGCCCTTGCCGTCGAAGAACGAGCCGCCGAGGCGGTAGTCGCTCTCGTCGCAGATCGCCGAGCAGGCCGCCCAGAATTCCGGGGTGCGCAGCTGGTAGGCCACGTCCTCGAGCATCTGCGTGATCCTGCCGTCCTTGATCTCGTAGAACAGCTGGCCGCCGAACTGGGCGTTGTAGCGCTGCTGGTCGATGGAGAACGAGCCGTCGCCGATGATGTAGATGCCGTTCTCGACGTCCTTGATCATGTCGGCCGGCGAGAGCTTCTGCTTGCCGGGCGCAAGCGAGACGTTGGCCATGCGCTGGAACTGCACGCTCGACCAGGAGTCGGCGTAGCAGCAGCCGTCGGATTCGGTCTTGCCGAGGATGTGGGCCTGGTCGCGGATGGTCTGGTAATCGACCAGGACGCCGTCCTTGACCAGGTCCCAGCGCTTGCACTTCACGCCTTCGTCGTCGTAGCCGACGGCGCCGAGGCTGCCCGGCTGGGTCTTGTCGGCGAACAGGTTGACGATCTCGCTGCCGTAGCGGAAACCGGACTCGCGCTTGTCGAGCGTCGCGAAGCTGGTACCGGCGTAATTGGCCTCGTAGCCGAGCACGCGGTCGAGTTCGAGCGGATGGCCGACGTTCTCGTGGATGGTCAGCCAGGTATGCGAGGGATCGAGCACCAGGTCGTAGCGTCCCGGCTTGACCGACGGCGCCTTGAGCTTCTCCTGCGCCTGTTTCGCCGCGGCCACCGCGTCCTCGAGCATGTCGTAGGACTGGCCGTAGTTGACCACGCCGTTGGGGGTGACGAACTTCTGCGAGGCGTCGCCGTCAAGGTACTCGTAACCCATCCCCATCGGCGCGGACAGCCCCTCGCGGGTGCGGAACTTGCCGGTGGCCTTGTCGATGGCGGTAACCGTCAACGGCGCCCAGATGCGATGCACGTCCTGGTCGATGTAGGAGCCGTCGGTGGAGGCGAAGTACTTCTGCTCGTTGACCAGGAACAGGGTGGAATTGACGAAGCTGGCGCCGGCGTTGGTGGCGGCCGCGTTGACCGACAGCAGCAGGTCGACCTTGTCCTTGACCGGCACTTCCATCGCGTTCCTGCGGATCGGCGTCTTCCACGCGACCTCGCCGTAGCCCGGCGCGGGCGCCAGCCGCACCGGCGCGGTCTGCACCTTCGCGTTGGCCTTGGCGATCGCGGTGGCGCGGCGCGCGGCTTCCGCCACCGAATCGCTGGTCAGGCCGTTGGTGGCGGCGAAGCCCCAGGCGCCGTCGGCGATCACGCGCACGCCCACGCCAGTGGACTCGGTGTTCACCACGTTCTGCACCTTGTCCTCGCGCGTCATCACGAACTGGCGCAGGTAGCGGCCGATGCGCACGTCGCAGTAGCTGGCGCCGGACGAGCGTGCCGCCTGCAGCGCCGCGTCGGCGAGCTGCTTCTTGATCGCCACGTCGAGGGTGCTGACCAGTTGCTCGGCAGCAACCGCCTTTCCGAGCCAGGAAGGCAGCGCCAGGCTGCCCATGCCGAGGCCGCCGAGGGCCAGGAAATCGCGTCGTTGCAAGGCCGTATCTCCTTTGTCGTGTCCGCGGTGCCGCCGCGGCCCCGGGTCGCGCGCCGCGCGCCGGAGGGAATCCCGATTCTCGACGGGTCGGCCGCGCCGGCGCAAATGACTTTCGGCACGGTCACGCACTGCATGGCGCATGCCGTCGTCCGCCGCGCGGCGCCCGTCAGCCGAGCGATCGCGCGGTATTGATCACGTTCTGGCCGTCGAAGCGGGTCGTCGCCGAGCCATGCGAGACTGCCGATACCTGGCTGGGCTGGCCCTTGCCGTCGAAGAACGAGCCGCCGAGGCGGAAGTCCCGCTCGTCGCAGATCGCCGAACACGCGTTCCAGAACTCGGGCGTGCGGATCTGGTAGGCACCGTCCTCGACCAGGCCCTGCACCTCGCCATTGCGGATGGCGAAGAACAGCTGCCCCCCGAACTGGGCGTTGTAGCGCTGCTGGTCGATCGAGTACGAGCCGCGACCGTGGATATAGAGCCCGTTCTCGACGTCCGCGATCATCTCGCGCACCGTCAGCGGCGCCTTTCCCGGCGCCAGCGACACGTTGGGCATGCGCTGGAACTGCACGCTCGACCACGAATCGGCATAACAGCAGCCATCGGACTCGGGCTTTCCGAGAATGTGCGCCTGGTCGCGGATCGACTGGTAGTCGACCAGCACGCCATCGCGCACCAGGTCCCAGCGCCGGCACCTCACCCCCTCGTCGTCGTAACCGACCGCGCCGAGGCTGCCGGGCTGGGTCTTGTCGGCGAAGAAGTTGACGATGTCGCTGCCCCAGCGGAAGGTGCCGCGCTTGTCGAGCGTGGCGAAACTGGTGCCGGCGTAGTTGGCCTCGTAGCCCAGCACGCGGTCGAGCTCCAGCGGGTGGCCGACGTTCTCGTGGATGGTCAGGAACAGGTTGCTCGGATCGATCACCAGGTCGTAGCGGCCGGGCTTGACCGACGGCGCCTTCAGCTTCTCCTGCGCCTGCCTGGCCGCGGCGATCGCGTCGGCGCGCATGTCGTAGCTGCGGCCGTAGGCGACCACCCCCCCGGGCAGTTCGAAGCGCTGCGCCGGGTCGGCATCGAGGTATTCGTAGCCCATGCCCATCGGCGCCGACAGTCCGTCGCGGGTGCGGAACTTCCCGCTGGCCTTGTCGATCGCCGTCACGGTGAACGGCACCCAGATGCGGTGCACGTCCTGGTCGATGTAGGAGCCGTCGGTCGAGGCGAAGTACTTCTGCTCGTTGACCAGGAACATGCGCGAGCTGGCGAAACTGGCGCCCGCCTCCATCGCTGCCGCGTTCACCGACAGCAGCAGGTCGAGCTTGTCGCGGATCGGCACCTCCATGCCGTTCCTGGCGATCGGCGTGCGCCAGGACACCTCGCCGACGCCCGGCGCCGGCGCAAGCCGCACCGGCTCGGACTGGATGCGCGCGTTGGCCTTCGCGATCGCGACCGCCTGCCGTGCCGCGGCCGCGACCGCGTCCGGGTCCAGGCGGCTGGTGGCGGCGAAGCCCCACGCATCGCCTGCGATCACGCGCACGCCGACGCCCACCGATTCCTCGTTGGCGACGTTGAGCACCAGCGCTTCGCGCGTCAGCAGCGACTGTCGCAGGTAGCGGCCGATGCGCACGTCGCAGTGACTGGCGCCGGCATCGGTGGCGGCCTGCAGCGCGGCGTCGGCGAGCCGCTTCCTGTGGACGGGGTCGATGGTCTCCAGCAGCTGCTCCGCCGCGATCGCCCGTCCCATCAGCAGCGGCGGCAGCATCGCTCCACCTGCGGCGAGGCCGCCCAATGCCAGGAAATCGCGTCGCTGCATCGCCTTGTCTCCACTGCACGTTGATCCGCCCCAGCATAGTCGGCGTTGCCGCTGGCGCGGACATGACTTCCGGCATGGTCGCGCCGGCGGATGTGGCTACGTGGACCTGCATCCCGTTCGCGCCGCCATCGGACGGCTATGCTGCCGCGCAACCGCCTGCCGCCGGATCCCCATGCGCCCGTCCCTGCTCGCCTGCACCCTCGTCGTCGCCACGCTCACCGCCTGCGGGGGCACCGCCACCGCCCCGACCCGGGCCGACGCGCCTGCCGCCGACGCCGGGAACCGTGCCACGTCGGCCGATGCGGCGTTCGCCGCACTCGCGCGCCGTTACCTCGACGAGGCGATGGCGCTCTCGCCCGTGGCCGCCACCCGGATCGGCGACCATCGCTACGACGGCGAACTCGACGACCTGTCCATAGCGGGCCGCGCGAAGGCCGATGCCTTCAACGAGCGGATGCTGGCCGCGCTCGAGGCCATCGACCTGGCGGCGCTGTCGCGCGAGAACCAGGTCGATGCCATGATCCTGCGCAACCAGCTCGAATCGGCGTTGTGGAACAGCCGCAGCTTCCAGTCCTGGGCCTGGGACCCGCAGGTGTACAGCGGCCTGGCGGGCGGCGCCATCTACGGGCTCATGGCGCGCGAGTTCGCGCCGCTGCCCGAACGCCTGAGGGCAGCCACCGCGCGCATGGAGAAGATTCCCGAGCTGCTGGCGCAGGCACGCGCCAACCTCGACCCGGCGCGCGTGCCGCGGACCCACGCCGAAGCGGTGGCGCGCCAGAATCCCGGCCTGCTCGCCCTGGTCGATACCTTCATCGCGCCCAATGCCGGGCAGTTGCAGGGTGCCGGCCGCGTGCGCCTGGACGCTGCCGTCGCCGGGCTGCGCGCGGCGGTCGAGGAGCACCAGCGCTGGCTGGACGGCACCCTCGTGCCCCGGGCACGCGGCGAGTTCCGGATCGGTGCGGAACGCTACGACCGCCAGCTGAAGTACTCGCTCAATTCCTCGCTCTCGCGCCAGGAGATCCGCCGACGCGCGGAAGCCGAGCTGGCGCGCATCCGCGACGAGATGTATGCGGTCTCGCGCGAGGTGCTCGCCGGCAGGCCCGGCGCGCCGCCGACGCCGCAGGCACCGGGGCAAGCGCAGCGGCAGGCCGCCATCGAGGCGGCGATGGAGCACGCCTACGCCCGGCGCCCGGCGCGCGACGAGGTGGTGGCGTTCGCACGGCATACGCTGGAGGAGGCCACGCGCTTCGTGCGCAAGGAGAACCTCGTCACCGTGCCCGACGACCCGGTGAAGATCATCCTCATGCCCGAGTTCCAGCGCGGCGTGGCGGTGGCGTATTGCGATTCGCCCGGCCCGCTGGACAAGGGCCTGGACACCTACTACGCGATCTCCCCCATCCCGGAGGACTGGAACGACGCCCAGGTCGACTCGTTCCTGCGCGAATACAACGAGTACATGATCCACGTGCTGTCGATCCACGAGGCGATGCCGGGGCACTACCTCGAGGGCGCGCACTCCGCCAACCACCCCTCGACCCTGCGCGCCGTGTTCCGCTCCGGCCCCTTCGCCGAGGGCTGGGCGGTGTACACCGAGCGCGTGCTGGCCGACGCAGGCTATCTGGACGGCGACCCGCTGTTCCGCCTGATGCAGCTCAAGTTCTACGCGCGATCGGTGGCCAACGCGATCCTCGACCAGGGCGTGCACGTGGACGGCTGGACGAAGGAGCAGGCCATGGACCTGATGGTGCGCCAGACCTTCCAGCAGCAGAGCGAGGCCGAAGGCAAGTGGGTGCGTGCACAGCTCTCCTCGACCCAGCTGGCCACCTACTTCGTCGGCGCGCAGGAGCACTTCGACGCGCGCCGCGCAGCCGAGGCCAAGGCCGGGAACGCCTTCGACCCGAAGGCCTACCACGACGGGATCCTCGCCCAGGGCGCCCCGCCCGTGCGCTTCGCGCGACAGCTGCTGCTGGACGAGCCGATCGGGTAGGACGCAGCGGACGACCGCCGCCTCACGCCGGGCGTGCCATCCTCCGCCCATGGAACACGCGACCGCACCCGCCCCGCGCAGCACACCGCCCGGAAGCGTCCGCAGGCCCGTCGAACGCTGGCATGGCGCCACGCGCCGCATGTTCGACGACCACGTCGCCGAGGAGGTGCCCGTGGCCTTCGTCTGCAACGACGCGCCGTTCGCCGTGATGATGGCCACGCCCGCGGACCTGCGCGACTTCGCGATCGGTTTCGCCCTCAGCGAGGGAATCGTCGCGCACGCGGGCGAGTTGTCGATCGAACGCGTGTCGAACCTGGTCGAAGGCATCGAGGTCCGCCTGCGTATCCCCGCCGTACGCGCCGAGGCACTCGCCGCGCGTCGGCGCAACCTGGACGGGCGCAGCGGCTGCGGACTCTGCGGCACCGCGTCGCTGGAGGCGGCCCTGCGCCATCCGGCGCCGGTCGACGTGCGCGTCTCGGTCTCACCCGCGGCGCTGCGCAGCGCGTTGCGAAGCCTGCGGTCCGCCCAGCCGGTCGCAGCGGCCACCGGGGCGGTGCATGCCGCCGGCTGGGCATCGCCGCAGGGCGAACTGTTGCTGACACGGGAGGATGTCGGCCGGCACAACGCCCTGGACAAGCTGATCGGCGCAATGCACGACGCTGGGCATGACCCCGCGCGGGGCTTCCTGGTGGTGACCAGCCGCGCCAGCTACGAAATGGCGATGAAGGCCGCGACCGCAGGCATCGGCTTCATGGCGGCGATCTCGGCCCCGACCGCATTGGCGATCTCGCTGGCCGAGCGCGCCGGCCTCACGCTGGTGGGCTTCGCCCGCGAGGACGGGCACGCGGTCTACGCGCATGGCCACCGGCTGCTGCCCGAGGCTGCAGCGGACACCCCGCGGTGACCGGTGTCGCGGTGCCGCAGGCGCGGCGACCGGCCGGCGGCGGCAACGCGCGCGGAAGCACGGCACACGGACCGGAGAAACCGGAGAAGGGATGCGCGGACCCACGCGAACGACCGGCGACGTCGTTCTGCCGCAGGAGCGCGGCATCGGCGCGCCGGGCCGCAGGACCGTGCGCGGCAGGACACCTGACCGGTGCTGCCCGCGACCGTCGTGCCGGCGCGGGCTGGTAGGCTGGCCGCGACTCCCCGACGCATCGCCATGGGCCTGCTCATCGTCACCCCTGCCGCACCGCTGTCGGCCCTGGTCGCCTCGATCTGGGACTGCGACCTGCCGCGTGCGGCCCACGCCTACGACCGCCTTCTGCCCTCGGCCGCGGCGCAGCTGGTGGTCAACCTCGACGAGGACGAGACCCGCGTCTACGACGACGCGCTGCGCTGCACCCGCAACGCCGGCGCCGTGCTCGATGCGCCCGCCTCGCGCAGCGTCCTGATCGACACGGCCGAGCAGGCGCGCGTGGTCGGGGTCGTCTTCCATCCCGGCGGCGCCGCCCCGTTCTTCCGCGAGCGCATGGACACCCTGGCGAACACGCACGTGGATCTGGAGGCGATCGTCCCGGGCCAGGCGGGACAGCTGCGCGCCCGGCTGCTGGCGGCGGCCGACGGCCACGCGCGGCTGCGGATCCTGCAGCAGTGGCTGCTGCGGCGCATGCGGTCGGGCGGCGCGCATCGGCATCCCGCCGTCGCCCATGCGCTGCAGTTGATCGACGCCGCACCCGGCGTGCAGCGCATCGATGCGGTCGCGGCGCGTTGCGGCCTGTCCCCGCGCCGGTTCGGCGCGCTGTTCCGCGAGCAGGTCGGCCTGTCGCCCAAGCGC
>JAEXLY010000310.1 GCA_023444765.1 Pseudomonadota bacterium | reverse complement strand
CGGCAACGCGCCGCTGGCCAGCGCCGCGCCGCGCACCTCCGGCAGCGGCAGCGCCGCGTAGAACAGGTCCACCAGGAAGGTCTTGCCGCGACCCACGCCACCCCACAGGTACAGGCCCTGCGGCGTTTCGCGCCCGCCGTCGCCCAGCAGCCGGGCGAGCAGCCCGCTGCGTGGCGCGGGCTGCAACAGGGCCCCGTGGATGCGGTCCAGCGCCTGGAGCGCTTCGCGTTGGGCCGGATCCTCGCTCCACTCGCCGCGCTCCACGCCGGCGCGGTAATGCGCCGACGGCGGCGTCGCGTCCGGCTCAGCCATCGACCGCGGGCAGGTAGGCGTGGACCCCGTGCCTGATCGCGCCGCGCAGGTCGATCAGCTTGCGGTGGAAGAAGTGGCTGGTGTCGGGCATGCGCACCAGTTCGGCCTGCGCCTTGGTGTCCTCCAGCCAGTCGTAGACCGCCTGCGGGTCGACGATCTCGTCGGCCTCGCCCTGGATCACCAGCCACGGCATCGTCGGCAACTCGATGGACGCGAAATCCCAGCGTCCGGCCGGCGGTGCGATCGAGACCAGCAGCGCAGGCTGCAGCTCCGCCGCCGCACGCAGCGCGACATAGGCGCCGAAGCTGAAGCCGGCCAGCCACAGCGCGTGGCCGGGACGTTGCGCGCGCACCCAGGCCACCACGGCGCGCAGGTCGTCGAGCTCGCCCTCGCCGTTGTCGAACGCACCTTCGGACTGGCCCGTGCCGCGGAAATTGAAGCGCACCGTGGTCGCCCCCGACTCGCGCAGCGCGCGCGCGGCCATGGTGACGACCTTGTTGTGCATGGTCCCGCCCTCGGTGGGCAGCGGGTGGCAGACGACCGCCACCAGCGGCCGCGCCTGCACCTCGTCCTCGGGCGGATCGACCGCGACCTCGAGCGCGCCTGCCGGACCTGGCAGCAGCACGGTGCCGCCCTGGGCGGGGAAGTCGGGAACATTGGCCATGGCCGGCATGATACCCGCCTCCCCGTACGCCCCCGTGTCGCGCTGGCGCGGCGGTCCTGCCCGTGGCTGCAGCGTTGCGAAGGCGGTGCGCGCGCTGCCGCCCGCCATCCGGACGTCGCGACGATGGTGCCCGCCATCGTCCCGCCCGTGCCGGCCGCCCGGCCTCCGGTTCCGGGCACCCGGGGAAGTACCACCCCTCGTTGGCGCCGACCGGTCCCGGCAGCGGCCACGAGGCCCGGCCGCCTCCCGGCGGGTGGCCCTGCGTCCCGCGCTAGAGGTCCAGCCCGACCAGCAGCGGATCGTGGTCGGAGCTGCGCCAGGGCAGGGCCGTGTCCTGGCCTCCGGCGCGGTCGCGCGCGGCCGCCCGTTCGTCGGCATTGCTGTGCCAGATGGCCGAGCCGGCCAGGCGGCCGGCGAGGGCGGGACTGAGCAGCACGTGGTCCAGCCGCCCGGCCATGCCGTCGAACACGAAGCTGTGCCGTTCCATGGCGGTGGCCGCCAGGGCGTCGACCCAGCCCTGAGCACGCAGCAGGCGAACGGGATCCTCCTCGCCGTAGGCGTTCAGATCGCCGACGATCGCGACGAGTTCACTGCCGGAGCCAGTGGGATCGGTGGCCAGCCACTGGTCCAGCCGACGCGCCGACGCCACCCGCTTGGCGTTCCAGCAGGCCTGGCCGTCGCCCTGGTCGGCGTCCAGGCCGCTGGCCTCGCCGCAGCCCTTGGACTTGAAGTGGTTGGCGACCACCACGAACGCCGGCCCGCCCTCGCGTCCTCGGGCCAGCGGCACGAAGGCCTGGGCCAGCGGCACGCGGCTGCCATACCCGAACGGCGCCGCCTCGAGCGTGGCCGGCGCGCCCAGCGGCCGCAGCCGTGCGCTGCGATAGAGCAGGCCGACGCGGATCGCGTCGGTGCCCGGACCGTTGCCGGTGGGCACGAAGGCCCAGTCGCCGCCGCCGGCATTGAGCGCATCCACCAGCTGGGCGACGGCCGACTCCGGACCGTCGCCGTCGTTCTCCAGCTCCATCAGCGCGGCCACGTGCGGATCCAGCGCCTGCAGCGTGGCCACCACGCGCGCCAGCTGCGCCTGCCATTGCGCCGCCGTGCGCGCGCCGCGGGCGGTCGGGAAGCCGCCGCCGCGGCCGTCGCCGTTGAACAGGTTGCCCAGGTTGAAGGACGCCAGGCGCAGGCTTCCAGGCACCCGCGGGACGCCGGGGCGCGCCGCGGCCTCGATGCGCGGCGGCGCGGTGAGCTGCAGCCGCCATTCGCCCCAGCGCTGGTCGAGGATGCCTTCGGCGCCATGCACCAGGCTGCCCGAGCGCGGCGCAGGTGAGCCGTCGAGGTACCAGATCCTGGACGGGCGTTCCTGCGCACGGGCATCGTCCAGCAGCAGCCGGCGGCGGGCGTTGTCGGCCGCCACGCGCTCGGCCCCGGGACCCGGCGGCGCCAGTTCGGTGGGCGTGCGCAGCCGCTCGCCGAAGCTGGCGTGCAGCACGCCGTAGCGCGCCAGCTCGTGCTGGCCGTCGATCGTGAGCGGAGCGGTGATGCGCACGCGCATGCCCTCCAGCGGTTCGCGGTCGGCCGGAGGCGCGTCCAGCTCCACCACCGCCACCTCGCCGCGGCCGAGCACCTCGATCGAGGCGGCCTGCAGCGAGGTCAGGGTGCCGCGCCCGCGCTCGCCATGCTCGACCACCCGGCCCTGCACACGCACGCGATCGCCGGCGCGCAACTCCGGTGCGTGGTCGGCGGTGACATGGATGGCGTCGGAGGTGGCCGGATCGCCATCGCCCGCGTCCTGTATGAACCAGCCGCCGAGATGGCGGCCGAAATTGCCGGTGACCACGCCCTCGACCACGACCTCGCGGTCGAGCAGCGGGCTGGTCTCGCCCCGCCCCTGTACCTGGCCGATCGCCAGGACGCCTTCGCCACGGGTGGCGGGGGCGTCGACGAGGGCCGGGGTGCCGCAGCCGGCCAGCACCAGGGCCAGCGCGAGCGACAGGGCGGGACGGGGCAGGGGCATGCGGGTTTCCTTGGAACGCAGACACGAAAACGCCGCCAGAAGGCGGCGTTCCGGCAACCGCTGTGGCAGGCAGGTTACTGCAGGTTGGCGACCATCCAGTCGACCGTGGCTTCCACCTGCTCCGCGGTCAGCGCGGGGTTGCCGCCCTTGGGCGGCATCACGCCGTCGCTGCCGGTGTAGCCCTCGATCGCGTGGCGGTACAGGGTCTCGGTGCCCTGGGCGATGCGCGCGGTCCACTGCGCGGCAGCCAGGGTCGGCGCGCCGCCGGCGCCGGAGGTGTGGCAGCCCGCGCACAGGTTCTGGTAGATCACCGAGCCGTCCAGCGTGCCGCCATAGGCGACCTGCGATGCGGCCTGGGCGGCGGCCGCTGCGGCCGCCGCGGCCTGCGCGGCGGC